>NZ_JBHHJU010000003.1:0-323864 GCF_042136325.1 Neobacillus sp. KR4-4
AAAGAAAAGCATGGTATGCGTTGGACAACCTTAAGAGGCCTAAAAAAATTGTCCATGCAAGCGATGCTTACTTTTGCTGCCATGAATTTGAAAAAGATGGCCAACTGGACATGGAAAAGTCCAGAAAAGGCCTAGATAAAGGTATAGAAAAGGTCAAAATTTGCTCTTACGAGCAAAAAAACCATAAAAAGGCATTCGATTAAGCTCATCGAATGCCTTTTGTCTACAATCTGAGACACTTCCTTTTGGGAGTGTTTTTTTTAAATTATTGACATGGTAAAGTTAATTTGATATATATCTAATTAGATGGTTATCGAAATTATAAAAAAGTGAGGTAGGAAATTGATCCAATTAGATAAAATCGTATCTTTTTATAAAACAATGGGAGATCCAACAAGAATTCGAATAGTAGCCATATTGGCGAAAGGCCCACTCCACGGTCAGGCGATTGCTGGAAAGCTTGGCCTGTCTGCTCCAACGATTACACATCATTTAAAGAAATTACGGGAAGTTCATGTGGTTTATGACAGAAGAGTCAAGAATACTATCTACTTTTACCTAAACGAATCATTGATAAATCAGCAGGCAAAGGTGTTTACAGAACTGTTAGAAAAAAAGGGAGAGGAGTTGGATGAAATGGTCGAGTCTAGTCTCGAGAGACAAAAAATCATCGAAAATTTCTTTACGAAAACTGGGAAACTAAAAAATATTCCAGCACAACGAAAAAAGAAATTAATCGTATTTGAACACATGATACAGGGGTTAAAAATGGGTGAAAAATACGAAGAAAAACAATTAAATGAGTTTATAAAACAATTCCATGATGACTATGCAACCATTCGCCGGGAATTTATCATTAATCACTATATGTTTCGAGAGAAGGGTATTTATGAACTAAACCCAGAAGAGATGTGGGCAAAAATCGACTAGAAAAGCAATCCAAAGTGGATTGCTTTTCTTACCTATATACGTTCTTTTATAGTTGCGATAAATGATGTTAGATCCTTAATTTCATTTCGTTGTTTTATTAGGATTCTTCCGAGCTCAATCGTTTTTTGTTTAGCAGTGATTCTGGTTTGCTCGTCCTCAATCCCATCTAAATCTGCAACATGTGCAAGGCCAATGGTTCTTCTGATTAATTCACAGCCTGCAAACCCGAGGGTATCCCCAAAAAACTTGGATATCTGATAGTTTAAGAATGTAGAAGTTTTTACAGCAATCTCTTTATTTTCTGTATTCCATAGGAATGTATATTGTTCCTCAAACACATTCCATACGGTTTCAATGTGGTTGATGAAAAGATCATGTTTTTTTTCATTCGCAATAACCTGGAAAAGGAGGTTCGCAAATACTTGACCTAAATCAAAGCCTGCAGGTCCGTAGAAAGCAAATTCAGGGTCAATTACTTTGGTTTCAGAAATACTAGCAAACACACTTCCAGTATGTAAATCTCCATGCAGGAGGGCCTCAGCCTCCGTTAAAAAGCTTTTCTTCAAGACATTTACATGAAATTTTAGTTCTTCATCATGCCAAAGAGCTTCGACTGCTGGACGAAGGCTATCCTCAAATTCATTTGTATCTGCATCCATAAATGGGTCGGTAAAGATCAAGTCCTCAGTGATTTTGCATAATTCGGGATTAATAAATTGTTGGACACGTTCTTTTTTTACTCCAGGGCCTAATCCGTAATCTGAAGTGTAAAATAATGTCTTAGCAAGATATTCACCCAGATGTTTAGCAATTAATGGATAGCTTTCACCTTTAATAAAGCCAGTTCTTGCGATCAAAAGATGGGAAAGATCCTCCATAATAGTTACAGCAAGGACATCATCTGTGAATAATACTTCTGGAACATATTCAGGAGCAATTTGCCCGAAAATTTTTAAGGCATCTGCTTCAATCTTTGCTCTTTTCAGTGTTAATGGCCAGCTTTCACCAACTACTTTTGCATATGGGAGAGCTTGTTTAATAATAATACTTTTTCCTTTTAATTCTTCGACAATATGAAAAACAAGATTGAGATTTCCGTCGCCAATCTCTTTGCAGGAGAGTTTAGCAGTGCCTGGAAAAATATTTAATTCCAGTGCAAGTTCTACCGCACTCTCGTTAGTTAATGGTTGGTATGTTTTCTGTTTTAGTAGACTCATAATGCTCCTCCTTGTTTTTGGGAGGCTTCATTGTGCATTAGGCACAAAAAAGCCTCTTTCTCATTTGAAAGAGGCTCGGGAAGACAAATTGTCTATCGCACCTCTCATCTCTCAGAAAGATAATCCTTCTGTTGGAATTAGCACCGTGCCTTATTGGAATCGTTAAGCGCAGGAAGCACTCTATTATCCAATTTGTTTAAGGTCGGTTGCTGGGCTTCAAAGGGCCAATCCCTCAGCCAGCTCGTGATAAGAGAATATTTATTTAACTGGTGAAAATCATATCAGCAATAAAATAATATTGTCAATATTTTTTGAAAATTAATTATAGTATTCGGGTTTTCTATCGATGAAAATAGGGATCTGTTTACGAATCTCTTTGACTAAATCCGTCTCAATTTCTGCAGATAAAATTTCTTCGCTTTCTTCAGCTTCCACTATTACCTCTCCCCACGGATCGATAATTAAGGAATGTCCAGCGAACTGGTTATTAGGATCTTGACCGGCACGGTTACAAGCAATGACATAACATTGGTTTTCAATGGCTCTGGCAATTAAAAGGGCTCTCCAATGAGACAATCGCTGCGCTGGCCATTCGGCAACCACAAACAGTGCCTCAGCCCCTTCAGATGTATGTGCTCGAATCCACTCCGGAAAGCGAATGTCATAACAAATAGTCCCGGCAAATTTATTATTTTCAATTTCAAAAAGTCCTTTTTGAGAGCCTGCTTCTAAATAAACATGTTCATCCATTAGCTTAAATAGGTGAAGTTTACTATACTGGTGAACGAGTTTACCCTCCTTATTGACGATGAGCAAGGTATTTTTTATACCGTTTTCTTCTCGGTTGGCTACAGATCCGCCAACAAAATTTACTTGGTACCTTTTTGCTGCCTTTTGAAGGAAATCAATGGTCTTACCAGCATGATTATCTGAAATTTCATTTAGACGAGTTAAGTCATACCCTGTTGTCCACAGCTCTGGTAGTACAATGATATCGGGCTGGCCGGCTACAGCCTTTTCAATGAGTCTTTCAGCAGATTGATAGTTTTTATTTGGATCCCCAAAGGCGATATCCATTTGTATACATGAAATTTTTAATTTCACGAATCTTCACCTCGTTTGAACTTTCGGAATTTTTTCTTTACAAGCTCTTATAAAAGTTATATCATTTGTGACTAGAATTTAACAATAGAATTACTTTTATAAATCATAAAAGCAGGTGAGAACCATGAAGCAATTTTCAACATCAGAGATATTAAATAGTCTTCCTAAGCAGTTTTTTGCTTCACTCGTTAAAAAAGTCGGGGAATATATTTCACAGGGGTATGATGTGATTAATTTGGGGCAAGGGAACCCCGATCAGCCAACACCGGCACATATCGTAGCAAAACTTCAGGAAGCCGCGGTGAATCCATTAAATCACAAATATTCTCCCTTTCAAGGGCACCAGTATTTAAAACAAGCTGCAGCTGATTTTTATTTTAGAGAATATGGAGTTCCCATTGATCCAGATAAAGAAGTGGCTATACTGTTTGGCGGTAAGGCGGGTCTTGTCGAAATTCCGCAGTGTTTATTGAATCCCGGCGACACCATCCTCGTGCCCGATCCAGGCTACCCGGATTATTTGTCAGGGGTTGCACTTGCAAAAGCCGAAATGGTAAGAATGCCGCTAAGGGAGGAAAATAATTTTCTACCGGATTATGGTGAGTTGAATGGGAATGTTTTAGATAGAGCAAAACTAATGTTCCTCAATTATCCTAATAATCCAACTGGTGCGGTAGCGACTCATGAATTTTTTGAGGAGACAATCAAACTAGCGAATGAACATGATATCTGTATAGTTCATGATTTTGCCTATGGTGCCATCGGGTTTGATGGTAAGAAACCAGTAAGTTTTTTACAGGTTCAAGGGGCAAAGGAAGTTGGAATTGAAATTTATACCTTATCTAAAAGCTATAATATGGCAGGCTGGCGTGTTGGTTTTGCAATTGGGAATGAAAGCGTCATTTCTGCTATTGAACTTTTACAAGATCATTTGTATGTCAGTTTATTTGGAGCCGTACAGGAGGCTGCTGCGGAGGCCTTAATTGGACCTCAAGACTGTGTAAAGGAATTAAACGAGTTGTATGAGCGAAGAAGGGATGTATTGATAAGTGGGCTTCATTCCTTGGGTTGGAATGTCAGCGCACCAAGGGGATCCTTTTTTGCCTGGCTTAAGGTTCCTGAAGGCTTTTCCTCTACGGAATTTGCTAATATTCTCCTTGAACAGGCACATATTATGGTTGCACCTGGAATTGGATTTGGTGAATTTGGAGAAGGGTATGTTCGGGTGGGACTACTTTCAACAGAAGAACGATTAGCTGAAGCCGTCGAAAGAATTAGTCGTTTAGAAATATTTAAAGAAAACTCCCCGAATGGCGAGCCCCTTAAGGCGGAGACGGAAGAGTAGTTGCACTTATGCGTTCAGAATTTTGTTTAAAATTCTGATTAGCCAGTTAAATCAATTGACATTTTATTTTTTTCTTGCGATAATGCAAATTAAAGTTAAACACACATTAATAACTGAATAATATACGAATCGTTTTCTTATCAAGAGCAGGCGGAGGGAAAAGCCCAATGAAGCCCGGCAACCGACTTAAATCTAGTTTTAAGCACGGTGCTAATTCTTGCAGCAACAAGGCTGATAGATGAGAAGATGTTAGTTAGCGGCTAACCTCTTCTTTGTTGAAGAGGTTTTTTATGTTTGAATAAAAGGAAGTGTTTTTATAATGACTGAAATTATTGCTACATATCTACTAAATAACGAAAAGAAACCATCCAAGAAGGCAGAAGAAATTGCCCTTGGTTTAACAGTTGGGTCATGGACGAATCTGCCTGAATTAGAACAAAACCAATTGCGTAAACATAAAGGAAGAGTTGTATCAGTCGAAGCGAATCCCTCAGAAACAGAAGAGCAAGCACTGATTAAAATTGCCTATCCAACGATAAACTTTTCTAATGACCTCCCTGCTATCTTAACAACCGTTTTCGGTAAACTTTCATTGGATGGAAAAATTAAATTACTTGATTTGCAATTTGATGAGGGATTAAAGAGGCAGTTCCCTGGTCCAAGATTTGGGATTGATGGACTAAGGAATAAATTAAACGTTAATAATCGACCGTTATTAATGAGCATCTTTAAAGGCGTACTCGGGAAAGACCTCACGTTTTTAGTCGAACAGTTAAAACAACAAGCCCTTGGTGGTGTTGATTTGGTCAAGGATGATGAAATCCTGTTTGAAAATGAATTAACACCATTTGAAAAAAGAATTGTCGAAGGGAAAAAAGCACTGCAAGAAGTGTTTGACCAAACAGGACACCGCACTTTATATGCTGTTAATCTAACAGGCAGAACTTCGCAGCTCAAAGAAAAAGCTAGAAAGGCTGCTGAACTTGGAGCAGACCTCTTATTATTCAATGTTTTTTCCTATGGGTTAGATGTGCTGCAGGAATTAAGAGAAGATGATGAAATTGCATTACCTCTTATGGCACATCCTGCTTTCAGTGGTGCATTGGCATCATCACCCGTATATGGAGTATCTCATTCTTTATTACTAGGTAAACTGCTTCGATATGCCGGTGCTGATTTGTCACTGTTCCCATCGCCGTATGGGACAGTTGCATTAGAAAAACCAAAGGCACTGTCGATTGCTAATGAATTAACAAGTGAGGACAGTTTTAAAAAGTCGTTCCCCGTTCCATCGGCTGGAATTCATCCTGGCTTGGTTCCATTGTTAATAGGTGATTTTGGTATCGATTCGGTTATTAATGCTGGAGGTGGAGTACATGGACATCCAGACGGTGCCCGGGGCGGCGGTCTTGCATTCCGACAAGCGATTGAAACTAATCTCCAAGGCAAGTTATTGTCTGAAGGGGCTGAAATGTATCCAGAACTTAAGCTGGCGCTAAAGCTATGGGGAAATGCAGAGGTAACAGTATGACAAAACCTGTAATCTTTTGTGATTTTGATGGAACCGTAACGGAAAGTGATAACATTATCCGGATGATGGAAGAATTTGCTCCTCAGGGATGGGAAGAAATTAAAGATCAAATTCTCACTTGCCAAATTTCCATTAATGAGGGAGTAGGAAAATTGTTCTCCTTATTACCTAGTCAATTGAAGGAAGAGTTGACTGCGTTTGCGATTGAGCATGCAAAAATCCGCCCGGGATTTAAAGAATTTGTAGAATTTTCGCATAAAGAAGAGATTCCTTTATATATTGTTAGCGGTGGGATTGACTTTTTTGTTTATCCGATATTAGAGAAGTTTGGACCATTTGCTGGTATTTATTGTAACGAATCTGATTTTTCAGGTGAGAGGATTAAAATTCTTTGGCCGAACGAATGCGATTCGTTATGTGACAATAATTGTGGCTGCTGTAAGCCGAGCATTATTCGAAAGCTGACCCATGAAAACGACCTGTTCAAGATTGTCATCGGAGATTCGGTCACAGATCTTGAGGCAGCGAAACATGCTAATTTTGTGTTAGCAAGAGATTTACTGCAGGAGAAATGTGAGGAATGGGGCATTAATCATCAAGAATTTAGTACGTTCTTCGAATGTATCGAGGAAATAAAAAAAAGAATTGAGGTGAGGGAATTAAAATGATAAAGGAGAGATGGAATGATCTAGCAGATGTAAAAGATGAACTTGCAAATCGTGACTGGTTTATGGGTACGAGTGGCAATCTAGCGATAAAAGTAAATGATCATCCACTCCAATTTCTGGTTACAGCTAGTGGTAAGGATAAGCGGAAACGTACGGATGAAGATTTTTTACTTGTTGATGAGTTTGGTCATCCTGTCGAACAAACACATTTAAAACCCTCAGCCGAGACACTTCTTCATGTTGAAATTTATCGTAAAACGAATGCTGGCTGCAGTCTTCATGTTCATACAATTGATAATAATGTTATTTCAGAAATATATGGTGATCAGGGTGTGGTCACCTTTAAAGGACAAGAGCTAATTAAAGCATTTGATATATGGGAAGAGGATGCAACCTTAAAAATACCGATCATTCGAAATTATGCACATATACCGACTCTGGCTGCTGAATTCTCTGAACATATTTCAGGTGATACAGGTGCTATTTTAATTCGTAACCATGGAATCACGGTATGGGGGAGAACTGCATTTGAAGCGAAAAAAATACTTGAAGCTTCTGAGTTTTTATTTCGGTATCAATTACGGTTATTAGAACATAAACCATCCCCAATTATTTAACGCAGTCTAATCAACCAAAAATGGAAAGGAAGAATATAAAATGGCATATATTACATTTCAAAACAAAGAAGAGCAAATAAATGTTCAAGAAGAGGTTGCAAGTTTCCTTGAATCTCAAGAAGTTATTTATGAAAATTGGGATATTAGCAAGCTCCCTAGTGATTTGGTAGAAAAGTACCTTTTGAGTGAGGGAGAAAAAGAAGAAATATTAAGTGTTTTTTCTGAAGAAATCGCTGATATCTCTGCTAGACGGGGGTACAAAGCTCAAGATGTCATTTCACTATCAGAAAATACGCCGAATTTGGATGTTTTGCTGACAAATTTTAAAAACGAACATCATCATACAGATGATGAAGTTCGCTTTATTGTCAGTGGTCACGGTGTATTTGTCATTCAAGGAAAAGATGGTGAGTTCTTTGAGGTACATTTAAATCCTGGCGACTTGATTTCAGTACCCGAAAATACAAGACACTATTTTACCTTAGAAGAAGACAGAAAAGTTGTTGCAGTAAGGATATTTGTAACAACCGAAGGATGGGTTCCAATTTACGAGAAGTTAGAAGTTCAATAATAGTAAGAGGAAAACTGGCTGCTGTGTTAAAGCGGCCAGTTTTTTTAGCTCCCAACTTATTAATTTACTGGAATAGGGTTTTTATGAAAAATGAAGAATTTTGTCGCAAAACCGATATATTAAACAAAGAAATTGTCGAAAAACAAAAGAAATAGGAAGTTTTGTCTACTTTTGCGAATGTGTTTACTTTTAGTAAAATTCTTGTCATAATTCATCAAGTAGTCTAAATTTTAGTGGTTTACTGCAATTGGGTAATAGGTAGGGGGAAGCGGAAACACATGTACGAGCATTGTAATAATTATAATGAAATGATTGAAGAGATTAAGAAAAAAAGGCAACTAATGATTAATAGTGCCAACTCACTTGGGTTTACGAGTGAAGTAACTATAAAATATAGTCAAGAGCTGGATGAATTAATAAACAAGTATCAAAAGGCTATGGAAGGATCCTCCAAGCCAAATGATGAAATTAAGTTTGCTTTTAAACAAATGATTATGATTTGGCCTAAAATATTGATTTAATAACAATACAAAAACAACCATTTCGATTAGGCCCCGTTTTTTTAAACCTATGAAAATATATCAATAATGTACACCATGACCAGCAGTCCCATGATAAATGCATAGGTGGACACCCGCTCATTTCCGTCTCCATGGCTTTCGGGTATCAATTCCTTATAAATGATAAATAACATTGCCCCGGCTGCAAAAGAAAGCCCATAGGGTACTAGACCTTGAACATATGATGTCAAGAAATATCCTAATAAAGATGTAACGATTTCAATGGCTCCCGTCAAGGTCGCTATAATGAAGGCCTTCCACTTACCTATCCGCTGATTAATTAAAAATAATGCGACAAGAAGGCCTTCCGGTGCATTTTGAAATCCAATTGCCAAAGCGATAAGATTGCCTGTATCGCCTTGCTCCGACGCGTAACTGACACCAACTGATAATCCTTCAGGAATATTATGCAGCGTAATCGCAGAAATAATTAATAGAGCTTTCTCGTCAAACTGAATTCCAGATTTGTTATGTTGTAAGTCAATATGAGGGATATTTTTTTCTAATAGAGTAAGCGTCCATACTCCTAGACAGATTCCTACAAAAAGTGATGCAAATCCACCGTATTTCAATGCCTCAGGAATTAAACCTATCGTAGAAGCTGCCATCATAATACCAGCACTAAAGGCTAATAAAATATCCTTCCAGCGATGTGTAATAGAATGTTGAATAAATAGAATGAGTAGTGCACCTGCCCCAGTAGATAGCGCTGAAAGTACACTGCCAAAAATAACCTCAGTCATCACATACTTCCTTCCTTATCCAATAATCCTAATCAAGACATCTACAAAATTAGACATGAACTGTGATTTTTATCATTGTTTATATCTAAATATTTCATATAGTTATATTAGTACTATTAATCAAATATTTACATCACGATTAACTACATATCTTACCACAACTTGTCATAACTTCAAATTGTTAATACTTTTATCACTGCCTCTTAGATATTGCATAAAGATTTGTTTGGAATCTTTTACACATCACTAGTTTAAGTAAAATCCAGTAAGAAATTTAGAAATCTATCAATGTTTGGTACTATGCTTCTGTTGCGATACATATATCGTTAATAAAAGCATTTTTCAACCATAAGGGAGCAAACGCTTTCGCTAATTCTAGAGATCATATGGAGGAGGGAAATTCCTACATGCATATTGTCGTATGTGTCAAACAAGTACCCGATACAAAAATTATTAAAATCAACCCAAAAACGAACACACTCGACCGCCGCAGTGCACCTGCTATCTTGAATCCTTACGATGCCCACGCTGTTCAGGAGGCGGTAAAAATCAAGGAGAAAACTGGGGGGATTATTTCTGTTTTATCAATGGGTCCGCCGCAAGCGACTGAAATCATAAGAAAGAGTATAGAAATAGGTGCAGATAAAGGATATCTAATTTCAGACCGTGCCTTTGCAGGAGCAGATACACTGGCAACAAGTTACGCTCTTTCAAAAGCTTTAGAAAAAATAAATAAAGAGCACCCAGTGGATCTGATTATTTGTGGAAAGCATGCAATCGATGGTGATACAGGACAAGTTGGGCCCGGAATCGCAAGAAGGATGGATATCCCGCCAATTACCAATGTAATTGAAGTGACAGAGGTCAATCAGAAAGAAAAGACAGTACTGATAAAACGAAAATTAACAAACGGCTATGAGTTGATTCAGTCAGAAATACCTTGCTTATTAACAGTTGAAAAAGAGATTAATGAGATTGAGTATTCACCAATGACCAACATGATTAAAGCTGCAAGGTATGAACCGATAATTTGGGCAGTAAGTGACTTTGAAAATGTTGAACGATCACAGCTAGGACTAAAAGGTTCACCAACAATTGTAGGGAAGATGTTTACACCGCCTCGTCCAGAAGGTGGAAAAAGACTAGAAGGTGCTATAGATGAGCAGGTTAAGCAACTTATGGACCTTTTGATGGAGAAGAAGGAACTATTAACAATCCAGATATCTAAATAATATAGAACAATTTTTTGTCAAGGGGGGAAATTAATATGAATCTAGACGATTATCGAGGAGTCTGGGTATTCATTGAACAAAATGATGGCAGGGTCGAAGGCGGTTCTCTAGAATTACTTGGTGCAGGAAGAGAGTTAGCAGATAAATTACAAGTCCCATTAGCTGGCTTTTTACTTGGTCATGAAATAAGACCATTGGCTGATAAAATCATTTCTTATGGTGCAGACATTGTATATATGGTTGATCATCCTGTTTTAATGAATTATCGTACAGAATCATATATGAAGGGTGTAATGCTCCTTGCAAAAAAATACAAACCAGAGATCATCCTTTACGGTGCAACACCCAATGGGAAAGATTTAGCAAGTGCCGTAGCTACAGATTTAAACACTGGTTTAACGGCAGATACAACCATGCTGGACGTGGATATTGATAACAGATTACTAGAAGCAAGCAGACCTGCCTTTGGTGGTAATATTATGGCAACCATCCTTTGTAAGAAACATCGACCGCAAATGGCAACAGTGAGACCAAAGGTAATGAAGGCATTAGAACCTGAGTCAAGGAGAACTGGCAAAATCATTGAGGAAAAAATATCACTTCATGAAGAAGATATGCGTACAAAGGTATTGCAAATTGTGAATGACGTAACAAAAAAAGTCAATTTAGCTGATGCCCATGTCATCGTCTGTGGCGGAAAGGGAATGGGAGATTTGCAGAACTTCCAGCTTCTATATGAATTTGCAGAAACCATTGGTGCAACGGTTGGTGGTACACGTGATGTTGTTGAGGCTGGCTGGCTGCCGCATCACCTTCAAATTGGTCAAACAGGTGAGACAGTCACTCCAAAAATTTATTTTGCCGTTGCCTTATCTGGAGCCATTCAGCATGTCGTTGGTATGAAAAATTCTGATTTCATTATCGCGATTAACAAAGATCCCAATGCGCCAATTTTTGATGTTGCGACATATGGAATTGTTGGAGATGCCTTGGAAATCATTCCAAAATTAACCGAACAATTTAGGCAGATTAAATCTGTAAAGGGCGGTGAAATAAGTTATGTCTGAAAAATTTGATGTAATTGTCGTTGGTGCTGGACCAGCAGGTACTTCATGTGCCCTTACCTGTGCAAAAAGTGGACTAAACGTTTTACTACTTGAAAGAGGGGAATACCCAGGGGCTAAAAACGTAATGGGCGGGGTATTGTACCGAAAGCAAATGGAGGAATTAATTCCTGAATTTTGGAAGGAAGCACCTTTGGAACGACCTGTGATTGAACAGCGTTTTTGGATGATGGATAAAGAATCTGTTGTTCAATTTGGATACAAAGGTCTCGAATGGGGTGTAGAACCATATAATAATTTTACAGTCCTACGTGCACAGTTTGATCAATGGTTTGCCAAAAAGGCAGTAGATGCAGGTGCCCTCCTTATAAATGAAACAGTAGTAACTGAATGTATTGTTGAAAACGGTAAGGTCGTTGGAGTTCGTACTGACCGTCCAAATGGTGAGGTATATGCTGATGTCGTTGTGCTTGCAGACGGGGTTAACTCGCTCCTTTCAAAACAGTTGGGCTTCCATAAAGAATTTCGACCAGATGAAGTTGCTTTAACAGTAATGGAAGTGATTAATTTACCAAAAGAAAAAATCAATGATCGTTTTAATTTGGAAGATAATCAGGGGTGTACCATTGAAATCTTTGGGGACTCAACAAAAGGCAACCTAGGAACCGCGTTTGTATACACCAATAAAGAAAGCTTAAATATTGGAGTAGGTACAACACTATCGAGTATGATCAAAGCGAAAATAAAGCCATATGAGCTCCTAGACTACTTAAAAACTCACCCTATGGTAAAACCAATGCTCGCTGGGGGAGAATCGGCTGAATATCTTGCCCATCTCATACCAGAAGGCGGCTACCGTTCCGTTCCTAAAGTGGCTGGAAATGGAGTCATTGTCGTTGGAGATGCAGCACAGCTAGTCAATGCGATTCATCGTGAAGGTTCGAACATGGCGATGTCATCTGGAAAAATGGCTGCAGAAGCTGTAGTTCAGGCACATAGTCGCGGGGATTTCAGTGAATCAAGCTTAAATAGCTATCGTGATGCACTAAATAGTAGTTTCATAATGAAGGATTTAGAGAAATATAAGGATGCTGCACATACCTTTGAGAAGTATCCACAATATTTTAATGAATATGTTCCAATGATGAATAAAGCTATGAGCAAATTCTTTACCGTTGATGGAACACCGAAGCGGGAAAAACAAAAACAAATCATGAAGAGTGTGACTTCAGAACGTGGAACCATCCGTGTGATACAAGATATTTATCGTGCTTGGAAGGCGGTGAAATAATGTCAACGAAAAATATCGAGGAAAAACAGTATCTCCTCCGTTTTAAATGTGATACGAAATCTCATTTGACCGTACTGGATCATGACGTCTGCATGACAAAATGTCCCGATAAGCTTTGTACAGTATTTTGCCCTGCTGAGGTTTATAAGTGGGAAGGAACACGCATGCAGGTAGGCTATGAGGGCTGCCATGAATGCGGAAGCTGTCGGATCGGCTGTCCATATCAAAATATTAAATGGGAATACCCTAAAGGCGGACATGGAATTGTCTTTAGGTTAGCTTAAGTTTCAAATGAAAAAAGTGCTGTCTGCAATCGCAGACAGCACCTTTTTTATGTAAATTTTTCTTTTTTACTATATGTGGGTTATTTCACAAATGAAGGTAAAAAGAAGGTGAAGCAGAAGGTAATATTTTTAGGGGTTAGCTTATCTTCTCTAGAAGCGTTGCTGAAGAAAGTTTATCGTTTTTGCCGGCTGTAACGAGAGAAGATGCAAATGCGTTTGCATGATCAATTAACTCCATGTTTGGAGAACAATAATAAGGCTTTTTCCAATCGAAGTCTCCTTCACAATCAGCAGGGTATATACTTACTTTCCAATGAAAATATATTTTTGTCTGTGGGAGTTGAACCCCTTCTACGGCAATCAGCCAATGGGTTGAAGGTGAGTTCGCATAATATGCACTGGATTCCTGTAAGGCAATTTGGTCATTTACACCAATGGGGATTAGTGCCTTTTGATAAAAATCGTGATAATTTGGGGTTTTCATTTCTTTTCCCTCCCTTATAATTGTCTACCTCTATTATATGAAACATTTAATCTTTTTTTGTGTGATAAATGTTAAAATTATTAAAAAAATTAGTGAACTTTCATTAAACTGACAAAATTTCATTAATTGATTCCCAATGTTACATAAATGTGAGCAAAGTCACTACATAGACTACTGGTTGATTTTATACTTGTACCAATAAAAGTGATTGAGGTGATTGTAGATGAGTGGCTGTATGAGTGCGTTTGGAGGCATGCCCCAAGCTGAATTAAGTAAAGGACTTAAGCAATTAAAAGGTGAACATCCACCGTTATTAAAGCAATTAGATGACATGTACGAGTTGACACAAAAAATTGACCAAGAAATAGGTATTGAGACTAATTTCTCAGCATTAATTACAAGTGTAAAAGAATTTAAGACCGCATTAGACCCCCATTCCGAACGAGAAGAAGGTGTTCTTTTTCCGATGATGGGTGTTTATATCGGAACAACTTCAGGACCTATTGCTGTAATGGAGTATGAGCATGACCAAGCAAAAACCAAAATTGGCGAATTTCTTACAAATATAGAAAATAAATCGGGGGCCATTGAAGAAATGAAAAAAGCAGCACAGCTCGTTCAAAGTGCTTACTTTATCTTAACAGAGCATTTCTCCAAAGAGGAAAATGTTTTATTCCCAATGGCGGAAAGAATGCTAACAGACGAGGAAAAGGAAGAACTATATCAAAAAATCCAGGAAAAATAAAAGGATGGGCTCCGTGCCCATCCTTTATTTTTCCTGCTTATTCCATTCCAAAATCTTCTTATCGGTCGGAAGAAGGAAAGCTATTATACCAAGTATTGGGAGCACTCCGAGCCATCGGATCATTGATTGCAGTCCAATCCAGTCTGCAATATAACCAAGGCCTACAGAACCAATTGCCCCCATACCAAATGCAAGGCCAACTGTTAATCCTGACATCGTCCCAATTTTACCTGGGACTAATTCCTGAGCGTATACTACCGTAACTGAGAAACTAGTCATTAAGATAAATCCAGTGATAATCAGGAAAATAAACGCCAGCGTGGGCGGTGTATACGGAATTAAAATAGAAAAGGGAACGGTCATTAACATTGAGATCGTAATAATGGTTTTCTTTCCAAAGCGATCTGAAAGCGGCCCTCCGAAAAAAGTACCAACTGCTCCCGAAACTAAAAAAGCGAAGAGGAAGAGTTGAGACTGTTTAATCGTCAAAGAATATTCCTTGATTGCATAAAAAGTGTAAAAATTTGTAATTCCAGAAGTGTACCAAGTTCTAGCAAAAATTAATAACAGAATCAAAACTAATGTAGTTTTTACCTCTTTCGTTAACCCTTTATTCGTTCCTGCACTAGATTTCTTTTTCTTTAATACATTTGGAGAAACTATTAATCTCTGATGGTACCAATTAGCGATATAGACTAATAAAATTACCGCAAGTGCAGCGACAACCGTAAACCAGGAAGCTCCAATTTGCCCAAGAGGAACTAAAATTAATGCTGTAATTAAAGGGGCTAGTGCCTGCCCTGTGTTACCGCCGACCTGATATATGGATTGAGCCAATCCACGGCGATTTCCCGCTGCCATATATGCAACTCTAGAACCCTCTGGATGAAATACCGCTGACCCAAGACCAATGAACAGAACTGACAGTACAATCAATCCGAAGCTTGAAGCAAATCCTAATCCAAGAATACCGACTAAAGTGAAAGTGAGCCCAATCGGCAGTGCGTAGGGCATTGGTTTTTTATCGGTAATAAACCCGACAATAGGCTGCATAACGGACGAAACCATATTTAAGGAAAAAGCAATTATCCCAAGTTGGGTAAAACTCAAGCCCATTGATTTTTCCAGAATAGGAAACATCGCAGGAACGACGGCCTGAATGGCATCATTTAATAAATGGCACAATCCAATAATAAATAAAATTTTGTAGATGGTTGCTTCAGAAGTATTGGATTTGCGTGATGGTAAAACTGCTGATTGACTCATAAACATCCCTTCTTTATTAAAGTAGTTGTAAATATATGCTAACCTTATCTTACTATTGAAAGAGGGAAATAAGAAATATTTATTCTTTATTCAACAAAAATTCTTAGCTCCTCTTTGTTGGGTAAATTGACAACTAGTCAAAAATTCCTTATAATAATCTTGAAATCAAGATATTTATAAGAACCGGTCACTTATATTAATGAAATTTATATAAAACTAAAAGGATGAGTTTTTTATGGAAAATAATTCAACTGCTAATTCATTAAAGCTTTTTATCGTCCTTTCAAGAGCATATAAAGCTATTAACGAACATGTAAATAAAGTAATCCAGGCAAACGGGTTAAACCCTACGGAATTTGCCGTTCTGGAACTTCTGTATCATAAGGGTGACCAGCCCATGCAGCAAATTGGCGGGAAAATCTTGCTTGCAAGTGGAAGTATTACTTACGTGGTCGACAAGCTTGAACAAAAAGGAATGTTAAGAAGAATTGCCTGTCCGAAAGATCGCCGTGTCACTTATGCACAAATCACAGAAGACGGGAAAAAATTTATTCAGGAAATTTTCCCTGAACATGCAGAGCAAATCAATAGTCTCATGTCATCGCTTAGTGAATCTGAAAAACTAGAAGCGATTGAATTGTTAAAAAAGCTGGGAATACCTGCTGGTAAATTCTAATACGGTCATTTGGCCGTATTTTTTTTGTTGTCAGGAATGTTAAGCGATAGTATATAATAAAATAGGTGGAAATATTAGAAAAATTTACTAAGGGGTTGTTTCAATGGGGTTTGAAAACTATACATACATACGGCCAAATTTAGAAGAAGTAACTAAAAAATTTAATTCTGCAATTGAGAGTTTTAAAAACGCAACTTCACTAGATGAACAAAACGCGGTAATGAATGAGATTAATACACTAAGAAATGACTTGGGTACGATGTTCAATCTTTGTTATATCCGTCATTCCATTGATACGAATGATGAGTTTTACAAGGAAGAACAAGATTATATGGATGAAATTCAGCCTGAAGTGGAAGGGTTAGTGACAAAGTATTACCAAGTATTGGTTGATTCTAAGTTTAGGTCTCAATTAGAGGCAAAATGGGGGGAACAGCTTTTTGCCCTTGCCGAGGGACAGCTGAAGACATTCAAACCAGAAATCGTTCCATTACTTCAGAAAGAAAATCGATTGTCAACGGAATATACGAAGCTAATGGCATCTGCAAAGATTGACTTCGAAGGGGAAGAAAGAACTCTAGCCCAAATAGAACCGTTCGCTCAGTCAACGGACAGAGAAATGAGAAAAAGGGCAAATGAAGCGAAATTTGGATTTATGGTTGAGCATGAAGCAGAGTTTGATCGTATTTATGATGACCTTGTTAAAGTTAGGACTGAAATCGCTCAGAAACTTGGTTTTAAAAACTTTGTTGAACTTGGTTATTACCGGATGATGAGAACCGATTACAATGCAGAAATGGTTGCCAATTTCCGTAATCAAGTTAAGGAATATATTGTACCAATTGCAACAAAATTAAAGGCGCGCCAACAAGAAAGAATCGGTCTCGATAAGCTTAAATATTACGACGAATCTTTTAATTTTCAAACGGGAAACGCCACTCCAAAGGGCACTCCGGAATGGATTATTGAAAATGGGCAGCAAATGTATGAGGAACTTTCACAAGAAACTGGGGCATTCTTTCAATTTATGCAAGAAAATAATTTGATGGATCTTGTAGCGAAGAAGGGAAAAGCTGGCGGTGGCTATTGTACTTTTATTGAAAATTATAAAGCACCTTTCATTTTTTCAAATTTCAACGGTACCTCTGGAGATATTGATGTTCTAACACATGAGGCTGGTCATGCATTCCAAGTTTATTCGAGTCGTCATTTTGAGATTCCTGAATATGCTTGGCCGACATACGAAGCATGTGAAATTCATTCCATGAGTATGGAATTTTTCACATGGCCATGGATGGATTTGTTCTTTAAGGAAGACACCGATAAGTACAAGTTTTCTCATCTAAGTGATGCCCTATTATTCCTGCCTTACGGGGTATCCGTTGATGAATTCCAACACTGGGTCTATGAAAATCAAGAAGCAACCCCAAAAGAGCGTAAGCTTCAATGGCGTGAAATTGAGAAGAAGTATTTACCTCATAAAGATTACGACGAGAATGAATACTTAGAAAATGGCGGCTTCTGGCAGCGCCAAGGACATATCTATAATTCACCGTTTTACTATATAGATTATACACTTGCACAAATTTGTGCTTTTCAATTCTGGAAGCGCTCGAGAGAAAATCAAGAAGAGGCATGGGCAGACTATGTTAAACTATGTAAATTAGGCGGTAGTATGTCATTCACTAAGTTAGTTGAAGCAGCGAATTTAATCTCGCCATTTGAGGCCGGTTGTGTAGAATCCGTAGTGGGTGTGATTGAAAATTGGTTAAACTCTGTAGATGATAAAAAACTATAAATGAAAAAAGCGAAGCCCTTCTAGAATTTCTAGAAGGGCTTCGCTATTATTTATTTAACCACAGTAACATGGGAAACAACTTTTAGCTCATCTTCTTCAACAATAGCAGTTAATTTTTTAATCTCTGGCTGCTCTAAGATAAAATCCGCTATTTTATCTTCAAGCTGCTCTTGGATGACACGGCGGAGCGGGCGTGCACCGAAAGCTGGATGGTATCCAAGCCTTGCGAGTTTTTCTTTCGCTTCTTGTGTCACCATTAATTCAATCTTTTGTGCCGTAAGCATTTCTTGTAACTCATTAATCATTAAATCGACAATATAAAGGATATGCTCTTTGCTGAGTGAATTAAACTCAATGATACTGTCGAAGCGGTTCAGGAATTCAGGTTTAAAGAAACTGCCAAGTGAGTCAAGGATACTTGCTTCTTCAATCGCCTCGTTTGTACCGAATCCAACATGAACGGTCTTGTGGCCTACGCCAGCATTGCTTGTCATAATGATTACGGAATCCTTAAAGCTCACAATTCTTCCTTGACTATCCGTCAGGCGGCCATCTTCAAGAATTTGCAGGAATAGATGTTGAACATCTGGATGTGCCTTTTCAATTTCATCTAATAGAATAATGCAGTAAGGGTTTCTGCGTACTTTTTCTGTTAGCTGTCCTGCTTCTTCGTGACCTACATAGCCAGGAGGTGAGCCAATCAATTTAGAGATACTGTGTTTTTCCATGTATTCACTCATATCTAGTCGAATCATCGAATCCTTTGAGCCAAATAGTTCTTCGGCAAGTGTTTTAGTTAATTCTGTTTTACCAACTCCGGTGGGTCCAACAAATAAGAAGGAACCGATTGGGCGATGTTTTGATTTTAAACCGGCCCGACTGCGTCTAATTGCTTTCGCTACTTTATTTGCTGCTTTTTCCTGACCGATAACCTTAGACTTTAGATTTTCTTCTAAAGATTTCATTTTTAACTGTTCATCTTGTTGTAGTTTTCCAACTGGAATACCTGTTTTTTCTTCGATGATTTCTTGGATATGAGATACATCCACAAGAGGTCTCTCTATACCTGAAACCTTATTTAATGCTTTTTCCAGTTTGGCTTCTTCATCGCGAAGTGTAGCTGCCTTTTCATAATTCTCGCTTTTCAGTGCCTCTTCTTTTTCAACACCAATCTCTTTTAAGCGCTGTTCAATTTGTTCATTGTTTTGATAATCTGAATTAAGATTTAATTTTGAACCAGCCTCATCCAGTAAATCAATCGCCTTGTCAGGTAAGAAGCGGTCCTGGATATAGCGATGTGACAAGTGAACACAGGCAAGAATTGCTTGCTCAGAATAGGTCACTTGGTGATAATCTTCATATTTCTTTTGAATCCCTTTTAATATATCAATTGCAGCCTCTGGTGTTGGTTCAAGAACATGTACGGGCTGGAAGCGTCGTTCTAAAGCCGAATCTTTCTCGATTTGTCGATACTCCTTAAGTGTGGTTGCACCAACCAATTGAAGCTCACCGCGGGCTAAGGCAGGCTTTAAGATATTTCCTGCATCCATTGACCCTTCTGCGGAACCAGCACCAACAAGAAGGTGGATTTCATCGATAAAAAGAATAATATTTTTCCGGTCTTGTAATTCGGAAATGAGTTGTTTCATTCTCTCTTCAAATTGTCCGCGAATTCCTGTATTGGCAACGAGGGAAGCAACGTCTAGCAAGTAAACCTCTTTATTACGCAACTTACCAGGAACATCTCCTTCCGCAATTTTCTGCGCAAGACCCTCAGCTATCGCTGTTTTTCCCACTCCTGGTTCACCAATTAGGACAGGATTATTTTTATTACGTCTATTTAATATTTCGATAACACGCTTTACTTCTCCATCACGACCAATTACCGGATCAATTAATCCCGCTTTAGCCAGATGAGTTAAATTTCGTCCGAATTGATCTATAAAACTGCTATGTCCGCTTTTTCTCCCAGTTTGTGTAACAGGTTGACTGATGTCATCTTTCCCATGGGCTGCACTTGACATGAAAAAGTCTTCGAACGGGAAACCTTGGAAAAAGTTCATATTTTGACCCAGCCCTGCTCCTAAAGATTGCTTTTCTTTTGCATAACATTCATGACAAAGTTTAATTTCCTTACGCTGCCCATTAATAATCATATTTAATTGTACGTTTGCATTATTTTCATTACATTTTTGACAAAGCATAAGTAAATAACCTCCTATTAAATTATGGAATAATATTGTTTGACTTTGACTATATTTGACCTTATGTCGATAGTATACTCTGACCTTTTTTGACTTTCAAGAGAAATGTTTTGGCAATGCTTTCTAATTAAGGAAAAAAGCTCGTCTTTGTTTGTCCCTATCATCATATATTGATGATAAGGAGGAGATGATGTGAAGAGGGAATGGACGCAAGCGTTTCAGATAGCTGCAGTCTATGTAGGGACTGTAGTAGGGGCTGGTTTCGCCACGGGAAAAGAAATCGTTGAATTTTTTTCACGGTTTGGTTTCTTTGGCTTAATAAGTATAATAATGAGCGGATATCTCTTTATTTCATTGGGGTCGAAATTAATGAGAATGGCTGCACATATAAATGCAAAATCCTATCAAGAGTTTAATGAGTATTTGTTTGGCAAATGGCCAAGTCGTGTCATTAATATCTTTATGCTTTTTATGCTTCTTGGAGTTAGTGCAGTCATGCTTTCCGGAGCAGGGGCTGTATTTGAGGAGCAGTTAGGTTTGCCAAAAGCGGCCGGCGTTTTCTTGACCATTTTTTTATCCTTTTTAGTCATGTTAGTTGGAACAAAAGGTCTTTTTGCAGTTAATACATTTGTTGTTCCACTTATGATAACTTTCAGCCTTATCTTAATGCTCTTTTCAGTGCAAATGCCCCACTTTATCGATCAATTACTTTTTATTCCGCATGCGGATGATGGCTGGAGGAGTGTCATCGCCCCATTTTCTTATGTGGCATTAAATCTTGGCCTATCTCAAGCAGTTTTAGTGCCAATTGCTACAGAAGTGAAGGATGATTGGACGATTAAATGGGGAGGAATTCTTGGAGGGGCTGCTTTAACTATCATCTTAATTGCAAGTCACTTTTCGTTAATCATGCTTCCTAGTTTAGAAATATATAACATCCCAATGGCCATTGTCATGAAAAATTTAGCCCCTTTTTTATTTTGGATTTTTGTTCTCGTTATTTATGGAGAAATTTTCACCTCTGTGATTGGAAATGTGTTTGGACTCGATCGGCAGTTGAAACAATATTCGTCTATTCCGACAGTCCTATCTGTAACACTCATTTTTGTTGTTTCTTATTTAATCAGCCTTGTAAATTATGGGACGCTGCTCTCCTATTTATATCCTTTGTTTGGGTATATTTGTATGATTTTTTTTATTTTACTTTGGATAAAGCCATTACCAACAAGTGTCAGAAAATAAAAAAAAGCAGTTGTTCAGGAGAGCAACTGCTTTTTAATGCAAAGGTAAGAAAATAAACATCATCAAATCAAAAATGATATGAGAAACAATCACCAAAGGCATACTCTTTTTCCAAAGGTACAGATATCCCCAAGCGAAACCAGAAATAAAGGCTGCAAGTACTAATAAAAATGAGCCGGCATAAATATGGACAGAAGCGTACAGGATTGACGCTGCCAAAATACTGAACCCAGGCTTAAACATTTTGCTCAATCTTTTTTGGATAAACCCCCGCCAGAAAAGTTCTTCTCCTGGGGCTGCAACTAATACAAGGGCAATATATTGCCAAAATATTGTAGGAGCAAACCATTTATATAGGTTCCTAAGACTTGTATCATAGGGTAGATGCAGGATCTTCATTCCCCGAATCCCAAGCCAAAAGATACTATATAATAATAAACCGGTAAGTGCCCCAAGAAAAATATACTGAATAAAGGATACGTTATCATCCACCTCTTCTTGAAACATAGCATAAGCGATTAAGATTAAAATCGAACCAGCAAAAATATACCAAAAGATCACTTTATCATGAAAGGAAAAAAATAAAAGTACATGTGCAATAATTAATCCAATTAGTACGCGCGGGTCTTGGAAGAATTTCTTCATTACGCGATCTCCTTTTTACAAAACATAAAATATATTTTATCAAATAAGTTTTTCGAATGGAAATCATTACATCTCAAATTTTACGGTTTCGTTAGGTTAGAACATAAAGAAAAGAAAAAAATAAAAAAGGAAGGGAGTGAAAGAAATGAGCAAATCAAAAAGTGAACAAGAAAGAGAATGGACTGTCCGAAAGCAAGATCAAAATCCACATGGAAAAGTAAAAACAAAAAAGCAATTGGCAAATGAAGCTGGAAAGGGCCAATAACTATATTGGCTAATGTCAAAAAAAAAAGGCAGCCATAATAAGGGCTGCCTTTTCTAGGATACTATTATTTTAATAAGCGCTTTCTTTTATAACTTTATAGTTTTTGTGATTGACAACAGTCCGCTGATCCAATTCTAAATCACGATAATTATCCATAACTGTTAGGTCGACAATGACAGAATTTTCATTTACCTTTTCAACAATCCCTTTCAAGCCACCACGGAATTCTATGATATTTCCAACTTCTGCTTTTCTCATAATGTCTCTCTCCTTTACCTCAAAAACTATAAATAAAATCCAGTTAAATAACAGTTTGCACTACTTTTTTCGTTTCGTAAAGCCTTTTATTTGACAATTATGTTAATTCTTTATTAACAATATAATTATATGAGAAAAAAGGCAACAAAAGAATAGAAAACGCTTTCAAAAATCGCTGAAGAAATTTACAATGCTGGCTTAAGGAAAGGCGGTTGCGTTAAAATAAAATCAGGTGAAGGTGGTGTTTGGAATGACAGAAGAAATGATTACAGATATATTGAATCGCCTCATGTCAGGGGAACTTTCTGAGTATTATGTCACAAATGATCAGTTTATGGAATTTCGTCAGGTGCTAGTGAAAAGGGCAGACTTTAAACATTTCCGCGGGATTGGTCAAAGGGGCGGAGATGTATTGTATCAATATCTAGAGGAGCCAAGAAGTTAATGGCTGACACAGAAGAACTCTCGCAATAGGGAGTTCTTTTTCTATATAGTAATAAAAAATCCGGATAACTAAAATGCTGTAGAAGTTATGTTGAAGGATTTTTTATGTTTATTAAAAAAATGAAAGATTTTGATTGTTTTTGACAGATTTGTGACATAAAATATAAATTAGCTTTTTCAGTTGTTTGAATATGAAGAAAATGATATTCTAGCAATTGTATAAATCAAAACATTATCATCAGAGTTAATAAGCATTACATGTTTGTTTCTTTTTGGGAAAAAATAGTTGGAAAGAAATGATTTTACTATTACTCTTTAGTTAGTTATTGATTTAGTTGACTAAATGATGAGAAATGTTTATTTTTAATGAAGCAAGTTTTATCTTATATAAATACTAAAGGAGTTTGATTAGCATGTCAGAAAAACAATTTAAAATAGTCGCAGAAACAGGAATTCACGCTAGACCAGCAACTTTATTAGTTCAAACAGCAAGCAGATTTGATTCTGAGATTCATTTAGAATATAAAGGTAAAAAAGTTAACTTAAAATCAATTATGGGCGTTATGTCTTTAGGTGTTGGCCAAGGAGCTGATATTACCATTTCTGCAGAAGGAAACGATGCAAACGATGCATTAAATAGCCTTGAAGAGACATTGAAAAAAGAAGGATTGGCAGAATAATGACTTTTTTACAGGGAATAGCCGCATCAAACGGGATCGCTATTGCAAAAGCATACCGTCTTGTTGAACCAGATTTATCTTTTGAATCCAGAACAATTGATGATGCTGCTGCTGAGGTTGACCGTTTCCGCAAGGCTATAGAGAAATCTAAAACAGAACTCGAAGCAATTCGTGACCGTGCAAAAGTAGACCTTGGAGCTGATAAAGCAGCGATTTTTGAAGCACATCTACTTGTATTAAGTGACCCTGAATTAAATTCACCAATTGAAGATAAAATTCAATCTGATAAAGTAAATGCTGAATCTGCATTAAAGGAAACAGCAGATATGTTCATTATGATGTTTGAACAGATGGATAATGAATATATGAAAGAACGTGCAGCAGATATTCGTGACGTAACGAAGCGTGTATTAGCTCATCTATTAGGTGTGCAGCTTGTTAATCCAAGTATGATTGCTGAAGAAGTGATTATTGTTGCTGAAGACTTAACTCCTTCCGACACAGCACAATTAAACAGACAATTTGTCTTAGGATTCACAACAAACATTGGTGGACGTACCTCTCATTCAGCTATCATGGCTCGTTCAATGGAAATTCCAGCGGTAGTTGGAACAAAGGCAGCGACAGAGGAAATCAATAATGGAGATCTTGTTATTGTTGATGGACTTAAGGGTGAGGTACATATTAACCCAACACCTGAGCTTGTTGAACAGTACCGTAAAATTCATAATGAGTACGAAGTTCAAAAAGCCGAATGGGCAAAGCTTGTTAATGAACCAACTGTAACAAATGATGATCACCATGTTGAGTTAGTAGCCAATATCGGAACTCCAAAGGATTTAAAAGGAGTTATTGAAAATGGCGGTGAGGGTGTAGGTCTATATCGGACTGAATTCCTCTATATGGGAAGAGATCAACTACCAACAGAAGAAGAACAGTTTGAATCCTACAAGGCTGTTTTAGAGGGTTTAAATGGTAAGCCTGTGGTTGTTCGTACCCTGGATATTGGTGGAGATAAGGAACTTCCTTACTTGGATCTTCCAAAGGAAATGAATCCATTTTTAGGCTTCCGTGCAATTCGCTTATGTTTAGAAGAGCAAGGCATCTTCCGAACTCAGCTTAGAGCACTGTTACGTGCGAGCAGCTATGGAAACTTAAAAATCATGTTCCCAATGATTGCAACACTAGATGAGTTCCGTGCTGCCAAAACAATTCTTGAAGAAGAAAAGCAAAAACTTCTTGCTGAAGGCCAGAAAGTTGCTGAAGGTATTGAACTTGGTATTATGGTTGAAATTCCGTCAACGGCCGTCTTAGCGGATCAATTTGCAAAAGAAGTAGACTTCTTTAGTATCGGTACAAATGATTTAATTCAATATACAATGGCTGCAGACCGAATGAATCAGCGTGTCTCTTACTTATACCAGCCATATAGCCCATCCATTTTACGATTAGTAAAAATGGTTATTGATGCAGCACATGCACAAGGAAAATGGACAGGTATGTGCGGGGAAATGGCAGGAGATGAAACAGCTATTCCAGTTCTCATTGGACTTGGACTTGATGAATTTTCAATGAGTGCTACATCAATTTTAAAAGCTCGTTCTCAAATCAGGAATTTGAAAAAATCTGATATGGAGAAGCTTGCTCAAGAAGTTTTAAATATGCAAACAACTGATCAGGTTATCGAAGCAGTTAATGCTGCAACAAAGTAAATATATGAAACAAAAAGACCGGCTGAAGATTAGCCGGTCTTTTTGTGATACATACACATATTTTTTTGACTTTTCATATATTTGTCTTTTTTATTATCGATCTTTGAGTATAATATGTAATGCTAAATACCTATTTTAAGGAAGTTCTTTTGGGTGGTTAATAGACAAAAACAGGAAATATATTAGGTGATAATTATACATACTATAGTAGTAATGGTGGAGGTGAAAGGACATATGGAACAAAAACCTGTACATTATGATGGGAGTTCACTACTAGGTCAGGCAACAAATGAGTCATTGGTTAATGAAACATTCCAGATGACTGATGAAATGAGAAGTAATATTGGTCGGAACCCTTACTCCCTTGATACAAATGAATAAATGATGGATGATGGAAGAAAAAGGATTTGTCTTCGGGCAGATCCTTTTTGATTATTTTCCTGCCTTTAAACTGATAATAATAATGTCTTTATTCAAATGAAAGGTGGAGCATGAATGGTACGCGTATTGTATATCACTGCACATCCTCACGATGAAACACAATCCTATAGTATGGCAGTAGGTAAGGCTTTTATTGATAGCTATAAACAAGTTAATTCTGGTGACGAGGTTATACATTTAGATTTGTATAAAGAAAATATACCTCATATTGATGCTGATGTATTTAGCGGCTGGGGTAAACTCCGTTCCGGTCAAAGCTTTGATGACCTAACAGGAGAGGAAAAGCAAAAAGTCAGCCGACTTAATGAGTTAAGTGAGCAGTTTGTGAGTGCCGATAAATATGTATTTGTCACGCCTCTATGGAATTTCTCGTTTCCACCCATTATGAAGGCATATCTTGATTCAGTAGCAGTTGCAGGAAAGACCTTTAAATATACGGAAAAAGGTCCAATAGGTTTGTTAACTGATAAAAAAGCCTTGCACATACAAGCACGCGGTGGATTTTACTCAGAGGGGCCTGCAGCAGAGATGGAAATGGGACACCGGTATATTAGTGTGATGATGAGTTTCTTTGGAGTTCCTTCTCTTGAAGGATTGTTTGTAGAAGGTCATAATGCTATGCCAGACAAGGCGCAAGAAATTAAAGAAAATGCAATTGCAAGAGCAAAAGATTTGGCACATACCTTTTAAAGACAACTCTAGTTTTTGGAAAAGAGGCAGAATAAATCTGTCTCTTTTTTTATGAAATTTTACCAAGTATTCCCTCGATATATCCTGTATACTAGTAGTAGATTTATGAAGGAGGAATCGAACACGATGGAGTTGAATTTAACTGGTAAAACAGCTTTGGTTGTTGCTTCGAGCCAGGGTCTAGGGTTTGCAATAGCTGAACGTTTAGTAAAAGAGGGAGCCAATGTTATGATTTCTGGACGTGACGAGGAAAAGCTAAGACAGAAAGCAAGTCAGCTTGAATCTCTCGGAATGGGAAAAGTAGCCTACCAAAAAACTGACATAATGAATGTAGAGGATATTAATCAGTTGGTAAAAGTAACTGCAGATACATTTCAAAGTATCGATTTGCTAGTGAACAATGCTGGAGGTCCCCCTGCAGGTTCGTTTGAGGAATTAACAGATGATGAATGGCAGAGTTCCTTTGAATTGAATTTATTATCATATGTTCGAATGATTCGTGCAGCATTGCCCTATTTAAAACAACAAGGCGGGAAAATTCTTAACATCGCATCTACTTCAATTAAAGAACCGATTCCAGGATTAATACTCTCAAACACTTTCCGGACTGGCATTGTTGGGCTTTCAAAGACACTAGCGTCTGAGTTAGCTCCATATCATATTTTAATTAATACGATTGCACCTGGTCGGATTGCCACGGACCGCGTTAATCATTTAGATCAAGTAAACGCAGATAAATTAGGGGTTGACAGAGAAACCATTGCATTGAAGGCCAAGGAAGGAATTCCTTTAAAGAGATACGGTACTCCTGAGGAATTTGCAAATGTTGCGGCATTCCTATTATCTGATGCTAATTCTTATATGACAGGCAGTTCATTTTTAGTAGATGGAGGGATGATCAAAGCAATTTAAAAAAGTTTTTTCCTATATTAACCTTTCTTTACGTTTATTACCGATGTAATTTGGCTATGGTAAAAATATTAAGGGAGTGTTATTACATGCTGAAGAATATTCGTTTCATGACTGTTTTGCTCTTGGTTCTATGTGGGTCCATGCTAATGAGTGGCTGTGGTTTACTGTTTTCCAATGAATTAATTGTCAATCGTTATGCAGATGCTTTGTTGACAAAAAATAATGAATTACAGTTCCGATTTCGAATTAACAATGAAATATTATCAGGACAGCAATTATATAAAGTGAAAGTAACTATTCATGATGATAAACTAGCAGCCGCAATTGGTAAAAGAGAAATAGTATACGGCGAAGATCAAGTGTTAAACGGTGAATATTTAGAAGTAAAAGGAAAAAGCGAAAAATATATTTTTATGGACCCGCTTCCACTAAAAGAAGATTTACATATTCATGAACTTAAAAACATGATTGAAAAGAATAATGCCGTTTCGATTGAAGTCTTTAATAATCAAGAAGTTTTCGGCCGTGTCTATCTCACAAACTTTTCATCAGAGTTGTAATTTATGATTATGTTGGAATGAAAAAGGGCAAAATAAAGATGTGCATAATATTGGAGATGGAGCACAAAGACTGGAGCGATTGGGACGCTCCGGTTTTTTTTTGCGATATTTTTAATGGATAATGCTAAAATAAATAAGAAAATAGACATGAGAGGAATGATGATGTTGCTTTCACCAGAAAATACGGTGGTTGGTTTTATTGGTACTGGGGTTATGGGAAAAAGTATGGCAGGTCATTTAATAAATGCTGGATACTCCTTAGTTGTTTATTCAAGGACAAAGGAAAAAGCACAAGAACTTTTAAATCTAGGTGCAGAATGGGCATCAACTCCCAAAGTGGTGGCTGAAAAGGCATCGGTGACATTTACAATGGTAGGTTATCCAACAGATGTGGAGGAAATATACTTCGATGAAGATGGTTTAATTTTTAATGGAACTCCAGGTAGTTACTTTATCGATATGACAACCTCCTCCCCTTCACTTGCGGTTAGAATTTATGAGGAGGCAAAGAAAAAAGGAATTCAGGCTATAGATGCACCAGTATCTGGTGGAGATGTGGGAGCGAAAGAAGCTAAACTTTCGATCATGGCTGGGGGTGAAAAGGGAGCATTTGAAGAGGTGCGGCCTATTTTAGAACTTCTTGGAACTAACGTAGTCTATCAAGGTAAACCTGGTGCAGGTCAGCATACAAAAATGTGCAATCAAATTGCGATTGCTTCAAATATGATGGGTGTCTGTGAAGCGATTAATTATGCTGAAAAAGCTGGTCTGGACCCTGAAAATGTCCTTAAAAGTATAACCACGGGAGCTGCTGGCAGCTGGTCGTTGAGCAATCTTGCTCCTAGAATGTTAGCAGGAAATTTTGAACCTGGTTTTTACATAAAGCATTTTATTAAAGATATGAAAATCGCGATAGATGAAGCAGAACGAATGGAGATGGAAGTGCCAGGTCTTTCCTTGGCCAAGTCTTTATATGATCAATTGGCAGAAAGAGGAGAAGAAAATAGCGGTACCCAAGCGCTTTATAAATATTGGAAGTGATAAATTGGATTGAATAAATTCCTCCTATCTATTTGAAACTATGAGAGATATCTTGATATAGGAGGAATTGTAACATGGCTAAAAGGACGAAAAAGAACGACGCTAAACAAAAGAATAAAAAGGGATTTGATTCTGCAGTTGCCAACGAAGAATTCGCCACTGAAATAGGTTCAGCAGCGGCAAATCAAGCTCATAAAGAAAAAGCAAAAAAAGAAAAAGCACCTAAAAATAATGGGAAATACAAAGGGCAGTAATACTTACATCTTAAGACCCTCACATTCATTGTGAGGGTCTTGAATTTTCCCTATTTCAAGTTTTTCAAGAATGGTTCTAGCCGGTTTAGGCCGAGTTCTAATAATTCCATCGAACAAGCAAACGATAAACGGAAATAGCCCTCACCATATTCTGAGAAAGCACTACCTGGAACAACAGCCACTTTTGTATCTTGAACAAGCTTAAGGCAGAAATCAAAGCTGTTTAATGCGATGGTTTCAGGGATTTTTATAAAGAAATAAAATGCACCGTCTGGCTTAACTACATGAAGTCCCATAGCAGATAAACGCTTGTAAACATACTCTCTTCTTTTTAAATATTCTTCTTTCATAACAATCGCATCATCAATACCTGTTGTTAATGCCGCATAGGCTGCCTTCTGTGCTATGGAAGTGGCACAAGAAATATTATATTGATGAACCTTTAAAATATGTTTTGCGATGCTATCAGGGGCAAATAAAAAGCCGATTCTCCAGCCTGTCATTGAATGGGATTTTGATAAACCATTAATGAGGATGGTTTGTTCCTTTAGAAAAGCAGCAATTGACTTATGTGGCTGATCATAGGTAAGCTCGCTATATATTTCGTCTGCCAGGATAAAGATATTTTTATTCTTAAGATAATCGGCTATTTCTCTTAACTCTGATTCTGTAAGACTCACTCCCGTTGGGTTTGAAGGGTAGGGGAGTACGATACAGCGGGTCTTCTCAGTAATTAAGGGTTTAATCATTTCTAGAGTAAAGCGAAACTGATTTTGTCGAATATCGACATGGACTGCGGTGGCTCCCATCATATTAATAATTGGTTCATAGCCAGGGTAAATCGGCCCCGGTAAAAGAACTTCCGAACCCTCTGTTAAAATAGTCCGAAATGCAATATCGATTGCTTCGCTTGCCCCTGCAGTAACAATAACCTCTGATTCAGGTTTATAATCCAAGCCATATTTAGTTTTAACAAAATTACAAGCAGCTTCCCTTAATTCTATCGTTCCTGCATTATGGGTGTATGAAGTGAAGTTTTGCTTAATCGCATCAATACCGGCCATTTTCACATGCTCTGGAGTAGGAAAATCAGGCTGCCCAATCGTAAAGGAAATTAAGTCATCGACATCGGCTACCATATTGAAAAACTTTCTAATTCCGGAGATTTCGATATTTTTTACGCGTTGATTGATTAAATGCTCCAACATTGTCCATCCTTCCGAGTAAATCTTCATTTCTTTTTATGTATAAAATGATTATAGACTATTTTTGGGTGAAGATTCTACCAAACAGGAATGAAAAAAAACGATCTGAGCTCTCAGATCGTTTTTAGAGGGTGGTGGTGTATTTAAAATGACAGTGTCTTTAGTAGCCATAGTCCCAGTCAACTTCGTCTTCGTGCCAAAATACAGGCGATACAGCACCGAAATTAACTAATTTATTTTCGAGTTTGCAATGACATTGTTCACAACCACACTGTTCTTTAATTTCTTCATAAATAGAATGATCAACATCTTCAATAAATGTAACATTTTGCTCCTGAAAAAGAATCGCAGTTCCTTTCATTGGTAAAGCACCTCTTTGAATTATTTATCTATAACTGTATTGTAAATCTGCTGTGAATACACGTCTATATTTTAGTGATATTGTTCACAAAATCATCACGAAGCTGTTGCGAAAAAGGACAGATGTTCCAAATGAAAAAGCCAGGAGACCTGGCTTCAAGAGTATCTTTCGCCTAATTTTTTGAAGATGGGCTTTTGATAGGTTTTGCTTTTTTTATTTTTCGGTGGAATTTGCTCTAGATCTGAAATACCTGTATAAAGTTGAAGTAATGCTTTTGCTGAATTAAGGGAAAGTGTTGCTTTTGGATTTCTTACTCGTTCGTCTAATTTCCCAAAATGAGGTAGATTTAGAAAGTCAGTTTTCGTTGGAGGCATATGGAATGTGTACCTTCCACATTCAACTAGCACGTCGGACTGCTGTTGACTATTTCGCGGATTTTCAGAAAAATGGAGACCCACTTTTTTCGCTTTACCTTCGTTAATTAATTTCTTAAGTGTTTCCTGTTTTAATTTGTACAATAATTTGGGATTAGGTGCTGTTTTGGCATGGCGATTCACAATAAAGATAGCTTGTGCGAGGTTGTCGATGGTTAGATTTAGATTGATTAGGGGGCCTTTCTGATCACGATTCAAAATATGTTCTCCTTTCAGTTATATAAAACATCTATATTATACCTTTTTTATTAATAAAAAGAAATATAACGTTAATTTCATTGTAAAATATAAATAATCGAATGTACAAACATTATTGTAAAGAACTTTTTCTAATTTAAAAAAACTTCCCATCAAAAATAATGGAAAGGAGTTTTTTCTTGATTACTTTTCGTGTCTAAGCGTAAAAATAGTTAACTCAGGTTTTGACAAAAAGCGAAAAGGGAGGCGAGTGGTTCCAATTCCTCTGTTCACATAGAGTGATAGGGAGGAATCATCACCAACTGAATAAAGACCCTCTGGGTATAATTGGCCAAAGGGGGGAGTCACAAGTGCTCCCAAAAATGGGATTTTAATCTGTCCCCCATGGCTATGGCCGCTAAGTTGCCAATGGACTGGATATTGTGCCGCGGTTTGTGCAAGATCAGGGGCATGCGATAATAATAGTTTAAAAGTATTTTGAGGCACATTTCTTAATGCCAATGGCAGATTGGGATTCCCTAACATCGCATCATCAATTCCGAGCAAACAGATCATGCTTCCATCACTCATTTTAACTGGAGCTGATTCATTTAAAAGGACGTTGAAATCAGAGTTCTCCATGATATTTCTGTAAATATCAGAACCATATCCGCCATGATCGTGATTTCCAAAAATGCAGTATTTTCCAAGTGGAGCATGTAAACCCTTTAAAATCGGCAGCAATTTATTAATTTCTGTATATTGATTGGGCTCATCCATTAAATCTCCAGTAAACAAAATTATATCAGGTTGAAGACTATTAATTTTTTTTGCTAATTTAGTAAATTGGTGAAGACTATACTGAAAACCTAAATGAGTATCACTAAATTGTACTAGTTTTATCCCATCAAAGCTTTTTGGGATTAATGGATGTTTTATTTGAAGTTCTTGTATATCGAGTAAGGAAGGCTCTATTCGGTTAGCATATAGAAATCCACCCGAACTTAAGCCAAGAAGGGTAAGGACTGAGCCAAATGATCGTCTTAAAAACGTTCTCCTCGTCTGTTTTTTAGCCATTTTTTCTACCAGCCTATCTGTTATTTACCAAAAAAGCAGCATCTTTCTGTATTTTCATTAAAAACGATAAATAATGCAAGTGGAAAGGTACTTTGTATGTGTTTATTCATAAAAAGATAAAATATTCATAAAAGCAGCCAAATTTGGCTGCTTTTCCTAATGATAACTAACTGCTCGGCTTTTTAATGCTTTCCACGATGATATAAATTGTTGTTTACCAACCCGTACTTTTTTTCTACCTGATAGGGGGTCATTCAAGTAGACATAATTGTTGTCATACCCTACTAAGACGACGGCATGTAAATCAAGGGGAGTTTTAATATATTGCTTCCCGTGGTACCATCCCTCCCAACGGTCAGGCAGGCGGTAATCCCCGGTTGTCCAAACTACAACAGGATATCCAGCAGATACATGCTCTAATACTTGATCGAAGGGCTTGTTTGTTAAATTAACCGCTCTTCCAGGAAGTTTTTGGTTGATTAAGTCAATCATTGGTTTGTCAAACACAGCATAACCTGCTCTTCGGCCAGTCATATCCCCAACAAAGCCATCAGCAGGGTTTCCCCAACGTAAAATATCACCTTTTGGTGATTTGATTAACGGGTCTGAATCTTTCCGAACAGATCTGTAAAGGTCGAACTTGCTTGTTTTTACCCCGGCATAATTTAACACCATTGCAAGACTTGTGACTTCACAACCGTATCGTAACTCAGGATTTTGCTTAATTAGCACTACGTTCAGCATTACGGATTCTTTTTTCTTTTGGGTGGTAGTAACCGACTTGCTTTTATTTACTTTATTCTTAACATTTATCACTTGCTCTTTTACATCGTGAATATTGTAAGGAGTACTATTTAACTTAGATGTTGAAGAGTTGGGTGTGCTCTCTTCTACTGTTACCGCGGAGAGAGGCTGTTTAATTTCACTGTTATCATTGGTATCAGCATCAAAATGGCTACATCCAAACATAGGAAGGATCATGGTTAATAAACAAAGTCTTTTCAAAACATATCCTCCTTATCATACAACTTGGGTATAGGATATGATTGTTTCTAGGCGGTTATAATGGTATCCTTTTGGAAAAGAACGATAAACCTTACATAAGCGTATGGTATAATAAGAAAAAATTTTTGGAGGTACTTGGATGGATGCTTTGGAAATACTATCGGATCTTGAAAATGTATTTCCCTATTTTCAACCGATTTTTAGTGCCGATCAACAAAGTGTAATTGCCTATGAGGTGTTAGGGAGATATAAATCTGAAGAGAATATCATTAGTTTAGGGAACTTTTTTCAAGATGATCAAATTCCTGATGAATATAAATACGAAGTAGATTTGTTATTAGTTAAAATGGCGCTAGAAAAAGCACTGACCCTAGATGAGGATGTAAGTATATTTTTAAATAGACATGCTGATTTATTAATGTACGGGCATGGTGAGCCTTTCTTACAAGAACTGCTCTCTTTTGAAAAAAAAGGGTTTAATCTCACTCGAATTGTCCTTGAAATATCTGATCGGAATTATTCTGGGGATTTAAATCAATTTGATCACTTACTCCAATATTATCGAACATATGGAATAAAAATAGCCATTGCAAGAATTGATAGTGAAAGTCATTATTTTGAACGGATTGGGCAGCTGGAACCAGATATTTTGAAAATTAACTTACAGGCTTTAAAATCAACATCAACAGGAATAAATTTTAATGATGTATTGTATTCGTTATCCCTGCTGGCAAGGAAAATAGGTGCAACCCTCTTGTTTGAGAATATTGAGATGAGTTATCAGCTGCAATTTGCATGGAAAAATGGCGGCCGCTATTATCAGGGATATTATTTACATCCGCCTGCACCTGACTTTATTCAACATGATTTGTTGAAAGAGCGATTAAGAGATAAGTTTCATGACTTTATTTCCTATGAAAAAAAGAAATTAGAGGCTGTTTATACGACCGCAGAAACCTTTCAAGCTAAGGTCCAAGAGATTGTGATGAAAAACAGGAATGGAACATTTCAAACCCTTTTTCAGGCTTTAATAAAAGAATTAGACCAGATAGCTTTTAGGATGTATGTCTGTGATGAGGATGGCTTCCAGAAATCTGTCAATATTTTCAAAGGGATAGATGGATGGATTGAACAAGCAGAATACATTCATAAGAACTGGAGCTGGCGGCCATATTTTTTAGAAAATATTATTAAAATGAGAAATGAGCGGAAAGGGATCTTATCTGACTTATACTCTGATATAGAAACTGGAGAAACCATTCGTACTTTTTCTTTTCCTATGAATGGGGATGATTATTTATTTATTGATATTGCCTATCAATACTTATTCCAAAACGATCAATTACTTTAAAGGATTGTTATATGTTTAATACCCAAACTTCGGTCACATAGAAAAAATTACCCTATTTTATTATTTTTACTTGGACAAATGGTCAGTGTTATTTTATTCTTTTAATATTGGCATATTTAATTACGTCTGGAAAATTGTGAAAGTCATCCACTCGGATAGAAAAATGCTAAATGAGAAATATAATTGTAGATGTTTGTTTGGTTGGAAAGGAGTCGAAGCATATGTCACAGCTTCAAGGTATATTAACGAGGTTAAAAAATCTTCAGGAAACAGCAAATAGTGGTGAACCAGCACAACGCTATTTCGAAGTTAACGGAGATCGGAAGTGTCAAGTAACATTTCATCCGAAAACGGAGACATTTGAATTAGAAGTCTATAATGAAAAGGAAAAACCAAAACGTTATCAATTTGATAATATTGATATGATTACAATTGAAATTTTTGATTTGATTCAATAAGGGACCTTAAGGGTTCCTTTCTTTTTCATGTCGTGCACAATGGTGCAGGAGGAGGAAACGTTTCCAACGTTACGGTACCAAATTTAACACAGACTCCTGGATACTATGGTAGAATGTAACTGTAGAAAAACAAATTGAGGAGTTACGGCGATGATCAGTCTTCCTAACGATGAATTTTTAAAATTAACGATAAAAGAATTAATGATCCCCTCTGAACGGGTCGCACATGTGCAAATTGGGAATAACCTCGAACATGCCTTATTAGTTTTAACAAAAAGCGGTTATACGGCAATTCCTGTGTTAGATCCCCATTACAAACTTCATGGGTTAATTAGCACACCAATTATTATGGATTCAATTCTAGGATTAGAACGAATTGAGTTTGAACAACTTGAAAAAAAGCGTGTAGAAGAGATTATGAAAAGCTCGGTACCGCGCGTGAAAATTTCGGCATCAATTAAAACATGTCTTGAGTTACTTGTTACTCAACCTTTTTTATGTGTAGAGACTGATGATGGTTATTTTGAAGGAATATTACCAAGAAGCACTTTATTAAATCAATTAAATAAAATAATTAACAAAATTCAAAACACTGAAAAATGATGCTTTTAGGCTCCCGAAATGGGAGCTTGATTTTTTTAACGTTTGAGGTGGTAATATGAGTATCCCTACTGGAAAGATTACCAAAGAAAGTTCACGAAAAAAGCAAACAAAAAAACCACTAGTATTAGCATCAGTGATGTTAGCAATGTTTATGGGAGCGATTGAAGCCACGATTGTTTCCACTGCTATGCCGGCCATAGTTGCAGACCTAGGCGGATTCACCCTTTATAGCTGGGTATTTTCTGCGTACTTATTAATGAATTCTGTAACCGTGCTCATCTATGGGAAATTATCTGACTTATTCGGTCGGAAACCAATACTTACAATCGGTATTATATTCTTTTTAATCGGTTCGATACTATGTGGGTTCGCTACTTCCATGAAAATGTTAATAGTATTTCGTTTGATTCAAGGGTTTGGCGCTGGGGCTGTCACGCCAATCGCGACAACCATCGTTGGTGATATCTACACTACTGAGGAAAGAGCGAAAATTCAGGGATATCTATCTAGTGTTTGGGGTATTTCGGCAATTACAGGACCAGCAGTTGGGGGATTACTTGTTCAATATGTTAGCTGGCATTATGTTTTCTGGATTAACATTCCACTTGGGATTCTTTCATTAGTGGGTCTCTGGATGTTTTTACATGAAGATATCAGTAAGAAAAAACATGAGATAGATTATCTTGGTGCGCTATTGATGACGTTCATGATCTCTTCGCTGATGTTTATTCTTGTGGAGGGTGGAAGCCGCTTTGCTTGGGATTCATGGCAGACACTTAGTTTATTTGCATTTTGTGCCTTAACATTCCTTTTGTTTGTGTTACAAGAGAGCCGTGCTAAGGAACCAGTTATGCCATTTTCGCTATGGAAAGAACGTTCCATTCTTATCGCTAACACAACATCGCTTACAACAGGTATTATGTTAATTGGAATCTCCAGCTTTTTACCAACATTTGTCCAAGGTGTGATGGAACAAACCCCTATTGTCGCAGGATTTACATTGACAACGATGTCAATAGGCTGGCCTATCGCATCCACTCTAGCAGGACGATGGTTAATTACCATTGGCTATCGAAAAACTTCGATTATTGGCGGGGTGTCCTTAATCATCGGCAGTATAACTTTTGTGACAATGTCAGCATCATCTGGGCCACTATGGGCAGCGTTTGGTTCATTTTTGGTAGGATTAGGGATGGGCTTAACATCAACAGCATTTATTGTCTCGATTCAAAGTACTGTTGGTTGGGAACAAAGAGGAATCGCCACCGCATCTAATATGTTTATGCGGAATCTTGGAAATACCATTGGTGCCGCATTACTAGGAGGTATCCTAAATAATCGGCTAAGTCAGTATTTCAGCCAAAATAGACATTCCTATTCAGTGGATGATGTCAATATCCTCTTAAAATCTACTGAACGAGACCAACTCTCAGAATCAGCCCGAAGTATCTTACAGAATGGTTTGACCCATTCCCTTCACTTTGTTTATTATGTTGTCCTTGCATTTGCTGTTATTAGTTTACTATTAATATTATTTATACCGAAAAAGATTGATAGCTCTGTGTAACTTTCACAGGGCTTTTTTTAAGGAGTGGTCCGTTTGTCCTCATTATCTGAATTTCAGCTACTATCTGTATTGGCTCAGGAAATGAATATGCGAAAGGCGTCGGAACGACTATTTGTTTCACAACCCGCCCTTTCACAACGCTTGCAAACAATTGAAAAAGATTGGGGCACTAAACTATTTATTCGCTCACAAAAAGGTTTATCACTAACTCCTGCTGGTGAACATGTCATTGAATTTGTCAATGATGTACTTACCAAGCAAGAAAAGGTTCGTGAAACTATTTATTCTCTCCAATCGGGGGTGTCAGGCACTTTAAAAATTGCTGTTGCTTCGATTGTAGGGCAAAACTGGCTTCCGCAGGTGTTAAAGAAATTTATTGATAGATACCCTCAAGTTAAGATTTCATTAGTGACCGGATGGAGCAGCGAAATTTTAAAATTCTTATATGAGGACCAAGTTCATATTGGAATTATTCGGGGAACTCCTGATTGGAAAGGGGTTAAGGTTCACCTTTTTAATGACCCGTTATATTTAGTTGACAGGGAAATTACTAGTCCTGAACAAGTGTTACATACAGACCGTCCTTTCATTCAATTTAAAAGTGATTCAAATTATTATCAAGAAATTCAGGATTGGTGGATGAGAAATTTTAAGACTTCACCAAAAAGAACAGTAGTCGTCGATCAAATTGAAACCTGTAAACAAATGGCCTTTAATGGTATCGGTTATGCTATACTACCGGCGATAACATTAACGAAAACTGACAGGGAAATTTTCAAAATACCGCTTGTAGATGAGAATAATCACCCCTTAAAACGTGATACATGGCTTTTGGGCTATGAATCAGCCTTTCAACTAAAGCAAGTTAAAGCTTTTGTCGAATTAATTAAGGAATATATCGCAGAATCTTCAGAAGAATAAGGTGGTTTTTCCTTGTTTTCAGTTCTTTTGTTTGATAAAGTAATTTTTAGTAACGACAACAATAGGGGGCCTACTAATGAAAATGATGGATGCAAATGAAATTATTTCTTTTATTCAAAATAGCAAAAAATCTACACCAGTAAAGGTTTATGTAAAAGGTCAATTAGAGGGTATTGATTTTGGTAATGAAACAAAAACTTTTATTAATGGGAATACTGGTGTTCTTTTTGGTGAGTGGTCTGATATTAATGAAATATTAGAAGTGAATAAAGCAAATATTGAAGATTATGTAGTTGAAAATGACCGCCGTAATTCTGCAATCCCTTTATTAGATATGAAGCATATTAATGCACGAATCGAGCCAGGTGTTGTTATCCGTGATCAAGTAGAGATTGGGGATAATGCAGTTATTATGATGGGGTCTGTTATCAATATTGGTGCAGTGATTGGCGAAAAATCCATGATTGATATGGGTGTTGTCCTTGGCGGCAGAGCAACGGTTGGAAAGAATTGTCATATTGGAGCTGGAACAGTATTAGCGGGAGTAATTGAACCACCATCTGCTAAGCCAGTTGTAATTGAAGATGACGTTCTTATTGGTGCAAATGCCGTGGTCCTTGAGGGGGTAACAGTTGGACAAGGTTCAGTAGTTGCTGCTGGTGCAGTAGTTACTCAAGATGTAGCGCCGTACACAGTTGTAGCTGGTATGCCTGCTAGGAAAATAAAAGACATCGATGAAAAAACAAAATCGAAAACTGAAATTATGCAAGAACTTCGACAACTATAAAAGCGGAATTGCCTAGAGGTACTAGGTTAGATAATAAAAGTGGAAGCGTGGATTCTTTCCACGCTTCTTTTATAGGGGGGAAAGGTAATTAAATGAATCATTTTATCAAAATCCGCCGTGACCTTCATCAAATTCCAGAACTAGGATTCCAAGAGTTTAAAACACAGGCATACTTGTTAAATTACCTTGAATCTTTGCCACAAGACCGTATGACCATAAAGAAATGGAAGACTGGTTTGTTTGTTAAGATCCACGGTATCGATCCTCATAAAACAATTGGTTATAGAACAGATATTGATGGATTACCTATAAGTGAAGATACAGACTTACCCTTTTCATCTACACATAATGACAAGATGCATGCTTGTGGCCATGATTTTCACATGAGCATTGCTCTTGGGGTACTTACTTATTTCACAGAGAATCCAATTAAAGATGACCTTTTATTTGTTTTCCAACCGGCCGAGGAAGGACCTGGCGGAGCAGAACCAATGTTAAAATCAGAAGAAATGCAAAAATGGAAGCCAGACCTGATTTTCGCCTTACATATTGCACCAGAGTATCCCGTTGGATCAATAGCATTGAAGGAAGGGTTATTATTTGCAAATACCTCTGAATTGTTTATTGATCTAAAGGGCAAAGGGGGGCATGCAGCAAGACCGCACGAAACGAATGATATGGTTGTTGCCGCATGTTCATTGGTCAATCAGCTCCAAACCATTGTTTCGAGAAATGTTGACCCATTAGATAGTGCTGTTATAACCATAGGGAAAATTACTGGAGGCACAGTTCAAAACATTATTGCTGAAAATGCAAGACTGGAAGGAACGATTAGATCGCTTTCAGCTGAATCAATGAAAAAGGTTAAACATCGCATTGAAGCAATTGTTAAAGGAATCGAAGCAGGCTTTGAATGTGAAGCCTCAATCGATTATGGTTCGATGTATCATCAAGTATATAACACGGAGTCGATCACAAGAGACTTTATGCAATATATTGAAGAAGAAACCAATGTGGATGTCATTGAGTGTAAGGAAGCGATGACAGGTGAAGACTTTGGTTATATGTTAAAAGAAATCCCCGGGCTTATGTTTTGGCTTGGTGTAGAATCACCATATGGATTGCACCATGCAAAGTTAAATCCACAGGAGGAAGCAATAGGTGTAGCAATTAAAGTTATTAGATCTTATTTTTCTCATCTGGGGAATAGATAAGCAGGCTGATTATTTTATTCTGATTCGCAATCATGATAAAATAAAAGAGAATTAAAAGGGAAATTGTTACATATCGTCGTTTTATTCTGAAGTAAATAGGGTAAACTTATGGAGGGGAAATAGGGTTATAATTAATAATAATTATTTAATTAAATTGATTATAATTTAATATTGACTCGAAATAAGTTCTACCCTATAATTAGTATTGTGATAAAGGATAGCAAATGAGAATTGCTATAACCATTAATATTTGGAGGGATTTGAATGCCTGAACGTATGGTAGGTAAACAAGCACCACGTTTTGAAATGGATGCAGTATTGCCAAACAAAGAATTTGGTAAAGTAAGTCTAGAAGAAAACATGAAAAACGATAAGTGGACTGTATTATTCTTCTATCCAATGGACTTTACATTTGTTTGTCCAACTGAAATCACAGCTTTATCAGACCGCTATGAAGAGTTTGATGATTTAGATGCAGTTGTTATTGGTGCATCTACTGATACTATTCATACTCACCTTGCTTGGATCAAAACAGACCGTAAAGAAAATGGTCTTGGTGATTTAAACTACGCATTAGCAGCTGATACTAACCATGTTGTAGCTCGTGACTATGGTGTTCTAATTGAAGAAGAAGGGATCGCATTACGCGGATTATTCATTATCAGCCCTGAAGGTGAATTAATGTATTCTGTTGTGAACCACAACAATATCGGCCGTGATGTTGATGAAACTCTTCGTGTACTTCAAGCATTACAAACTGGTGGTCTTTGCCCAGCTAACTGGAAGCCTGGACAAGCTACATTGAATGTATAATTTGTAGAAAATAGATTGACCTAACCTATTATAGTGTTAGGTCTTTTTAATAGGGGGATACCACATGAAATTACGTGAACCAATGCCAGAATTAACTGGGGCTGTTGAATGGTTAAATGGTGAAGTAACAAAGTCTGACCTTATTGGTGAAAAACCAACATTAATCCATTTTTGGTCGGTCAGCTGCCATCTTTGTAAAGAAGCAATGCCTCAAGTCAACCAATTTCGTGATGATTTTAAGGACAAATTAAATGTGGTTGCTGTTCATATGCCGCGTTCTGAAAACGATTTGAATATCGAGGAAATTAAACAAGTAGCCGCAGAACATGGTATCAATCAACCGATTTTTGTAGACAGTGAACATAAGTTAACAGAAGCGTTCGAAAATCAATATGTCCCTGCGTATTATGTCTTTGACCGTGAAGGGAAGCTCCGTCATTTCCAAGCAGGTGGAAGCGGCATGAAAATGCTCGAGAAACGTGTAAACCGTGTCTTGGATGAATTGGAAAAAACAGAATAATAACCATTGAAAAGCTGCCCGTTGTAATTCAACGGGCAGCTTTTTTATATGACTGTAACCTTGCAGCCTTTTACTCGTCGGTATTTATAAGTAAATATTTATACATGCCATAACAATAAGAATTAAAGGGGTGTTTGAAGATGAAAAATAGAATACGAAGGTTACCTATCCTATTTATTATCTTATTAGTTTGGATTGCTGGTTGCAGTGCGGGCAGTGAGGAAAAAAGTGAAAAAATGTCTCAAAGTAATGATGTGGCTTTAAATAAAGCTCAATCTGGAAGTAGCGAGCAAGCAGACTTTTATTCAGGTGAATCGGGAAAGGCGGAAAAACCAACTGAACCCAATAATATAAAAATTCAAAACCAAATGGTCATTTATCAAGCGGATCTCGAACTACGTGTAAAAAAATTCGATAAAACGGTCCAAACTCTTGAAGAGAAAGTAATCAAATATGGTGGCTATATTACTGAGTCCAATGTGTACAAAGAGGGGAAGGAGCAAGTAAGTGGCAGCATTAGAATAAGAATACCACAAAAAAACTTTCAAGCTTTTTTACATGATGCAGAGAGCCAAGCTGCTGAGGTTCTGCATAGAAGCATTACGGGGCAGGATGTAACGGAGGAATATGTTGATCTTGAATCAAGATTAAAATCAAAAAGGGTAGTGGAAGAGCGGTTAACAGCATTCATGAAAAGTGCTGTAAAGACAGAAGATTTATTGAAAATCTCTGCTGATTTAGCAGTTGTCCAAGAGGAAATCGAGGCCATTGAAGGAAAGATGAAATTCTTAGAAAATCAAACATCCCTATCGACGGTTAACATCACTTTATATGAAAAAAGCGTAGTTATTCCAACGATCGATAAAGACAAGTTAAATACTTGGGAAAAAACAAAAAAACAATTTATGAAAAGTATCAATATGTTGTTGGCTGGCTTATCGAGTTTAGTTGTATTGATTATTGGCAATATCCCTATCATAGCTATTTTATTATTATTAGGATTTCTTTTCGTTTTCTTTTATAGAAAGAAGAAAAACAGACCTGAGTAAATAGAAGTACCATACTATATATCTTTAATGAATAATGCTAAAATGGATCGTAGTAAGAATGTTTGATGCAGAGGGGGAATACTATGAAAATGAGCTTTGCAGTCATTGGGCTGGGCCGATTCGGTGGAAGTATTTGCCGTACACTGACCGATGAGGGGATGGAAGTACTGGCAATTGATAAAAATGAGGAACGTGTCAATGAATATGCTATGATTGCTTCCCATGCAGTTGTAGGTGATACAACAGACGAAGCCGTTTTAAAAAGCTTAGGGATCCGGAACTTTGATCATGTAATCGTTGCTATTGGCGATGATATTCAATCAAGCATACTAACAACCCTTATTCTTAAAGAACTAGGTGTCGTACGTATTACAGTAAAGGCTCAAAATGATTACCATGAAAAAGTCCTCCGTAAAATTGGAGCAGACAGTGTTGTTCATCCAGAAAGAGATATGGGAAGACGTATAGCAAACAATATGGCCTCTAGTAACGTTGTTGACTATCTTGAACTTTCAGATGAACACAGTATTGTTGAAATTGTCGCGAATGGAAGACTTAGTGGTCATACGATTATGGATTTGGACATTCGGAAGAGATATGGTTTAAATATTGTTGCTATTAAAAGAGGAGAAGAGATTATTGTTTCTCCACAAGCGAAAGAAACCTTTCACGCTAATGATGTGTTAATTGTAATCGGAACAGACCAGGATATCGATCGATTTGAAAAAAAGGTATTGGAATAAGAAAAGCTCCAGCGCCTAGGCGCTGGAGCTAGACAATAAAGAAAAGCGGAAGCGCCCCTACAGGTGCTTCCGCTTCTTTTATTATTTACACTTCCATAATGATTGGTAAGATCATTGGTCTGCGTTTTGTTTTTTCGTACAGGAAAGGAGCTAATGTATCGGTAATTTCGTTTTTAATTTCCGACCATTGGCTTGTCTTTCTTTCCATTACCCTATTCAAGTGTTTGGTGATGAGGTTTTGTGCGTCATTGATTAAATCGCCTGATTCTCGCATATAAACAAATCCACGTGAAATTAAATCTGGTCCTGATGCAATTTTAAATTCTTTCATATTAATACTTACCACCACAACCACTAACCCCTCTTCTGAGAGGATCCTACGGTCACGTAAGACGATATTTCCGATGTCGCCTACTCCGCTGCCATCAATATAAACGGAACCAGATGGGATCTTTCCTGCAACTTGTGCTGTATCCTCGGAAAGAGCTAATACTTCACCATTATCCATGATAAAACAGTTTTCTTCTTGTACGCCACAATCAACGGCAATCTTAGCATGCATTCTTTGCATACGATATTCACCATGAATAGGCATAAAGAACTTCGGTCTGATTAAGCGAAGCATAAGCTTTTGTTCTTCCTGTCCACCGTGACCAGAGGTATGAATATTACTGAGTTTTCCGTGAATGACTTCAGCACCTGCTCTGTAGAGCATATTAATAGTTCTGCTCACGCTGATTGTGTTCCCAGGAATTGGTGAAGATGAAAAAACAACGGTATCTCCGGGAATGATTTGAATTTGTCTGTGTGTACCATTTGCAATTCTTGATAGGGCAGCCATCGCCTCGCCCTGACTTCCAGTACAAAGGATAGTAACTTTATCAGCAGGCAGTCGATTAATTTGATTTGCTTCAATAAAGGTCTCTTTAGGTGCATTAATATACCCTAATTCAAGTCCAATATTTATGGCAGCTTCCATGCTGCGTCCAAAAACTGCAACTTTCCTTCCATATACCACGGCAGCCTCTACTACTTGCTGCAATCGGTGAATATTCGATGCAAAGGTAGCAAATATAATTCGGCCATCCACTTTACGGAAAATATCGTTAATACTGTCGCCTACGCGGCGTTCTGACATCGTAAATTCAGGTATTTCACTATTCGTACTGTCTGAGAGTAAACAAAGTACGCCTTCCTTACCGATTTCGGCCATTTTAGTTAAATTAGCTGGTTCACCGACAGGAGTAAAATCAAATTTAAAATCACCAGTATGAACAATTTGACCTGGTGGTGTTTTAACAACAATTCCATAAGAATCAGGAATACTATGAGTGGTGCGGAAAAAAGTAACCGATGTTTTGCGGAACTTAATGACATCGTCTTCTTTTATATCAATCAGCTTTGCATTTCTTAATAAGCCGTGTTCTTCAAGTTTATTTTTAATTAATCCAAGAGCCAGTTTGCCACCATAAATTGGAACATTGACTTCACGTAATAAATAGGGAATACCACCAATATGGTCCTCGTGTCCATGAGTAATAAATAAACCTTTTATTTTTTCTTGATTTTTAACCAGATAGGTATAATCCGGAATAACATAATCAATGCCTAATAGCTCGTCCTCTGGAAATTTTATGCCGGCATCAATTAAAATTATTTCATCCTGGAACTGAACTGCATATGTGTTTTTGCCAATTTCGCCTAATCCACCCAGGGCAAAAACTGCAGTTTGATCATTCTTAACAAATTTCATAAATTATCATTTCTCCAATACGTTATAGTCTTCATTTTGTTGTTCATAACTAAGGTGTGCTCCCTTAACTTCTTGAACGGATTCAACATTATAGCCACGGTCAGCAATTTTTGAACGGACGTCTCTTACTGATTCACCTTCAATAAAAAGGGTTTTTGTATTCTCTCTGACAGGTACTTCTGTGATGCTTTCCTGATAATATACTTTAAATATCATTACAATATCGCTCCTAACTTGGGACATAGCTTTTTCTATTATATAAAACATTTTCATCTTTTTCATTTATTTTCTTTGGAAAACATTAGTCTTGTATGAAAAGTATGTAAAAAGAATCGTTATTTTTACAATTTACAATAATGAAGGAGCCCTTCGCAAGTTTGAAGGGCCCTAAATAAATTTAGGCAATGTATTTATGCAATAGATTTTTTTCGTAGTAAATCATTCCACTGTTTTAAGAGCTTCTTTCTAAGCTTCTTTAACATAGTGGATCATCTCCTTATCTCCTATTTTATACGAACCTTGTCCAATGTAAAGTAAGCTATGGCAGATTATTGAAGTTTTTTTAAAATAAGAGTATTTTTACTTTATTATATGAAGAAAATGCTGATTCAATCATGGTTAAACATGGAATTAGATTGACAATATAAAATTCAGTTAAAAAAGAACCGACCCTTGGGCCAGTTCTTTTATGTTTTTACAACTTCAAATATGGCGATTTACCGCTCGATTGCAATGGCACCTTCGATCGGTCTTAATGGATCTTCATGATTAATATAATCATAAAACATAATCCCATTTAAATGATCAATTTCGTGTTGAAAACAAATAGCAGGAAGTCCTTTTAAACGAAGTTTCACTTCTTCACCGTTTAGAGTTGTTCCCTTTACCGTGATTCTTGCATATCTCGGGACGTAGCCAGGAATCGCTCTATCAACGGACAGGCAGCCTTCGCCTGAGTTCAAATAGGATTTTTCAACAGAATGGCTAATAATTTTTGGGTTAAATAGCGCATAACTATAAAGAGTCCCTGTCTCATCCATTAAATGGACAGCAATCATTCGTTTTAAGACATTGATTTGTGGGGCGGCTAAACCGATTCCAGGGCGCAGGCCGTATTGTATAGACATTTCAGGATTTTGGCTATTAATGACATATTCTAATAAGCTGCTTAGTATTTGTTTATCCTCTTCAGAAGGCGGCATGGATACTTCTGCTGCCACTTTTCTAAGGGAAGGATGGCCATCTCGTATGATATCACCCATCGTTATCATGAAACACTCACTCCTGTACTCTAACTGAATTATTGATAATAATTAGTCTATCAGACAATTAATAAAAAGTTAACAATTGATTAAAGCTCACCTGATGAATCCTTTTCACAAACTTGTTATTGTCAAACAAACCAAGTGCCGATATAGTAGAATATGGAATAAGCAGGAGGTTTAAAACATGTCATTTATAAAAAATTCTGGTTTTATTTTTTTTATATTGGTTTTGGCAGTGATTTTTGCAGGATGTACAAAAGAAAAAACACCTGAAGAAAAAATGTATACCGTGTTAGAAAAAGTCGTAACGGCAGAAAAGGTATTCGAGGAACAACAGAATCCGCTTTTTGAACTTGAAAAAAAGGAAAAAGCGATTTATGACCAAATTATTGAACTCGGCATGAAAGAATATGATCAAATCGTTAAGCTTTCAGATGAAGCCCTTTTATTAGTAGATCAAAGAAAAGAACTTATGGATAAGGAAACAAACAGTATCAAGCTCTCAGAAAAGGAATTTTCAAAAGCTAAAAAAATAAAGGATAAATTTGAAGATCCAAGCCTTACGAAATTAGCTAATGAAATGTATGAGACGATGATGAAAAGATATGAAGCGCATGAAGAGTTATACACTGAATATAATGAAGCCCTTAAAAATGATAAAGCATTATACGAAATGTTTAAAAATAAAAACCTCCCACTTGATGATCTTGAAGCCCAAGTAAATAAACTCAATGAAACATATAAAAGGATTTCTAATGCAAATGAAAAATTTAATATGCTGACAGAACAATACAATGACAAAAAGTTGTCATTTTATAAGCAGGCCGGACTTAATTCAAGTAACTAAATAGTATTTAATATAAAAAAATCGGCATACCATGCCGATTTTTTTATATTATAACAACTTCGAAAAAAGAATATATATATATAACAGATTTTGAAATCTAATGATACAGAAGGAATAATAAACAATTAATTAGCAACATGTTAGTGTTGAAAAATATTAATATATACTATTTGACGTGTAAAAACTAATGAGGTAAACTTGTAAAAGAGTTCATTAATTGTATCAATGATGTTACATAAAATAGTGGTACAGAATAAAATAATTGTGAGGTAAAAGAAAATTTGTTTTATCTTATCTTTTCTGTGAAAAACTATTTATTAGTATGTGAAGAACTAAGATAACCAAAATTCTATGTAATATCACGGGTTTATCCAATACAAAGTATAAAATGGATAGGACTTATTATCTGCTTTTATTCTTTAGGTTTTGGGTAATCTAACTTAGTGGATAATATTTTCAAAAATTTAGCTCCTGAATTGAAAGGAAGAGGTGACCTAAATGGTTTCTAAAACTCAAAACGCTAAGCTTGATGCGAAGAAAACACTAGAAGTTGTTGAAGAACAATTTCAAACACTTCAAATTCTAAATGAATCTGGTGAAGTCGTTAACGAAGCGGCGATGCCAGACTTAAGCGATGAACAACTACAAGAATTAATGCGTCGCATGGTCTATACACGAATTCTTGACCAGCGTTCTATTTCTTTAAATCGTCAAGGAAGATTAGGTTTCTATGCTCCAACTGCAGGGCAAGAAGCTTCTCAATTAGCTTCACAGTTTGCATTAGAAAAGGAAGATTTTATTTTACCTGGATATCGTGATGTTCCTCAAATTGTTTGGCATGGCTTACCGTTATCTCAAGCATTTTTATGGTCAAGAGGACATTTCCAAGGTATGCAAATTCCGGACGGAGTAAATGTTCTTCATCCTCAAATAATCATTGGTGCCCAATATGTACAAACTGCCGGTGTTGCTCTTGGTTTTAAAAAGCGTGGAACAAAGGCAGTAGCCATTACTTATACCGGTGATGGAGGTACATCACAAGGGGATTTCTATGAAGGTATGAACTTTGCAGGTGCCTATAAAGCTCCAGCTATCTTCATTGCTCAAAATAACCGATTCGCGATTTCAACTCCTGTTGAAAAGCAATCTGCTGCCAAAACTCTTGCTCAAAAAGCTGTTGCAGCTGGAATTCCAGGAATTCAAGTTGATGGTATGGATCCACTTGCTGTTTATGCTGCTGTCCGTGAAGCACGCGAGAGAGCAATTAATGGTGAAGGTCCAACATTCATTGAAACTTTAACATATAGATATGGTCCACATACTATGGCTGGTGATGATCCAACTCGTTATCGTACAGCAGATCTTGACAATGAATGGGAAAAGAAAGATCCATTAGTTCGTTTCCGTAAATTCCTTGAGAACAAAGGTCTTTGGTCAGAAGAAAAAGAAAATGAAGTAATCGAACAAGCGAAAGAAGACATTAAAGAAGCAATTAAATTAGCTGATGCTGCACCTAAACAAAAGGTTACCGACTTAATGTCTATTATGTATGAAGAAATGCCTCAAAACTTAAAAGAACAATATGAAATATATAAAGAAAAGGAGTCGAAGTAAGCCATGGCTCAAATGACAATGATTCAAGCAATTACAGATGCATTACGTTCGGAATTACGCAACGATCCCAATGTTTTAGTATTCGGTGAAGACGTTGGTGTAAACGGTGGTGTATTCCGTGCAACCGAAGGGTTGCAACAGGAATTTGGCGAAGATCGTGTATTTGACACTCCACTCGCTGAATCAGGAATCGGCGGCTTAGCAGTAGGTCTAAGTTTACAAGGATTCCGCCCAGTTCCCGAAATTCAATTCTTTGGATTCGTATTTGAGGTAATGGATTCCATTGCTGGTCAGTTAGCCCGCCAACGTTTTCGTTCAGGTGGAAAGACTAGTGCGCCAGTAACGTTTCGTTCGCCATTTGGTGGAGGGGTACATACTCCTGATATGCACGCTGACAGTTTAGAAGGACTTATGGCTCAGACACCAGGAGTAAAGGTTGTTATTCCGTCAACTCCGTATGATGCTAAGGGGCTGCTCATTTCATCTATCCGTGACAATGATACAGTTGTTTTCCTTGAGCATATGAAGTTATACCGTTCTTTCCGTCAAGAAGTTCCTGAAGAGTCATATACAATTCCACTAGGAAAAGCTGAAGTTAAACGTGAAGGTACAGACGTTACAATTGTTACCTATGGTGCAATGGTACATGAGTCATTGAAAGCTGCAGAAGAGTTAGAAAAAGAAGGTTTTTCTGCGGAAGTAATTGACTTACGGACTGTAAGCCCGATTGATATTGAGACAATTATTGCATCCGTTGAAAAAACAGGCCGTGCGATTGTTGTTCAAGAAGCACAAAAACAAGCTGGTATTGCAGCAAATGTTGTTGCTGAAATAAATGATCGTGCAATTTTAAGTTTGGAAGCACCAGTTTTACGTGTGGCTGCTCCAGATACAGTTTTTCCATTCCCGCAAGCAGAAGCTGTTTGGCTTCCGAATTATAAAGATGTAATTGCAACAGCTAAAAAAGTTTTAACCTTTTAATTAACTTATTTAATCGTACACTAATATTTCTATAGTTATGTTGCTCAAAAAAACATGTAATTTAGGAGGATGAATCCTAGTGTCATTTCAATTTAAAATGCCTGACATCGGTGAAGGTATACATGAAGGCGAAATTGTTAAATGGTTCGTAAAACCAGGTGACAAAGTTCAAGAAGATGATGTACTTTGTGAGATTCAAAATGATAAAGCTGTAGTAGAAATCCCTTCCCCTGTTGAAGGAACAGTAGTTGATGTATTAGTTGGCGAAGGAACTGTCGCTACAGTTGGACAAGTTTTAGTAACCTTTGATGCTCCTGGTTACGAAAACCTTCAATTTAAAGGCGATGAACATGCTGATGAACCGAAACAAGAAGAGAAGCCAGCGGCAGCAGCTCCTGCGCCAGAGGTTAAACAAGATGCAGCACCACAACCAGCAGCAGTAGCAGTGGCACCGCAAGTTGAAGTAGATCCAAATCGTCGAATTGTAGCAATGCCGTCTGTTCGTAAATACGCTCGTGAAAAAGGAATAAATATCCAGTTGGTTCCAGGTACAGGAAATCTTGGACGAATTTTAAAGACTGATATCGATGCCTTTGTCAGCGGTGGAGCTGCACCTTCAGCACAAGCTGTTACTAATGCAGCTGCAGTAACGGAACCATCTGAAGTGGAAGCACCAAAAGCAGCCGCTGCTATTCCACAAGGTGAATACCCAGAAACACGCGAGAAGATGAGTGGTATTCGGAAGGCAATTGCTAAGGCCATGGTTAACTCTAAGCACACTGCACCACACGTAACACTTATGGATGAAGTGGATGTAACTAAACTTGTTTCACACCGTAAGAAGTTTAAAGAGGTAGCTGCAGCCAAAGGCATTAAGCTTACATTCTTACCATACATCGTTAAAGCATTAACAAGTGCATTACGTGAATTCCCTGCATTAAACACATCACTAGATGATGCAACAAGTGAAATTATTCATAAGCATTATTATAATATTGGAATTGCAGCTGACACAGAAAAAGGCTTACTTGTACCAGTTGTAAAAGATGCAGACCGTAAGTCAGTTTTCACAATTTCTAACGAAATCAATGAATTAGCTGGAAAAGCACGTGACGGAAAACTTGCTCCTAATGAAATGAAAGGTGCTTCATGTACGATTTCCAACATTGGTTCAGCGGGCGGTCAATGGTTTACTCCAGTAATTAATCACCCTGAAGTTGCCATCTTGGGTGTTGGCCGTATTGCAGAAAAACCAATCGTTAAAAATGGTGAAATTGTTGCGGCACCAGTATTAGCTTTATCTTTAAGCTTTGACCACCGCATGATCGATGGAGCAACAGCACAAAATGCATTAAATCATATTAAACGTTTGTTGAACGATCCAGAACTATTGTTAATGGAGGCGTAATATAATGGTCGTTGGAGATTTCCCAATTGAAACAGATACTATAGTCATCGGAGCTGGTCCAGGAGGATATGTTGCAGCTATTCGTGCAGCACAGCTTGGACAAAAGGTGACAATTGTTGAAAAAGAATATGTAGGCGGCGTTTGTTTAAATGTCGGTTGTATTCCATCGAAAGCGTTAATTTCGGCAGGACACCGTTACGAAACAGCCATGCATTCGGATACTTTTGGAATTACCGCAGAAAATGTAAAAGTGGATTTTACAAAAGTTCAAGAATTTAAGGCAGGCATCGTTAAAAAGTTAACAGGTGGTGTCGAAGGTTTATTAAAAGGTAATAAAGTAAACATTGCTCGTGGTGAGGCCTATTTTGTTGATGCCAATACATTACGTGTTATCAATGAAGATTCAGCACAGACTTATACCTTTAAAAATGCAATTATTGCAACTGGTTCTCGTCCTATCGAGCTCCCAGCCTTTAAATATTCAAAACGTGTTCTAAATTCTACAGGTGCACTTAACTTAAATGAAATCCCTGAAAAAATCGTTGTTATCGGCGGTGGAGTAATCGGAATTGAACTAGGTGGTGCTTATGCAAACTTTGGCAGCCAGGTTACCATTTTAGAAGGTGCGGAAGAAATACTCGGTCTTGGCGTTTTTGACAAGCAAATGGCTGCTCTTGTAAAGAAAAGCATGAAGAAAAAAGGTGCAGAATTCTTTACAAAAGCATTTGCTAAGGGCGTTGAAGAAACTGAAAACGGCGTTGTTGTAACGTTCGAAACAAAAGGCGAAGAAAAGAAAATCGAAGCAGATTATGTGTTTGTAATGGTCGGAAGACGCCCTAACACTGATGAAATGGGATTAGAACAAGTGGGTGTTAAGTTATCTGACCGTGGTTTGATTGAAATTGACAAACAATGTCGCACGAACCTTAGCAATATCTATGCTATTGGTGATGTTGTTGCTGGTCCTCAATTGGCACATAAAGCATCATATGAAGCGAAAATTGCTGCTGAGGCAATTGCTGGTCACACCTCTGAAATTGATTATTTAGGTATTCCTGCAGTTGTCTTCTCTGAACCTGAACTTGCTTCAGTTGGTTACACAGAAGCCCAAGCAAAAGAAGAAGGAATTACTGTAAACGCGGCTAAGTTCCCATTTGCTGCTAATGGTCGTGCGTTATCATTAGACAGTGGTGATGGATTCTTGAAACTAATTACTCGGAAAGAAGATGGACTTGTAATTGGGGCACAGATTGCTGGAACAAGCGCATCAGATATGATTGCAGAATTAGGCCTAGCGATTGAAGCAGGAATGACTGCAGAAGATCTTGCTATGACCATCCATGCACATCCAACACTTGGAGAAATCACAATGGAAGCGGCAGAAGTTGCATTAGGAAGCCCAATCCATATTATGAAATAATTTAGAAACAAAAAAGTCCTTTTCGCTAAATAGCGGAAAGGACTTTTTCTATTTAGGATGATTTGATTTATGTACTGAGGCGTAAAAATATCCCTGGTATCATAAAAACAAAATATATCTCTCGTTTTTAGAACATATACTTAAAAGAAACAGCATTCTAATATCAATTTTGAATGTATTAAGAGTGGTGATAAATATGAGGGTCTATATTGTCGTGATACTACAATTTATCATTTGGAGCGGTTATACATTTATTGAATGGTTGTCAAAGCATGACCAGCTTATATATAAAGTCATCATGTTTTTTGTGTTTTTTTATCTAGCCTTTTTAATTGGAAATCATGTAACCAAATCAGCGCGTAAAACTCTTTTTATCACTACCTTAAGCCTCGTTATATACACTTCGATTCACTATACCATGGAAATGTTTACGCACTAAAAAAGCCCCTCAAGGAGCTTTTTTATTTTCGTGGATAATAATACATGATCCGTTCATTGAATAGATGGAGTTCCCCTTGCAGTTTTTTCGCAAGGTATTTACAAAATTCATTGGCTTTTCCTTTATCACCGTAAGTAGATTGATCAGGTAAAGTGACTTGTATGTATGTTTGTTCAAATTCCTGACCGTCTTCATTACGAATCGTTTCCTGATCAATTCCAACTAAAATGGCATAGTAGCGTTCATCATTTGAGTGTAAATAGAACCATTTTCCTTTGGCCTCTGTTGTTTCTTTCATTTCATATGGGAAGGCTGACTCTCCGTATTCCCATCCTATTTGGTTTCCTGTTTTTGTTGTATTTTTTTTATACTCGTGAAATAAATCTTTTACTTCCTCAATTGTTACATTTTGTTTAGCAGATGAAGGCACTAGCTTAATGTATGCGTTAACAGCCATCATCATTCCCCCCCACTAGTCAGTTAATATTAACTATCTCTATTCTAGCACTGAATAAAATCTTATGACAACTGCCGCATGAAATAATTGTACAAGTTTCTTGTTTCTTGTTAAAATTTGAATTATAATAATATTCTAAATATTAAATTCTGAAAGAAGGAGGAACTTATGGGAATTTTTGAGAAGCTCTATGATGAGCATGAAAATTCAAAAGTGAGATTTATTGGATTTACCACGGAAAGTACTCGTTATGATTTTGGAATTATTTATACCAACATGTTTTTTGGGAAGCCGTTAGTTGTTTGCATGCAAACAGGCCGATCCACTCTCCTTGACCCCAAAGATATTGAAGATATTGATTACCTTCAAACTATATTCCGTATACCAGACCAACAGCAGGCCGAAGATTTAGCTGACTTCTTCAGAGAAACACTCCCATCCATCCCATTTATCACCCAATATGAGTAATAATTCAAAAAAGAAGGCCTGTTTAGGCCTTTTTTTTACGAATATTTTTTAAATGTGATATACAATTTGGGCTTGAAATTTATAATGTGATATATTATTATGTGTTTAAGGATATATAAATACTTCGCTTTAATGACATTCATTAATGAAAAGGGGATTGAGCAAATGGGTACTTTAGTATGCCAAACATGTAATTCTACTATTGATCATTTTGAAGATGAAAAAGTAACGGTGCTTTATTCTAAGTGCAATTGTTGCGAGGATCATCATACAGAGGAAGATAAATAATAGCTAATAAAAATAAAACAGGATTCCTAAATGGAATCCTGTATTTTTGTTCTATTTTATTGCTTTATACTCCTTAATCACAAGAAGTGATTTGAGCTCATCATCCTCCGGTCCTTGTACAGGAAGGCCAGCTTCGAGGTTTTTCCGGATGTAATGGAGGTTTTCCTTTGTAATAATTTCACCAGGGATAAAAATTGGGATACCTGGTGGATAAACCATCACAAATTCTGCAATAATTCTTCCTTCTGATTCTTCAAAAGGAATAACTTCTGTTTCCGCATAAAATGCATCTCTAGGTGTTAATGCAAGCACTGGGATTTCAGGTAGTAGAACTTCTACAGGCTCAATTCTATCGGTACTGTGCTGGCATATGTCCGCTAATTCCTTGAGAGCATTTACTAGTAAGTCAGCTTCAGTTTCTGTGTCTCCAAGTGTGATAATACAAAGAATATTATATAAATCGGAAAGTTCCACTTCAATATTATGTTTTTCTCTTAGCCATTTTTCTACATCATAACCAGTTAATCCTAATTCTTTTACTGAAATAATTAATTTAGTTGGATCGTAATCAAAGGTAGCTTTTGATCCTAAGATGTCTTCACCAATACAATGTAGATTTTTGATTTCATTAACTCTTTTTCGAATCGATTGTGCTAATTTAATGGTATTATCAATTAATTCCCTTCCCTTAGTAGCTAATTGCTTACGTGCAACATCGAGTGAAGCAAGCAATAAATACGAAGTAGAGGTGGTAGTAAGCATACTTAATATGGATTGGACATGTTTGGCAGAAACGAGGCCTTCTTTTACATTGAGAATCGAACTTTGAGTCATCGAACCACCTAGTTTATGAACGCTGGTAGCTGCCATATCTGCACCTGCTTGCATTGCAGAGAGTGGAAGTTCTTCATGAAAATGAATATGCACTCCATGGGCTTCATCAACTAAGACAGGGATATCATATGAGTGTGCAATTTCAACAATCTTTTTCAAATCCCCGGAAATACCAAAATAAGTTGGGTTGATAACTAATACTGCTTTCGCATCTGGATGCTGTTTAAGAGCTCTTGCCACGGCATCAGGAGTGATTCCATGAGATATACCTAGTTCCTTATCAATTTCGGGCTGGATAAACACTGGAATAGCTCCTGAGAAAACAATGGCAGACATGATAGATTTATGAACATTTCTAGGTACGATAATTTTATCATCTGGACCACAAACAGCCATAATCATCGCAATTATCGCTCCGCTTGTGCCTTGTACAGAAAAGAATGTTCTATCTGCACCAAAGGCTTCGGCTGCTAAATCTTGCGCTTGTTTGATAATCCCTTTTGGCTGATGTAAATCGTCTAGCGGACCAATATTTATTAAGTCGATAGACAGGGCGTTATCCCCGATAAAGTTACGAAATTCAGGATCAATCCCAGCGCCTTTTTTATGACCGGGAATATGAAACTGAATTGGATTCTTCTTTGCATGTTCTAATAAACCGCTAAATAACGGTGTTTGATTTTGAGACAATTTATAAACACACCTCTTTGTAAAAAATACTCTAATTATGTCGAATTTCAATAATAAACAAAGGAATTATAGCATTATTCCCATTCATTGCAAAGAAATTTATGTTATTCCTTATCCAGTTTACGATAGTTTCCCTTTAACACAGGAAAATTACCCTAAAGTAACGAAATAACAAGTAGAAAGTTTTTAGGAGGGCTTCAATTGGAATGGAAAACACGAGTGACTCAATTATTAAACATACGTTATCCGATCATTCAAGGGGGATTAGCCTATTTAGCCTATTCTGAATTAGCGGCGGCTGTTTCAAACGCAGGTGGTCTTGGGCAGATCACAGCTATGTCATTAGCTGAACCTGAACAACTTCGAGCAGAAATACGTAAAGTAAGACAACTAACAAACAATCCTTTTGGGGTGAACTTTGCGATTGGACAGCATGGCAGACCATTTGCCGATTTTCTACAAGTGGCTATTGATGAAAAGGTTCCGGTTGTTTCAATGACAGGAGGAAATCCTGCTCCCATATTTGAGCAATTAAATGGTACACAGATAAAAACACTTGTCCTTGTTGCGGCCAGAAGACAGGCAGTTAAGGCAGAGGAACTTGGTGCAGATGCTGTTATGGTTGTGGGGCAGGAAGGTGGGGGCCACCTTGGCCGAGATGATGTAGGTACAATGGTACTGGTGCCTCAAGTGGTAGATGCTGTTTCTATACCTGTTATTGCTTCAGGGGGAATAGGTGATGGACGTGGACTAATGGCTGCCCTTAGTTTAGGTGCAGAGGGTATTGAAATGGGTACAAGATTCATTGCAACAAAAGAATGTGTTCATGCCAATGAACTATATAAGAATACCTTAGTGGAAGGCAATGAATCTGGCACAGTGGTGATTAAAAGGACTATCGGTGCTCCGGCTAGAGCATTAGCTAATAGTTGGACAGAAAAAATTCTAGAAATTGAAAAAAACAATGGGGGATATGATGATTTAAAAGATTACATTAGTGGAACTGCAAACCAACGCTATATTTATGATGGTGTACCTGATAATGGTTTTGCATGGGCAGGGCAAGTGATGGGTTTAATAAAAGATGTCCCTACAGTTGAAGAATTATTTCATCGAATGATACATGATGCTGAGCAAATTCGTGCAAAATGGGGAAAATAAGTATATGATTCTGTTTAGTTGATTTAGTAAGAAGGTGAAATTATGGAATACCAATACCCTATTAACCATCATTGGAGTACAGAAGAAATTGTGGATGTAATTGCATTTTTTGAAACAATTGAAAAGGCATATGAACAGGGAATTGACCGCGATGTCGTATTGAAGGCATATCGCCGCTTTAAAGAAATCGTTCCCAGCAAAGCCGAAGAAAAGACAATTTGTAATGAATTTGAAGAAATGAGTGGCTATTCTTCTTATAGAACTATAAAAAAAGTAAAAGATGCAGCCTCCGGGGATAGAATTAAAATGAAATAGGATAAACACGATCCTGCACCTCTTGTGCAGGATCTGATTTTTTTCTTACTTTCTATTTTGTGAAATTCGATATAAAGTGGCAACTTTCTCAAAAACACCCTCAATTTGCTGAATTAATTGATCAGAACCTAATTGAATGACTTTTTCTCTTTCAATTGTATAACCACATAATAATTCTGCTTTTTTTACGTTATGCAGGCGGTCAAAAAGCGAACGAAGTTCTTCCTTTGATAAATGACTGTGGGCAATGGTCTCTGGTTTTGTATGATCCACTGACCAAACATAGTCCTTTGGTGTATCTTTGTAAATTTTTGCTATTTTTTTTGAAAATCTTTCAGCAATTAATTCTTTTTGCGGTGCTTCATAAATAACAGCAAACCATATAAACAAATGGGTATTCCACATGCCGATTTGAAAATGGGGGAGCATCTTATAACCACGAGGATTATTTGAGAATGCAACCCAGGTATCTTTAGGCGGATTAATGGTCCTTCTAGCATGTTTTGCCACATGAACAAACATTTCATCATCCGTATGTGAAGAAATGAAAGGGGCGAAATAATTTCCTAATTCTCCCAATTTAGGTCTGACCGTTTCCTTCAAAGCCTCCATCCTTGCCTCTAAACCATCTATTAAAAAAACATCAAAATCTTCGTTTGTAAATCCTGTAAAACCCATATATAAACCTCCAAATAAACATTTGTTTCTAATTGTAGCATAACAATCAGAGAGACCTATAGTTTGATGCTTTCTAGGTTAGAGCACATATTTGTTGCAACATATCTCCCTGACTCATATTATACAGTAAAAAAATAATCTGAAAAATGAATCAAATCCAGGAAGGGGAGGAGAAACGTGAAACAATTGATGAATACCTCACTAAAAAAAGCAAGCGAAAAGGAAAGGACTGCAGTATTAAGATTGGAAATGGATTATGAATTAGCTACATTATTCGAAGCGATTGAAGAAAAGAATGAGAAAAAAATGAAAGAATGCAAACAAAAATTAGAAAAAATCCGCCAAGAATTATTACGATTAAAAGCACTTTGATAAATTTATGATGTTTTTTATCCAAGGAGAAATAAAGCAGGATGGAGAGAAATAGAATATACTCTGAACTTATCAAAACGAACTCCAGCAAAAATGAAGGGGGTTCGTTTATTATTGTCCTTTTTGATGTGGTACGTGTACCTCTTAAAAGTTGATGTGTTCTAACAATTTGATTAAGCTAAAGGTACATTATTTAATTTATCATGCATCATACTACATACATTGAAATCTAGACAGGAATTTATTTAGATGTGTTTGGAGGAGTGTTATGAACTGGGATCAAATTTATTCTCATGCAAAGGAATGGGTTAATGACGCTGGAGCTAGAATTAGATTATCTTTTGATGAAACATTGAATATTCAAACGAAGTCAAATGCTAATGATTTGGTTACAAATATGGATAAAGAAATTGAGCAATTTTTTATTAGTAAAATCAGAGCGGTATATCCCGATCATAAAATATTGGGAGAAGAAGGGTTTGGAGACACACTTGAAAGTCTTGATGGTGTGGTTTGGATGATTGATCCAATCGATGGAACGATGAATTTTATACACCAACAAAGAAATTTTGCTATTTCTCTTGGGATATATGAGAATGGGATTGGTAAAATTGGACTCATTTACGATGTGGTCCATGATGAACTGTATCATGCCAAAAAGGGAAATGGAGCCTATTTAAATGAAAAGACTCTGGTACCACTCAAGGATACACTGGTTAAGGAATCCATCATTGCACTAAATGCAACATGGGTAATGGAAAATCACCGTATTGATCATAATTTAATGATACCTCTAGTGAAAGATTCACGGGGAACAAGGTCATATGGTTCAGCAGCCCTTGAAATGGTGTTTGTTGCGACAGGAAGGGTTGACGCATACCTCTCGATGCGCTTATCGCCTTGGGATGTTGCTGCAGGAGCAGTAATTATTGAAGAACTAGGCGGGGTGGTTACAAATCTAAGGGGAGAAAAACTTAATTTTCTTGCACAGGATTCATTATTTACTGCAAATCATGGATTGCACCAATCAATCTTGAAGGACTACTTAAAAGAGGGTAGATGGTAAAAAGAAGAAGCCGATGCAGGCTTCTTCTTTTTATAATTCTCCATTTTCACGCATTTTTCTTTTTGTTTTAAAGCCCATCCCCATAATTACGATAATTGCAATGATACAGCCAAGTGCACCGATTATGCTTTTTTCGCTAATTGCAATGCCAATCCCCATTATACTCGCGGCTGCAAGGATGGCATAAACGAGTAATGACCACTTCACGTTTTTCATTTTTTGATACCCCTTTTTTAGTTCAAAAATTGAGTGCTTTAGTATAATTTTAATTCTACAATAAAATGGTTAGGGGTTTCCACTTTAATTGTGGTATAATGTTTTAGTTGTGAATGGGAAACTACAAATAGACTTATTTTTAGAATATAGGAGTGGAATTTTTTGAATATAAGAAATGATATACGTAATATTGCGATCATTGCCCACGTTGACCACGGGAAAACAACATTGGTAGACCAATTGTTGAAACAATCTGGAACATTTCGTTCTAACGAGCATGTTGAAGAACGTGCTATGGATTCGAATGATTTAGAAAGAGAGCGTGGAATCACCATCCTCGCGAAGAACACGGCGATTCAATACAAAGATACTCGTATCAATATTTTGGATACTCCAGGACACGCTGACTTTGGCGGAGAAGTGGAACGGATTATGAAAATGGTTGATGGGGTATTGCTAGTAGTTGATGCCTATGAAGGCTGTATGCCACAAACTCGTTTTGTTCTTAAAAAGGCATTAGAGCAGAATTTAACTCCAATTGTTGTTGTTAATAAAATTGACCGTGACTTTGCAAGACCTGCAGAAGTAATCGATGAAGTTATCGATTTATTTATTGAACTTGAAGCAAATGAGGATCAACTTGAATTCCCAGTTATTTACGCTTCAGCGATTAATGGTACAGCAAGTACTAACCCTGAGAAGCAAGATGAAAATATGCAATCCTTGTATGATGCAATTGTTGAATATATACCTGCTCCAGTTGATAATCGTGAAGAACCATTACAATTTCAAGTTGCACTTCTTGATTACAACGATTATGTTGGCAGAATCGGGATCGGCCGTGTTTTCCGCGGTACGATGAAGGTGGGTCAACAAGTTGCCTTAATGAAATTAGATGGTTCAGTGAAACAATTCCGTGTGACCAAGATTTTCGGTTTCTTTGGATTAAAGCGTCAAGAGATCCAAGAAGCAGTAGCGGGAGATTTAATTGCAGTATCAGGTATGGAAGATATCAACGTTGGTGAAACAGTTTGCCCGGTTGAACATCAAGAAGCACTGCCAATCCTAAGAATAGATGAACCAACATTACAAATGACATTTGTTGTTAACAACAGTCCATTTGCAGGTAGAGAAGGTAAGTATTTAACTGCAAGGAAAATTGAAGAAAGATTACGTGCTCAATTGCAAACAGATGTAAGTTTACGAGTGGATAACACAGATTCACCTGATGCATGGATCGTTTCTGGCCGTGGTGAACTTCATTTATCAATCTTAATTGAAAACATGCGTCGTGAAGGCTATGAACTTCAAGTTTCTAAACCGGAAGTTATTGTTAAAGAAATTGATGGTGTACGTTGTGAACCAGTGGAAAGAGTCCAAATCGATGTACCTGAAGAGCATACTGGTTCTGTAATGGAATCAATTGGTGCCCGCAAAGGCGAAATGCTGGATATGATCAATAATGGTACCGGCCAAGTTCGTTTAATCTTTAATGTGCCAGCACGTGGATTAATTGGTTACACTACTGAATTCTTAACTATGACTCGTGGTTATGGAATTATTAATCATACCTTTGATAGCTACCAGCCGATGTTACCAGGCCAAGTTGGTGGACGACACCAAGGTGTGCTTGTCTCAATGGAATCTGGAAAAGCTTCGACATATGGTATCATGCAAGTGGAAGACCGTGGAACTATTTTTGTTGAACCAGGTACTGAAATTTACGAGGGGATGATCGTGGGTGAAAATACTCGTGAAAATGACATCACCGTTAATATTACTAAAATGAAACAAGCAACAAATGTGCGTTCAGCTAACAAAGATCAAACATCAGTGATTAAAAAGCCGCGCATTATGACCTTAGAAGAGTCATTAGAATATTTAAATGATGACGAATATTGTGAGGTTACACCGGAATCAATTCGTCTTCGTAAGAAAATTCTTGATAAAAATGAACGTGAAAGAGCTGCTAAAAAGAAAAAATATGCTGAACAGAGTTAAGTAAAAGGAGTGCAAGAAGATGGAAGGATTCTCTCCTAGCCTTAGATTTTTCATTGAACTAACAGATGTAAAAACCGCTGTGTGGTTACAGTATGTATATATTGTTATTTTAGCGGCCATTGTCTATAAGTTAGGCTTTGCAAAAAAATTGCCTCTTTTGAAAAACATTGTTATTTATATTTGTCTCTTGATTGGATGCTTTGTGATGCTGATTTTTTCTTATGCGTTGCCAATCGCTGAAGGACTCGCAGGTGCGGCCGTGTTATTGATTATCTATAAAATACGCTTACATCAGACGAAAAAGCATCAGGCAGAAGCGAAATAACGGGGGTTTTGGTAAATGAAATCCGTACAGGATACACTATATAATTGGCTTACAATTAAGGTTGTATGCGACGCACGGCCTGATGATACAGCAGCTCGAGATACATTACACCTTTTTGAGGAAATGCTGGCGGATCTTAACCTCTCGAACATTGAGGTAACAACAGATGTAGTCATGTATTATGTTTCCTATCAACAAGGAGAAGAAACGAAAAATACTCGCTTTCCGCGGGAATTAATTGAAGTCATGCTGCAGCAGATTAATCATGAACCAGAAAAATATGAGAACTACCCTATCGAAGAATAATAAAAAACCATCAAGTCATTCCAGTTGGAATTGACCTGATGGTTTTTTTTTACTCACCTCATAGGGTCTGGATTTTTCGTTTTACCAATCGTCTTCCTCAGTTTTATTACGAAATAATCGAAAATTTCCTGTTTCAAATCTGGCATTCGTTTTTTCTGTTATTCTTGAATTGCACTCTTTACACATATATGTATGGATGGGACGATTGCGAAGTCGTTTAGCAACAAACGATTCATCCTCGATTGCTTCGATTTTATCGCAAATTACACATTTAACTCTCATAAGACACCTCTTTAACTATTTCTAATAACCGATGTTTCCTCTAGTATATCATGGCAGAATGTTTGTAAGTAATCAATGGGTTAAATTTGATGAAAGAATGGGATAGTAGTAATATGAGAATATCTGTTTCTTTAAACAGAGCAAAGGACTAATGTAAGGGGATGTAGAAAAATGGCAAATCAAGTAGAACCAGTGCTAATTAAGCCTTTATATGATGAACTGCAAAAAGAGCGGTTCGTGACATTGGCAACAGTTGATTATGAAACAGGGGGTCCTAATGTCAGCTCGATTTCCTGGGTGCTTGCAAAGGATGAAAGTACCATCTATTTTGCAGTTGATAATCGCTCTAGGATCATCGAAAATATTCATAAAAACAATCAAGTGGTTATTAATTTGATTGCGAACGAATCTACATATGCTATTCACGGGAACGCTCAGGTAAAAGAGGAAAGACTGCAGGATGTTCCACTAAAACTTGCTCTAATCCAGGTGGACATTACTGCTGTAAGGGATGTAATGTTTTATGGTTCAAAAATAGTCACAGAGGTTCAATATGATAAAACCTATGATAAAAATGCTGCCCAAAAGTTAGACAATCAAGTAATGGATGCAATAAGAAAAGCTTAGGAATTACCCTAAGCTTTTTGCTTTTCTATTTGTAGTGGTTAGATTGGTCTTCTTGTTCTTTTTCCAGCTTCTTTTGATCGTTAGAATTTAGCTTCTTATCTGGCTTTTCAGGGGCATTTTTAGGGCTTGGGGTAAGTATATCTCCAGGGATCTCGGGCATTAATCGACCCGCTACATCGGCAAGTTCTTCCATAATCCCTTGGATTGGCCTTCCCTTATTAATATCCTCTTGAATCTCTCGCAAACGCTGTGTTGTATCCGCATCGGCTACGACTACTGATTTGGCACCATACGGATCCTTTTTTAAACTTTCAGCCACGGAATACTTAATAGACCCTACTTGTGAACGATCAATTTTTGCGTTTACATCAATTCCGACAATTGCATATCTTCCTAAAACGACAGCAGTTGCATCTTTAACATTTGGAATACTTGTTGCAAGTTTTACCAATCGTTTGGAGATTTCTTGCCCTGTTTTTCGATCAACATTTTCAATATAACTGTTTTTTACTTTAACGGATGAATCATTTACATTGTTTGAGAGCTCCTTCTTTGTACTGCAGCCCGCTAGGATGAGCAATAATGCAGTTATGATTAAGGTTTTCTTCATTTTTATTCCACCTCCGCAAGCTTTATAAATAATTGAGATAAAGTCAAAATCATTTATCTGAATTGAATGTCTCACTAACATTTATTGTGCGGAAATCCTTCTATCTTTATTCCAATAAACATATATTTTACCAAAGTCCAATCTAGCAGAAGGGTTGTTTGCAAGATGCAATCCAAACAACAAGTAAAGCAGGAGGCGTTGCTTTGAGTAAGATATACGTGTTAGATACGAATGTCTTGTTGCAAGACCCGTATTCACTCTTCTCCTTTGAAGATAATGAGGTTGTAATTCCTGCAGTGGTTCTTGAAGAAGTGGACTCAAAGAAAAGGTACATGGATGAAGTAGGGAGAAATGCAAGACAAGTATCAAGGTTAATTGATGGTTTTAGAGCTTCAGGAAAACTCCATGAAAAAATTCCTCTTGAAAACGGAGGGACCATCCGAATTGAGTTGAATCATCGTACCTTTCATGAACTTCAGGATATATTTGTAGAAAAAACAAATGATAATCGAATTTTGGCTGTGGCGAAAAATTTATTTTTAGAAGAACAAACCAAAGAAAATGGAAAGCCGGTTATTCTAGTAAGTAAGGATGCTCTTGTCAGGGTCAAAGCAGATGCAATTGGTTTAGATGCCGAAGATTTTTTGAATGATCGAGTGGTTGAAATTGATCATATCTACACAGGCTTTTTTGAAGTGTTGATTCCCATCGAATTATTGGGTCGTTTTTATGAAAAAGGTGAACTGAATCTCTCGGAGATAGCAAATCACCCATTTTATCCCAATCAATTTTTAGTAATGAAAGATGCATTGGGCAGTTCTGCCTCTGCCATAGGAATGGTAGATAAAACCAGTAAGAAAGTAAAAAAATTAGCTTTAAATCAAGAGCATGTTTGGGGCATCCATTCTAGGAATGTTCAGCAGACAATGGCAATTGAATTGTTATTACGAAAAGATATTCACTTAGTTACATTAACTGGGAAAGCAGGAACAGGGAAGACGCTGTTAGCACTTGCTTCTGGTTTAATGCAAACGGAAGATTTCCGGGAATATAAAAAACTTTTAGTGGCAAGGCCGATAGTACCGGTAGGGAAGGACTTAGGTTTTTTACCGGGAGAGAAACAGGAGAAGCTTCGACCATGGATGCAGCCCATTTTTGATAATCTAGAATTTCTATTCAACACCAAAAAGCCTGGTGAACTTGATGCGATTTTAGCAGGACTCGGATCAATTGAGGTGGAGGCATTAACGTATATTCGTGGCAGAAGTTTACCGAAGCAATTCATCATAATAGATGAAGCGCAAAATTTAACGAAGCATGAGGTGAAAACGATTCTTACGCGTGTTGGAGAAGGTAGTAAAATTGTGTTAATGGGAGACCCTGAACAGATTGATCATCCTTATCTAGATGCATATAACAACGGCTTAACGTATGTTGTAGAAAAATTTAAGGATCAGTCTATTTCAGGACATGTTAAATTAATGAAAGGGGAAAGGTCGGGATTAGCTCTTTTAGCTGCAGACTTACTCTAAATTATATAAAAAAATAAAACGGGCGCCAAAGGCACCCGTCTTATTTTATGGTAAAGCTCTTTACGTTTTTAATCGGACTTGTAAGATTTGAGCCATCGCCAAAATAGACATGGATTGGACCGTCTCCTGTAAGTGGCTTTCCATTATTGGAAAATCCTAAGATAAAATCATTGGCCTTTTCTAGAGGGTATTCATATTCACTGTCAATACAATGTATAACAAATGTATTTGCATCACTAGAAGGTTCTGAATTTTGTAGAAAGGGTTTTAGTGGTATACCAAAGGTCCCAGTCAATACCTTTTCTTTTTCAAATTTCTTTTCAGTTTTCAATGTGGGCGGGTAAATCGCACCCTCGATAATTTCACGGTCCCAATGTTTGGATACTGCTTTCGTATACTCTTCCATTGATTCAGTATTCTCTAGTTTTGTTGTAAAATAGGTGGTTAAATCAATACGTCGGTCGTCAAAAATCCATACACCTGGATCAAGTGTAATTGTATACTTCACGTTTCCTGAAATGATAATGATATTTTCCATAGTTTATTCCCCCTAAACCTTTGCATAATTAGTATAACTTCTTTTTGGCAAAATGTCATAATAGTAAAATCAGGTCCGCGATAAGATAAATCATATTTGAAGAACAAAAGTCTCAACTTGCTACTTTATTTAATCGACTTCATTGTTCTTGCAATTTTCCGTTGTAAACGGTAAAATTTATAGATAAGTTGAATTATCGCTCTGAAATGGGGGGATTTATGTTGGCCTCTGAAATGATCGTGAATCACCAAGAAAAAGCATTTGCCTTATTACAGGCTGACGCAGAAAAAATATTAAGGCTAATCAAAGTACAAATGGACAATCTCACAATGCCCCAATGTCCTCTTTATGAAGAGGTGCTGGATACGCAAATGTTTGGCCTATCAAGAGAGATAGATTTTGCTGTTCGATTAGGTTTAATAGATAGTAAAGATGGTAAAGCAATCCTCGATACATTAGAGAAAGAGTTATCAATGCTTCATGATGCTTCATTAAGGAAATAGTTGCATAGGAACTCAAACAATTACTGTTCATTGTTTGGGTTTTTTTGTTAATTATGAGCAGGTGATTTCATATATTATTGGGCCTACTCCAATATTAATTTGTTGTAACAAATTAACCTTTCCTCAAGAAATAATGTATATTTTCTATTATAATAGAGTGATATAAATCAATATTGAAAATGAGGACCAATAAATGCTAAAAAAAATATTGAAATCATATGATTATACGTTAATTATTGCTACTATCCTTTTGTGTACTTTTGGACTTGTTATGATTTACAGTGCCAGTATGGCTTCCGCAGTTCAAAGGTATGGTTATCCACCTGATTACTTTTATCAAAAACAAAAAGTATGGTTGATGATTTTTACTGTAATCTTCCTTTTCACTGCAATTCTTCCATATAAGATCATGATGTTCAAAAAAGTTCTGGTATTAATTGTGCTAGCTTCTCTTTTATCTTTGTTAGGTTTATTTGTATTTGGGGTAGAAAAAAATAATGCGCAAAGCTGGTACTCAATTGGGAGTTTCTTATTCCAGCCATCGGAGTTTGTTAAGTTGGCAGCTATCATTTATTTGGCAGCCGTCTATGCGAAAAAGCAAGCCTATATCAATCAATTTAACAAAGGGGTTCTCCCACCTTTAGTTTATCTTTTTATTATATGTGCACTTATTATCATTCAACCTGACTTTGGTACTGCTGCGATTATTATGTCCATCGCAAGTACGATGATTTTGTGTTCTGGGCTGAGTTTTAAAAGTATCGGCAAATTACTTATTATAGTAATGATCGTTCTTTTGCCGCTTGTTTTGGTCTCCTGGGGAAAGTTTTTTTCTGACGAACAACAAAGTCGTTTTGCCGTATTAAACAATCCGTTTGCTGATAAGTACGTAAATAATGAAGGATTTCACTTAGCTAACTCCTACATTGCAATTGGTTCGGGCGGGATTAATGGATTAGGCCTAGGGAAGAGTATTCAAAAACTTGGCTATCTTCCAGAATCACATACAGATTTCATCATGGCGGTAATTGCCGAAGAATTAGGGATTTGGGGTGTGGGATTCGTTATTATTCTTCTCTTTTATATTGTATTGAGAGGAATATATGTCGGATTACAATGTAAAGACCCTTTTGGGAGTCTCCTTGCTTTTGGTATCTCCAGCATGATTGGTATCCAGACGTTTATCAATCTAGCTGGTGTATCTGGGTTAATTCCTCTTACTGGTGTGCCGCTGCCATTTATAAGCTATGGGGGTTCCTCTCTCTTAATGCTTGCAGCGGCAACAGGAATACTTGTTAATGTTGCAATGTTCAATAAATATGAAAAGAAATATAAAAATAACCAGGAACAAATGGATAATCGAGTTAAACAAAACGATGGTAAGGTTTTTTATATTTAGTCAAAACGCGAAGAACATTTAAGCTCTTCGCGTTTTTAAAAATACATAGAATAGAAGGTGCTTTTTTGTGACTAGACAAATTAATAAAGTATTGGTCGCCAACCGTGGAGAAATTGCCATAAGGGTTTTTCGTGCTTGTACAGAACTGAATATTCGAACTGTTGCAATTTATTCTAAAGAAGATTCTGGAGCCTACCATCGTTACAAAGCTGATGAGGCTTATCTCGTAGGGGAAGGGAAAAAACCGATTGATGCCTATTTAGACATAGACGGCATTATTGCAATCGCCAAAAAAAGCGGTGCGAATGCCATTCATCCAGGTTATGGTTTTTTGTCTGAAAATATTCATTTTGCAAAGCGTTGTGAAGAAGAAGGAATTATTTTTATTGGACCACAAATAACACAACTAGATATGTTTGGGGATAAGGTTAAAGCAAGGCATCAAGCTGAGCTTGCTGGAATACCAGTCATTCCAGGAAGCCCAGGTCCGGTAAGAGATGTAACTGAGGTAGAAGATTTTGTGGAAGAACACAAGCTGCCAATTATCATTAAGGCTTCTCTTGGCGGGGGCGGCCGCGGGATGAGAATTGTGAAACACCTAGATGAAATCCGTGAAGCATTTGAAAGGGCTAAGTCAGAAGCAAAGGCTGCTTTTGGTAATGACGAAGTATATCTGGAAAAATTAATTGAAAATCCAAAGCATATAGAAGTTCAAATTATTGGTGATAAGCATGGGAATATAGTTCACCTTTTTGACCGCGATTGTTCCGTCCAAAGGCGCCATCAAAAGGTTGTAGAGGTTGCTCCAAGCGTCTCCATATCTGATGAATTACGAAAAAGAATATGCGAAGCTGCCGTACAATTGATGAAAAATATAAATTACTTGAATGCAGGTACAGTAGAATTTCTTGTTTCAGGAAATGATTTTTATTTTATTGAAGTAAATCCAAGGGTTCAAGTAGAACACACAGTCACAGAAATGGTAACGGGTATTGATATCGTTCAAACACAAATATTGATTGCCGAGGGACATGATATACATGGTCCGATAGTTGGTATACCTTTACAAGAAGAAATACAAATTAACGGATTTGCAATTCAGTCAAGGGTAACAACGGAAGACCCGCTAAATAATTTTATGCCCGATACAGGAAAAATTATGGCCTATCGTTCAGGTGGAGGTTTTGGAGTACGTTTGGATGCAGGAAATGGCTTTCAAGGTGCTGTCATTACACCGTATTATGACTCGTTATTAGTAAAACTATCAACTTGGGCGCTGACCTTTGAACAAGCAGCCTCAAAAATGGTTCGTAATTTGCAGGAATTCAGGATTAGAGGAATTAAAACGAATATACCATTTTTAGAAAATGTCGTGAAGCATGAAAAGTTTAGGAACGGCGAATATGATACCTCATTTATCGATACGACTCCGGAATTGTTTATTTTCCCGTTTCGTAAAGACCGTGGGACAAAAATGTTATCCTACATTGGTACAGTCACTGTAAATGGTTTCCCGGGAATTGAGAAGAAGAAAAGACCAGTTTTTTCGAAGCCAAGAATTCCTCATTTACCTTATGATTTTCCTTATCAAGAGGGCACTAAGCAAATCCTTGATAAGGACGGTGCAGAGGGCCTTGTTGAATGGGTTAAGAATCAAAAAGAAGTCTTATTAACGGATACGACCTTTCGTGATGCACATCAGTCACTTTTAGCTACCCGTATGCGTACAAATGATATTCTTCATATCGCTGAGCCTTCTGCAAAACTTTTACCAGATTTATTTTCTTTTGAAATGTGGGGAGGCGCAACTTTTGATGTGGCATACCGCTTCTTAAAAGAAGATCCATGGGACCGATTAATTTCACTTCGTAAGAAAATTCCTAATGTTTTATTCCAAATGTTGATACGTGGAGCGAACGCGGTAGGATACAAAAACTATCCTGATAATTTGATCCGTGAATTTGTGGATCAATCTGCTTCGGGCGGAATTGATGTTTTTCGAATTTTCGATAGTTTAAATTGGGTAAAGGGAATGGAAGTTGCGATTGATGCGGTTCGTCAAACTGGTAAAATTGCTGAAGCATCCATTTGTTATACAGGGGACATTTTAGATCAGGCAAGGACGAAATACAATCTTCAATATTATAAACACTTGGCTAAAGAGTTGGAACTTCAAGGGGCTCATATACTAGGAATTAAGGATATGGCTGGATTATTAAAGCCTGAGGCAGCGTACATTCTTATTTCAGAGCTAAAAGAAACAATTGATATTCCTATCCATCTTCATACACATGATACCAGCGGAAATGGTCTTTTTACGTATGCTCGAGCAATAGAGGGAGGAGTCGATATTGTTGACACGGCATTAGGAACAATGGCGGGCCTAACATCGCAGCCTAGTGCTAATTCATTATTTTATGCTCTTGAAGGGACATCAAGGCAACCGAAAGTAAACATCAATGCATTAGAAAAATTGTCATATTATTGGGAAGATGTCCGCAAATATTATCAAGATTTTGAAAGTGGTATGGTTTCGCCTCATACTGAAATATATCAACATGAGATGCCAGGAGGTCAATATAGTAACCTCCAACAACAAGCCAGAGCGGTTAGCCTAGGTGACCGTTGGGATGAAATAAAGGAAATGTATTCACGTGTAAATCATATGTTTGGGGATATTGTTAAAGTGACGCCTTCATCAAAAGTTGTTGGTGATATGGCATTATTTATGGTTCAAAATGATTTAACTGAGGAAGATGTACTAATAAAGGGAGATACGCTGGATTTTCCGGACTCAGTTGTTGAACTATTTGAAGGATCGCTTGGTCAGCCATATGGTGGTTTTCCAGAAGACTTACAACAAGTAATCTTAAAAGGAAAAAAACCATTGGAAGTTCGCCCAGGTGAATTGCTTAATTCAGTGGATTTAAAGAAAATTAAAGAAAAATTGTTTAAAGAACTAGGCAGACAAGTAACGGATTTTGAGGTTATTTCTTATGCTTTATATCCTAAGGTATTTATGGATTACATGAAAATAGAGGAGCAGTACGGCGATATCTCAGTACTTGATACCCCAACATTCCTTTATGGAATGCGACTGGGTGAGGAAATTGAAGTGGAAATTGAAACAGGGAAAACACTGATTGTTAAACTTGTCTCTATCGGTCATCCTCAAGCAGATGGTACGAGGGTAGTTTACTTTGAATTAAATGGTCAGCCGCGTGAAGTCTCCATAAAGGATGAAAGTATTAAATCTACGGTAGTTTCTAGGTTAAAGGCTGATCCGAAAAATGAAAATCAACTAGCTGCGACAATGCCGGGAACCGTGGTAAAGGTGATCGTCGAAAAAGGTGAAAAAGTAGAGCGCGGTGATCATTTAATGATTACCGAAGCGATGAAAATGGAAACGACCGTTCAAGCACCGTTTTCAGGAATTGTTAAGGATATTTATGTTTCAAGCGGTGATGCAATACTAACGGGAGACCTTTTAATTGACTTAACGAAAAATTAAAAAAAGTTGCTAGGGATCTTATTCCCTAGCAACTTTTTTAATGATAATTTTTCTTAGACCTAGAATATAACAAAAGAAAATAACTTAAAACCCCAAACAAGCAAGTAATAAAGAATGCATGTAAAAGCGCAATATAGAGATTTAAACGAGTGAAAATAATCAAGGCCCCAGCAATCACTTGCAAGGTAACAAGGATGAAGGAAATAATCCAACCCCAATAAAGAACTCTTTGCTCTTTATATTTGCGGATTGTCAAAATAAGGATATAGGTAATCCAAATAAAGATCAGACCAGCTGCTGCCCGGTGCCCCATTTGCACCCATTCGTACAAGTTAGAGGGGAAACCTGGGGAGTCATTTAAACAGAAAGGCCAGTCTCGACAAACAAGGCTAGACTTAGTATGACGAACAAGTGCACCAGTGTAGATTACAAGATAACTATAAATGGAAACACCGACAATATGGAACCCCATTCTCTTATCAATATAAAGTTTTTCTGCATTAAATTTCTTATCAATTTCAAAAATTAAAAGTGTTAACAATAACACCGATGAAAAGGAGATAAGAGAAATACCGAAATGTAAGGCTAGGACAAAACTTGATTGTCCCCATTTTACTGCAGCTGCCCCGATTAATGCTTGTAATAGTAAAAAGAAAAAGGAAAGGAATGAAAGAAATTTCGTTTCTCTTATATGCCCTATCGCCTTCCATGACCAAACAGATAGAATGAGAACCATAATTCCACCTAATCCGGAAACAAGCCTGTGGGCAAGTTCAATAGCTAATTCTGGTGTTATAGCCAACGGAAGGAATTTACCATGACAAAGTGGCCAAGACCTCCCGCAGCCCATTCCAGAACCGGTCTTTGTCACTAATGCACCGCCGATTAGAATAAAAATCATTCCGATGGTAGTGGCAACCGCTAACCACTTCAAAGATCGTCGCAAATAAGTCACCTCTTAAAAAGTTCAATAATTTGTCATTGGATAAACCTGACAGTATAATAAATGGAAAAGAACAAGATTTTTAAAATCCCTATTAATAATACCGAATAATGTCGAAAAAGAACAGAAATTAAGTATAGATTATTAAATAACTTTTAGTAATAAAAAGGTCCTGAATAACAAATGATTAACACTATTATTATAGTGGAAACAGTTGAAACTTTGCTTTTAGTCTGTTAGTAATAGATAAGGGTATATATTATAGAATGATTCATATATAAAAATAAGAGGTCCTAACCATAAAATTCATACATTAGTCATGAAATAATGAATTCTGTTACAATTTTGTATAAAATTATTCAAAAAAAGTTCACAAAAATATCGGAAAGTGTGATTTAATATACAGAGAAAGTGTTTTAAAAATCACTATTCTTTTTTGATAATTATTATTCAAGTCGAAAAAAATTTATTGATTTTTTCTGATGAGCATTCCTTTTTATTACAAATGAGGGCATAAATAATGAAGTATCAATATTACGTACTTAAATGATGAATGTTTTGTTATTTAGGTTTAGGAGGAGAAACAAATGTCTGACTCTAAGGCTTACGGAGATGCTGCTATTGATAATGGCGCTGCGGGCCTGAATACTAATTTACAAACCACAGCTTGGAAAGACCTTATGGCCCTAATAAAAATAGGGATTGTAAATTCCAACCTTATTACTACTTTTACTGGTTTATGGTTAGCACTACATTTTACTGGGCAAAGCTTTCTAAATAATTTAGATATTGTCTTTTTTACCGTAGTTGGTTCTTCATTAATTATCGCTGGGTCCTGTGCAATCAATAATTATGTTGATCGCGATATTGACCATTTAATGGAAAGAACGAAAGCACGGCCAACTGTAACTGGGAAAATAGGGCCGGTAAAAGTTCTTTCATTAGGTATTTTACTCATTGGACTGGGAACACTGTCTTTATTCTTTACTACGATGACTGCAACAGTAATTGGACTGCTTGGAGTTTTTAGCTATGTTTTCCTCTATACCCTGTGGTCGAAGAGGCAATTGGTTTCCAATACAATTATCGGTAGCATTTCAGGAGCCGTACCTCCGCTTATTGGGTGGGCAGCGGTCGATGCAAATCTTGATATTATGGCATGGTCATTGTTTGTTTTAATGTTTGCTTGGCAGCCACCACATTTTTATGCATTGGCGATGAGAAGAGTTAAAGAATATAAAGCAGCTGGTATTCCAATGCTACCGGTAGTGAAGGGGTTTAAAACCACCAAAATTCACATCGTTCTCTGGGTTGCTGCACTTCAACCGATTCCGTTTTTTCTAACCAAGTTAGGAATCCCATTTCTAGTACTTGCTATCTTATTAAATATCGGGTGGCTGGCATTAGGGATTTATGGATATAGAATCAAAGATGACATAAAGTGGGCAAAACTAATGTTTGTTTACTCTTTGCAATACTTAACTATTATTTTTGTAGCAATGGTTATCGTTACATTGATTTAGTTTTGCAATTGATTGTTTCTAAATGAAATTGGAGGAAACAGTCATCCTACATACTTCTTTGATCCACCAAATGTTTTATAATTTATTAGTGAAAGAGGGGTTTGATTAAGCTATGAAAAGGCTTGCAAAGTGGCGTTTGATTTCGTTATTTTCGATTTTAGCGCTTGTACTCTCCGGATGTGGCGAACCGTACCTTTCCACGTTAAAGCCTGCCGGTGAAGTTGCGAAAACGCAATATGATTTAATGAAGTTAAGTACTTTAATCATGGTTGGGGTTATTATTGTTGTCGCGATCATTTTCATTTTGATCTTGGTTCGTTTTAAACGAAAGGATGACAGAATCCCAAAACAAGTAGAAGGAAGTCACAAATTAGAAATTATTTGGACTGTTGTACCGATTCTTTTACTATTGATTCTTGCCGTTCCGACAGTAGCTGCAACCTTTAAGCTTGCAGATGTATCACCAATGGACAAGAAAAATACAAAAGCGCTTGTTATTAATGTGCGCTCACATTTATACTGGTGGGATTTTGAATATCCTGGACAGAAGATTGTAACAAGTCAGGATTTAGTTGTACCTACGAATGAAAAAGTGTACTTCAATTTAAAGTCTACTGATGTTAAACATTCATTCTGGATACCAGCTGTTGGTGGAAAACTTGATACTAACACTGATAATATCAATAAATTCTGGTTAGAGTTTGATGATAAACAAGCCAACGAAGCCGGAAATCTTTTCTATGGGAAATGTGCAGAACTTTGTGGACCATCCCATGCATTAATGGACTTTAAAGTAAAAGCAATCAGCAGAGATAAATTTGATGATTGGGTTGCTTCGATGCAGAATGTGAAAGAGCCAGCTAAAGCACAAGGCACTGTTGCTGCACAGGGACAAGAAATTTTCAATCAAAGCTGTATCGGTTGTCATGCCGTAACACCATCAAATAAAATGCCTGAGACAGCACGTCTTGCACCAAATTTATCAGATTTTGGTAATCGCACTCGTGTAGCAGGTGTTTTGGATCATAATAAAGAAGAGTTAAAAAATTGGATCCGTAACCCGGAAACATACAAACCTGGAAACATGATGACAGGTAAATACCCTGAAATGTCTGAAGAACAGCTTAATGCCTTATCAGAGTATTTAATGGGATTAAAGGTTCAGAAATAAAAGGGGAATTGGTTGAAAGGGAGGTAAAATTGTGAGTACCTATGCTCAAAAAAAGGGATTTGGGGCAACTTTATGGGACTTTTTAACAACTGTTGACCATAAAAAGATCGCTATCCTATATCTCATTGCAGGTGGATTTTTCTTCTTAGTAGGCGGACTTGAGGCAATATTTATCCGCATCCAACTTGCAGTGCCTAATAATGACTTTGTTAGTGCCGGATTATTTAATGAAATTATCACAATGCATGGAACAACAATGATTTTCCTTGCTGCAATGCCGCTTGTATTTGCATTTATGAATGCGGTAATGCCATTACAAATTGGAGCACGCGACGTTGCGTTTCCATTTGTAAATGCTCTAGGATTTTGGTTATTCTTCTTTGGTGGAATATTTCTAAATCTCTCATGGTTCTTAGGTGGAGCTCCTGATGCAGGTTGGACATCTTATGCGTCACTTGCACTTCACTCAAAAGGCCATGGTGTAGACTTTTATATCTTAGGTTTACAGATATCTGGTATTGGAACCTTGATTGGTGGTATTAACTTCCTAGTTACCATCATTAACATGCGTGCTCCGGGTATGACATATATGAGAATGCCTTTGTTTACTTGGACTACATTTGTTACTTCTGCACTGATTTTGTTCGCATTTCCTCCATTAACGGTTGGTTTAGTTCTAATGATGTTCGACCGATTGTTTGGTGCGAATTTCTTTGATGTTACATTAGGTGGAAATACCGTAATTTGGGAACATCTATTCTGGATCTTCGGACACCCAGAAGTATATATATTAATACTTCCGGCATTCGGGATTTTTTCGGAGATTTTCCCAATTTTCTCAAGAAAACGTTTATTTGGTTACTCTTCCATGGTTTTTGCAACGGTATTAATTGGTTTCCTAGGCTTCATGGTATGGGCTCACCATATGTTTACAACTGGTTTAGGACCTGTAGCTAATGCCATTTTTGCAGTAGCTACTATGGCAATTGGTGTACCGACAGGAATTAAAATATTTAACTGGCTTTTAACAATGTGGGGAGGAAGTGTTAAATTTACCACTCCTATGCATTGGGCAATGGCATTTATTCCATCATTTCTTGCGGGTGGAGTAACAGGGGTAATGCTTGCCTCCGCAGCAGCAGATTATCAATACCATGATACTTATTTCGTTGTTGCGCACTTCCATTACGTTATTGTTGGTGGTGTAGTATTTGCAGTATTTGCAGGCACACATCTCTATTGGCCAAAAATGTTTGGAACAATGTTGAATGAAACGCTAGGTAAAATTACTTTCTGGTTGTTCTTTATCGGGTTCCATTTAACCTTCTTTATCCAACATTTCTTAGGTTTATGGGGAATGCCGCGACGCGTATTCACATACCTTCCTGGTCAAGGATTTGACAGTGCCAACATGGTTAGTTCAATAGGAGCTGCCTTTATGGGCTTAGGTGTTATTGTAATGTTATATAACATCATCGTAACATCTGTGAAAAATGTTAAAGTCGGTAATGATCCATGGGGAGATGGAAGAACCCTAGAATGGGCAATCCCTTCACCACCACCGTTCTATAACTTTAAACAACTTCCACTTGTTCGTGGGTTAGATGCATACTGGTTAGAAAAAATGGATGGTAAAAAAGGAATGACTCCGGCTGAGCCGCTTGGTGACATTCATATGCCTAATTCATCTTTCTTACCGTTTATGATGGCTTTAGGATTATTCATTGCAGCTTTTGGAGCAATGTATCATGTAAATGATAAGGCTTGGGCTTTACCAGTAATGATTATTGGATTGTTAGTAACGTTTGGTTCCATGTTCTTACGTTCAGTAAAAGATGATCATGGATTCCATATTCACAAAGAGGACTTAATGGATGACGATGATAAGGGGGTAAAGGCATAATGCACGCTGATGAAAAATTTACTTATGAAACATGGCCTGCAGCGCCGGAAAAATCAACCCTTGAATCAAAAAATAAATTTTTAGGTTTTTGGTTTTTCCTAGGGGGAGAGACAGTTCTTTTTGCCTCCCTCTTTGCCACATACCTTGCTTTAAAGGATAAAGTTCCAAGTTCAAGTCATCCTTTAGCAAAGGATTTATTTGAATTACCGTTAACATTTGTTGCGACAATGCTGCTCTTAACCAGCTCATTAACAAGTGTGTACGCAATGTATCATATGAAGAATTTTGCCTTCAAAAAAATGATGGTTTGGCTTGGTCTTACAGCTCTATTAGGTGCAGGGTTCTTAGGATTAGAGGTTTACGAATTTACCCATTATGTCCATGAAGGGCATACATTTACAAGCAGTGCTTTCGGATCTGCCTTCTATACACTAGTTGGTTTCCACGGGGGCCACGTTGCTTTTGGTTTACTTTGGTGTTTAACATTGATGTTAAGAAATTCTAAACGTGGCTTAGACCTTTACAACGCTCCAAAATTCTATGTGTTTAGTTTATACTGGCATTTTATTGACGTTGTTTGGGTATTTATCTTTACAGTAGTATATTTAATGGGAATGGTGGGATAAACTGATGGCTAATCAACAATTAAATTCAGGTAACCCAAGAGTAGACATTGAATATCGTCGCAGGAAAAATGCAGAAGAAATGAAATATCAGTTAGTTTCTTTTGCCTTAATGATTTTTTTAACATTAATTGCTTTTGCAGCTGTATATATTAAAGGGTTTACTTCATGGTTTACTGTACCGTTTATTATTTTATTAGCAGTGGTTCAAGTTATATTCCAACTATATTATTTCATGCATATGAGCCATAAAGGGCATGAAGCTCCATCACTCTTTTTATACTCAGGTGTGTTGGTTGGAGCAATAACTATACTTGCCTTTTCAACAATTATTTGGTGGTAATAGGTTCAAAAAAAGAAAATCGGCTACTAGCCGATTTTCTTTTTTAAGAGCAAGAAATGGAAGCTTCCATTTCTTTGCTTATCGTTTTAACCAAGGGTATAATAGAGTCAATAATTCTTTTAATTCAAAAAGAGGTGATTTGGGTGCTTACTTTAGATATTTTTGGTTTTAAAGCACTTTGGAGCCCGTACTTTTTATTAATCTTAATTGTAGTTACTGCAGGATACTTTGTACTTACAACAAAATATAGAACCTGGTTTCCAAATAGTGAGCCCTTAACGAAAACACAAGGTAGTTTGTTTCTTTTATCAATAATCCTTCTGTATATCATTAAGGGATCGCCAGTCGATTTATTAGCCCATCTTATGTTTTGGGTTCATATGATTCAAATGGCTGCTTTAGTATTGGTGGTACCACCTATATTAATTATTAGTATCCCAAATTGGGTATGGAGGAAAATTTTTAGCATTAGCGCAGTCAATTCTATCTTTACAGTTTTAACAAAGCCGCTAATTGCCTTGATTGTTTTTAATGGCTTATTTTCCTTTTATCACGTACCAATAATTTTTGACCATGTCATGCAAAATGGTTGGCTGCATGCTATTTATTCTATCCTATTATTTGTTGTTGCAACTTTCATGTGGTGGCCGTTACTTAATCAATTGCCAGAACATGAGACATTAAGTGGACTAAAAAAGGTGGGTTATATTTTTGCAGATGGAATTCTGTTAACACCTGCTTGTGCCTTAATTATCTTTGCAGATACTCCAATGTATGCGACCTATTCTGACCCACAGGTTTGGGGACAAGTAATGAGTTTATGTGTCGGTTCTGCGAACTTTGATAGCTTGAATTTAAGTGGTCCCGAGCTTTTTAGTTCGATGTCACTGCTTCATGATCAGCAGCTTGGTGGAGTATTAATGAAAATTATTCAAGAAATCATTTACGGAGTAATTCTTGGACATGTTTTCTTTGAATGGTATCGAAAAGATCAAGACGATACTGAACAAGAAATGAAGCAGCAGCTAAATCCTCTCCTTATAAAATAATCTCCCATACTCTTGGGAGATTTTTTTACTGTTTAGAGGAAATTTCATGTTTATCCGTTGAATTGTAAAGGTAGTTGAACTACTATTATTGTAGAATAAAAGAAAAGAGAGGATATGGAATGAACTCCTTACCGATTTTACCCACGATCAGTACTTCATTTATCGTATTAAGTGCTATTACCGTTGCCATTGGATGGTGGCAAATTGCGCACAGGAAGATTGAATCTCATAAAAAAACAATGGTTTTGGCTGCTATTTTTGCTGTGATATTTTTTATCATTTATGCTTCCCGGACAATCTTTATTGGAAACACGTCGTTCGGTGGGCCAGAAAATATTAAAATTTATTACACCATATTTTTAATCTTTCATATTACACTTGCGACAATTGGAGCTGTGTTCGGTGTAGTGTCTATTCTTACCGGATACAAAAATAAACTTTCTATCCATCGCAAACTTGGCCCAATAACAAGTGTTATATGGTTTTTTACAGCAATCACTGGAGTTGCTGTATATCTATTGCTTTATGTATTTTATCATGGCGGAGAGACCACTTCGATGATTAAAGCAATCCTAGGACTGTAAAATAGGGTCCTTGCAACTTCAAAATAAAAAAGACGCATTACTCCATGCGTCTTTTTTATTATATTTTATTTTATAGAGCAAATTTACTTACTTCGGCTTTCACAGCATCAAGGATTTTTTTACATTGGTTCACAAGTGAGGCAGGGAAGTTTTCACCTTCACCATATTCCACACCATGCGGATAGTAATGTTTACCTAATAGCGGGGTCATTAATTGAATTGTTGCTTTATCAGCCCCAATATCACCTTCTATCGCATGTCCGCGAACGCGCAGATAAAATACCCCTTCTTTTAATTCAAACTTGCGGTCATATGTAACACGTTCATAGTCCCATTGCCCCTCGCGCACTAAACCGTGGTCTAACATGACTTCATCTAGTCGGTTTAAGTCAGCCTTTAACTTTTCAATCTCAGTATTCTCGAATTTCATAAATAATCCCTCCTAAAAACGATACCATTACCCCAATGTTTCTTTTATCAGTAAAGCAATTATTATTCAATTTTAATAATAGTTGAAAATCAAGCAACTTGCAATGAATAGATTCAGGCGAATAAAACATTATTGGATGGAAAACCTAGAATAATGATAAGCTGTAATAATTATACCATGGGGGTAAGAAAATGGAAAATATCAGGGATATTATGACGGAAGACGTTGAAAGTTGTACTTTATTGGATAATGTATATGAAGTGGCTTTAAAAATGAAAGAGTTAAATGTAGGTGCTATCCCGATTCTTGACCAGGACAAGCTTGTGGGCATGATAACAGACCGTGATATTGTCGTAAGAGGTGTGGCAGAAAAACATCCTGGGTCTACCAAGGTAGAAGATATCATGAGTAATCAACTGATTACAGTCACACCTGATGCTTCAAGCAAGGAAGCGGCAAAAATAATGGCAGAACATCAAATCCGCCGTTTACCTGTGGTCGAAGGAGATAAATTAGTTGGAATTGTTTCATTAGGTGACTTCGCCATCAGAGAATTAACTGATGATCAGGCAAAGGTCGCCTTAACAGAAATATCTGAACAAAACTTTAATAATGTACAACACTAAGAATTATTATATAAAAAAAATAGTCCATTAAAAGAAAACAGGTACTCAGTGTACCTGTTTTCTTTTAATCAGTTCATTTATCTGATATTTATGATAATCACTATTATTATTCAAGCTATAGATGATATAATAATTTTATCTATACATATAATGATAGAAAAAGTTCCAGAGAGGGTGAATGCCTCTGCGTATACTGTCAAAAATTTTAATCCTTTCAGCTGTTTTTTTAACCATTGGTTTTTATGTCAGTATAAATGAAAATAATGAAGATACTATTTTAATTAAAGAAAATAATACATCAGAAGTAAAAGAACAAAATATAAGCCAAAACCCAGTGAATAAACCTAGTAAAAAAATTATCTCAGAGAAACCAAAAGAAGGTTTGGCTTTATTAATTGGAAAAAATGAAGAGGATTTAGTAAAGGAACTTGGTAGCCCATTACGGATTGATGAATCTATGTATGGCTATCAGTGGTATATTTATAATCAAAATTCTAAAGGCTATTTACAAGTGGGCGTAGAAAATAAGCGTATTGTTACGATTTTTGCCATTGGTCAGAATTTAGATGTAGCACCATTTGAAATTGGACAACCAGTTGAGGAAATTTTTAATACACACTATATTGATACGAATGTTAATCTCGAATTTAAGGGAAATTCTTATCGCTTTGAACTAAACGATACTGATTTAAATCTTCGGCCGATGGTACAATTGGGTGATATTTTTGTTCAACTATATATAGATAAGTTCACAGGAAACCTTTCAAGTGTTCGTTTCTTAGATGCGTCTACACTAATCAAACAGCGTCCCTATGAACTGGTTTATAATGGAGTCTTAATTCAGGCTCCTGAGCCTAGCGAGGAAAGGCAGCGCAAGATTGAAGAAGACACCGAACAACAGATATTTGACATTACCAATGTCTTAAGAGAAAGAAGCAAATTAAAGGTTTTAAAGTGGGATGAAAATACGGCTAAAGCAGCGTTTCAACACAGTAAGGACATGTCAGAAAACAATGACTTCTCACATACATCTAAGAAATTTGGAGACCTCGACAAAAGATTAAAAACTGCTGAAGTGGTTTATAAGTCTGCAGGTGAGAATATCGCGGCAAACTATACCGATGGCCCTGCTGTGGTGGAAGGTTGGCTCAATAGTAAAGGTCATCGGGAGGCACTATTAAATAAGGAGTATTCACATCTTGGAGTAGGAGTTTATGAAAAATACTATACACAAAATTTCATTCAAAAAATAGAACAATAAAAAGGTGACGTTAAGGTCACCTTTTTTCAATAACATATTCGTTAAATACAAATTTATTATCCTTCCACATTCCATATACTTTAATGGTATCCCCTACTTAAAAGGAAACTTTCTGAAAGCCTTTAGTAATGGGCGTAATCTTTTGAACTGTAATTAATTTTGTTTCTGTTTGCAATCTTAATGATTGAACATGAATATAACGGTGATAATAAAACCGTTGTTTCTCCTCTATGATGCTTTTAATTTCCCCAATTAAAATTGCTTCGTGCTGGACGTGACCAGTACTAGCCCACTTTGAATCATTTTCCTTCATCTCTTTTTTTGTAAGCCAATAAAAGTAAAGGAAAATAATTGGAATGACGATGGCGGTGACCATTATGTATCAAACTCCCCTGGTCATGATTTGTTAATAATAAAGAATGTACCTGTCGCATAGGCCATTTTTTTTCCATCGCTCCGGTAGGCTTCTCCTGATATTACCATTGTTTTGCTGCCCTTATGGACTATCTCCGCTTTACAACGAATCGTTTCTCCAATACCTGGTGCTATGTAATGGATATTTAATTGATTAGTAACAGCCCCAAATCCTTTTGGCAAATAGTAATTAGCCAAACTACCCATCGTAGTATCAAGAACAGTAGCAGTAATTCCGCCATGGACGATGTCTAGATTATTATTTATTATTGGATGAATGGGAATGGTAATTTCGCAAGTATTCTCTACAAATTTCCTGTCCATTTGAAGAATCCCGTCAATATAGGTAATGCGGTTTTGATTAATTTTTTGTTTTAGCCCTTCTAAGAGGAAGGTAAGTGAACTGAGATCTGCTTCTGAACCATTTTCGATACATGTTTCTAATAATTGTCGTAATTCATCTTTCATTCTAGATACCTCTTTCAATCCTTATTCTTCTGCCATCTTATCATTTACAGAAAAAATATTAAATATATTTATCCTGCGTGGTCCTTTCACATTTTGAATGATCTTTCATAATGTATTATTGGCAGTAATATGGGTTGAGGTGAGAAAAATGACACAAAAACAATTACACCCTACCGTTATACAATTTAAAGAATTTGTTAAAAGCAATCCTAAACTTGTCCAGGAAGTACGGAGGGGGAAGGCAACCTGGCAGGAGTTATATGAAGAGTGGTATTTGTTAGGGGAAGAGGATACTCGGTGGGAAACGATTGGAACTAGTGATGAATCAGCTGCTGAAGAAGCAAGCACAGAATCAAAAGGTGATTGGATTTCGACAATTATGGGGATGGTTAAGAAAATGGATCCGAATCAGATGCAAAACCATATTAATAACTTAAGTCAGGCCCTCGGAGCAGTCCAAAGCGTCCTTTCGCAATTTCAAGGAAACAATGCAGCGGGGGGGGCAGCAAAACCACCTGAAGGACCAAAACATCCCTTTTTGTTTAGAAAAGACTGATAGGAAGGGGCTTTAATTTATGAGAAGAGATGTCCTTGAATATATTGAAAGTCAGAAGGATTTAAAGCAGTTTATCCGCGAACAACCAATCTGGTACCGAAAGTTATCAAGAAATCCATATGATTTACAAGCACTTGAAATTGAGTCCTTACACTATTATAAAAAGACCATTCCAGATCAAGTGAATAAATTTTCAAATAGTGTACAAATGGCGTCCATGATGTATCATATGTTTCAGGCAATGAAAAATCAAAATTAACTAAGTCCACATGTTTATTTTGTGGCTTTTTTTGTGTGTTAACAAGAGGATTAAGACTAAAAAATGAAATGGAGGCGAACAATACAATCAAAGAAGGAGTGAATCAAAATGAAAAAACAGCTTCCGCAGGTAGTCCTTATTATTTTTTTGATTGGAATGCTTTCCGGATTTAATCATATTAAGCCAAGGACCGAAATACCTTCATTATTTGTCCACCACCAAATAAAAGGAGAAACAGTATTAATTAATTGTGTTGTTTCAGGAATTAGTTTTCGCGAAACCGATCATTCAAAGAAGAATTTAGGAAAGCTTGTGATATGGATTGATGGTAAGAAAAAATCAGAAGTTAATGCGGCAGCATTTATCATTAAAGGGCTTTCGCCGGGCAGCCACAGGGTTAAACTTGAAGTTGTGGATTTAAATAATCAACCGTATGGAATGGAAAAAGAATTTATGGTAAATATCACTAGATAAACTGTATTTTTCGCATTACTAACACTTTCATGTTAAAATATCATTGGAGGTGGGCGTAATCGTGCTTGCTACATTAGAAAGAGTTGAATTATTGGAACAGGCTGAACAACTAGCAAAAATGGTTCTGGAATCCGAAATTGCAGAACAATATCAAATTTGTTTATATAAATTGCAAAGTAATAGGGAGTCACAGCGTAAAATAAAGCGTTTTGTTAGTCTAAAGGAATTATATGATGAGGTTCAACGCTTTGGAAAATACCATCCTGATTATAAAAAGGTAATGACCCAAATCCGCGAAAGTAAAAGAGAAATGGATTTGGATCCACTAGTAGCGGAGTTTAAATTGGCAGAAAATGACCTGCAAGACCTTCTAGATGCAATCAGCATCATCGTAGGTGGTGCTGTTTCAGAACATATAAAAGTCCCAACCGGCAACCAGTTTTTCGAAACAAATTCCAACCATAGAAGCGGCTGTGGCGGTGGAGGAAGTTGTGGGTGTGGATGAGAAAATCAGCTAATGTTAGCTGATTTTTTTTCTTTAGAGTACAGTAAATATTTTTTTACTACCATATAATATGGATAAGAATTAAAGTTTGAATTGAAATGAAGCGTTTTTATATGCTAGACTTAGTTAAAATGATGGTTCTGTTGAAGGGGAAATAGTATGTTTGTTCAAAGACAAGGATTGGTGGTTTGGCTTTACTCATTAAAACAAGCTAAAATGCTTAGACGCTTCGGAAATGTACATTATGTTTCAAAAAAGCTAAAATATGTTGTACTGTATTGTAATCAACAAGAAGTAGATGAGATTATGGAAAAGTTGAATTCTTTTTCGTTTGTAAAAAAAGTAGAACCTTCATATAAACCATTCTTAAGAATGGAGTATGAAAATTCAGCACCCGATAAAGCAAAAGAATATGACTATAAAATGGGTATTTAAAAAGGTGAGGGAATATATTTAGTCCCTCACCTTTTCCTATTGTAGTGGTAATAAATAATGATTAAGCCTCAGAATCCCAATTAGGTATTGGAAATAAAGTTCCTTTTCATAAAAGATGGAAGATGGCTTAACCGATAGTTCGTGAATTTGTTTATTATACGCGGCAGCAGTTTGGGCAAAAAGTTCATACCTTTTATTAGGACAATAATTTGGATTCGGAATGCCCTCACGACAAACATAAAGTGGTTGGAACTTTCCTGGGTCAGTAGGTTTTAAAATAACGACCAAGGAAGTTAGTTCTCTGCCATCTATTTTTGTGTGAAGTGCAAGCAGATGTTGAAGACGGTGCTGATTGGCATTAATAAGTTCTAGTAATTCATATAAATCTGAATATCCCTCACCTAATTCAATAAAACGCTGGATCAATTAAAAACGCTCCTTTAGAATGAATCAATACTTCAATACTTTATCACTTAAAAAGGATTTTTTGAATAAAAAACAAAAAAAAACCTGCAGAACTTTCTGCAGGGTCCTTCCACATCCTCATAAAGGATAGAAGGCAAAGGGAGAGGAGAAACCGGAGGAAGAACTTATGGGGAAACGTAAGTCTTCTCCGCGGTTGGCAACAACATCCTCGAATTGATGTTGTTAATTACATTATTTCCACAACCCAAAAGCTTATACGTGTTTTATGATAAAATTTCGAGATATAACAATCTTTGGTGTGCTTCGACAAAATAATTAAGATATCATCCACAGAAATTGTCTAGTTTTAATAAACTATGGTAGGATGAATTAAGAAATTATTTCTGAAAAAATGTGGTGATAGGTAAGTGAGAGTGGTTTCAGGCAGTTGTAAAGGAAGACCGCTGAAAGCAGTTCCCGGAAATACGACGAGGCCGACAACGGATAAGGTCAAAGAAGCTATATTTAATATGATTGGTCCTTATTTTGATGGAGGGATTGGGTTAGACCTGTTTGCTGGCAGTGGTGGATTAGGTTTGGAGGCACTTAGCAGAGGATTGGATAAAATTATATTTATTGATCGAGAGCCAAAAGCTATTCAAGTGATTCAGGAAAACATAAAAGCCTGTAAATTTGAGGACCAGACAGAGGTTTACCGTAATGATGCTGACAGAGCACTTAAGGCTCTCATTAAAAGAGAGATTTGCTTTGATTACATATTTTTAGATCCGCCATACAAAAAACAGCAACTAGTCAATTTAATGGAAAAGATGGATAATCAGAATGTAGTGAACAAGGATGGAATCGTTGTGTGTGAGCATGGCTTTGATGTTGAATTACCCAAAGCAGTAGGACGATTTAGCCAAATAAAACATGAAAAGTATGGGATGATTGCGGTAACGATTTATATTCGAACAGATATTGAGTAAGGGGGAATCAATTTGACGAAAATAGCCGTTTGTCCAGGAAGCTTTGATCCAATTACATTTGGTCATTTAGATATTATTAGAAGAGGTGCCAAAGTATTTGATACCGTTTATGTTAGCGTTTTAAATAATTCATCTAAAAATCCATTATTTACTGTTGAAGAGCGAATGAATCTCATCAAGGCTGTAACAAAAGATCTTCCGAATGTTAAAGTAGATGTTCATTCAGGCTTACTGGTTGATTATGCAAAGGCAGTTAATGCTAATGCCATCATCCGTGGATTGCGGGCAGTTTCGGACTTTGAGTACGAAATGCAAATTACTTCGATGAATAGAGTGCTAAATGATGAGATTGAAACCTTTTTTATCATGACGAATAATCAATATTCCTTCTTAAGCTCAAGTATTGTTAAAGAAGTGGCGAAATATAATGGGGATATTTCGTCCCTAGTCCCGCCAATTGTTGAAAAAGAATTACAAAAGAAGTTTAAAGGGTAAATGAAAAAAGAGCCAGGCTATGCATGCCAGCTCTTTTATTATTGTTTTTTTAAGCGGGAAAACAAAATAAGCACATAAACTATGAGTGAGATGATGGTGATAATCGGCCCAATGACAATCATTTTATGAAATAGAGGGTCTGCCCATGAGCCATTCTCGAAAAAACTGACTGGCAAGGCATTTGAAGGCTGTTCATTCCCATTAAAACGCAAATAAACGGGCTTCCATAAGATCAATGCAAACAAACTTGCGAAAATACCTTGAAGGATTCTCGCCATAAAAAATGGTTTAAATCGAATATCTGTTTGTGCCAGGATACTAGCAACTTGGGCTTGGACACTAAAACCACTAAAGGCTAAAATAAAGCTGGTAATCATCGCCTTTTGTAAAAGTGTTGCATCTGGATTTTGACTCGTTAATTGACTGCCTAAAGTGATCTCAAATAAACCTGAAATAAACGGAATACTTAACATTTCAGGGAAGGACAGCGCAGATAGCAGCACCTCAATAGATTTTGCTAATGTGGCCGTAATATGTAAATGATAAAGTATTTTGTTTATCACAGAGAAAAGAATGATAAACCCGCCAACCATTAATAAGGTTTGAATAGAAGAATTAACGGCATCCCCAAGTAGTTTTCCAATTGGTCGATTATCTTTTAGTCTCGTTTGATGCAAAGCTGATAAAGCTGAACGGATTTTGAACTTTTTTCTTTTCGGAGGGATTTCATCAGGTGATTCTTTTCCATAAAAGCGCATGATTAACCCAACACAAATATTTCCTAAATAATGAGATAGTGCAAGGATAACCCCTAAATGTGGATTATAGAAAAATCCTACCGAAACAGCCCCGAAAATAAATAATGGATTTGATGAATTTGTGAAAGAAACAAGTCTTTCCGCTTCAATTCGTGTTAACTGGCCTTCTTCTCTTAATCTTGCTGTGAACTTTGCTCCAGCAGGAAATCCAGAAGCCATCCCCATAGCCCAAACAAATCCGCCCACACCAGGAACCTTGAAAAGAGGTCTCATTAGTGGTTCCAATAATACACCAATAAATTTTACAACCCCGAAGCCAATTAACATTTCAGAAACAATAAAAAATGGTAATAAGGATGGAAAAACTATTTCCCACCACATATTTAAGCCACGGATAGATGCATCCAAGGACTCTTGTGGATAAAATATTAGCGAGCCAGCTAGAATGGTGACGGATATGGATAAAAAAATTGTTTTTAATTTGGACCGAAACAATGAAGAGACCTCCTCCCGAGGAAATCGTTGAACTGTGCAATCGATTAAATGAATGGTAAAATAAAGAAATATTCCATCCTGACTTGTCCTCATATAACACAAATATACTCATAGAACGTTTATTTAGACCATAAGATTGAACGAGATTTCACTTTTACATGGAAGGAATTCGTAAAGTCCGTCAATTAAGAAATCAATTATTTTGATTAGGTATTGATAGGAGGTCTATAATTATGGAGCACCCAAAAATAGGCTTGGCGCTTGGTTCAGGAGGTGCACGCGGGTTTGCTCATTTAGGTGTCATTAAAGCATTGATAGACGCTGAAATTCCGATTCATCTGATTGCTGGCAGCAGTATGGGAGCACTAGTTGCAAGTTTTTACGGTGCAGGTATTGATATGGATCGGTTATATAAATTATCCACTGCCTTTAAGAGGAAGTACTTTTTGGACTTTACAGTTCCAAAAATGGGCTTTATTTCAGGTAAAAAGGTAAAAGAATTTATTAAGGTATTTACCCACGGTAAAAATATTGAGGAGCTCTCGATTCCAATTGGAATCGTCGCTACTGATTTATTGACGGGTGAAAAGGTGGTATTTAAAAAGGGTCCTGTTGCAGATGCAGTCCGGGCAAGCATTTCGATACCCGGAATTTTTGTACCCGAAAAATATAATGGCAGAATCCTTGTAGATGGCGGCGTATCTGATCGCGTTCCTGTTTCTGTCGCTAAAGAGATGGGGGCAGATATCGTTATCGCTGTAGATGTTTCAAGGGTAAAGAGGAACGCAGAAATTACCTCTATCTATGATGTCATCATGCAGAGTATTGATATTATGCAAGCAGAGATAATTAACAATCGGGAAATTGCTGCAAGTGTAATGCTTCGTCCCCCTGTCGAAACTTATAGTTCACGAGCCTTTACAAATATTGAAGAGATTATTAATATAGGCGAGGCTGAAGCGAAAAAACATCTAACGCAAATAAAAACCGTGATTGAACAGTGGAAGGGGTAAAAATTGCGATGCGCAAAAAAATATATATAGGGTCTGCACTAGTTATTACGATTATCTTTGTTTGGGGAATGTTTTATTCATTGCCATACTATGTCTCCAAACCGGGAATGGCGAAGGAACTGGGACCAATCATCAGTGTTGAAGGCGGCGATAAGGATGAAGGAAATTTTATGCTTACGACGGTTAGAATGGGTAGAGCTAATGTTTTCTCTTATATAGAAGCAAAAGTTAGAAAATATGAGGAGCTTTATCCACTTGATATGATATTAAATAAAAAAGAAACCGAAGAAGAATACAATGTACGACAGCTCCATCTTATGGCGGGTTCGAAATTAAATGCCATTGAGGTAGCTTACCGGAAAGCGGGTCTGCCTGTTAAATATAAATATAAGGGAATTTATGTGGTTCAAGTGATTCCTGATATGCCTGCATATGGCAAACTTTCCGCGGGTGATCGGATTTTTAAAGTGGATGGGAAGCAATTTCCTTCCTCGGAAAAATTCATTGGTTACGTGAGTAATAAACATGCTGGTGACAAGGTAGAATTAACCTATTTACGAAATAAAAGTACAAAGACTGTTACATTAAAACTCCAAGCTTTTAAAGAAGATCCTCGAAAGGTTGGAATTGGGATTTCGCTCGTTGATGATAAAGAAATAATGGTTGATCCAAAAGTTAAGGTAAAGACGGATGAAATTGGTGGACCTTCCGCAGGATTCATGTTTTCTTTAGAAATCTATAACCAGTTGACCGACGGTGACCTGACAAAAGGGTATCAGATTGCAGGTACAGGGACCATTGAAGTGGATGGGACGGTTGGTCCTATAGGGGGAATTGAACAAAAAATAGTTGCAGCGGACAAAGCAGGCGCAGAAATCTTTTTAGCCCCGAATGAAAAAGGAATAAAGAGTTCCAATTACCGGGATGCTGTAAAGACGGCCCGTGAGATAAAAACCAACATGAAAATTGTTCCTATTGATACATTTGACGAAGCTGTTAGCTACTTAGAAAAGCTAAAGGAAAAATAATAAAAAGATGGTGCGCCTGCATCATCTTTTTATTATGGTTAAGTTAAGAAATATTGTTGACTTTGGCACCCTGTTGATTGGAGCGGAAGGCGCGAGACTCCTGCGGGAGTACGGGGCTGGGGAGACCCCGCAGGTGCTTAAGCGCCGAGGAGGCTCCCCGCAACGCCCGCGGAAAGCGAAGCGTCTGGAGCGGAAATCAACAGGCCCTTTATAACGGATCTTTTTACTTTATATAAATAGGTGGCTGCTGATATTCTTGATGGATCATTTTATTTTTTAAATGGTTAGGGAGCCCAAGTGAAAAAACCCTTGCTGCTTTAATATCTAGGTTAATCTCTTTTCCTTTAAAAGAAGAAAGTTTCGATATTAGGGGGAGACTAAGATGAGCCTTGTTTTTATTTAGGTATTCTTTGCCCTTGGTGGTCATACCAAGAAGTCTTAAATAAGAGGCTTTTTCTGAGATCATTGCCATGTCCTCTTTTTTTGAATTAGTTAATATATGAACACATAATCTTTGCAGTCTTGTCCAAGTATAACGTTTCGTTTTAATTTTTTGCATAAACTCAAGATATGTATCAGCCTCTCGTGCCGCAGAGAGAAGTCTATTTTCAAGCCCCTCTTCCATTTCATAAATATTCCTCAGCTCTTCAGGGCTCGAATGAATTAAACGAAATTGAAGATAACTCCAATAGTTTTCCCATTGGTGAAATACTTGATAAAATTGTAAATATTCATTTAGCAATTGTTTGGTAGCCTTTGGTACATATTGGTCTATAGCAGATTTTCCATCGCTATCAGCAAAGATAGCTTTTCGGATACTGGTTGCACTTGCAATCGTTGCAGAGGTAAAATCCTGATCATGGTAGTTAGCGTTTTTTCGAGGTATCGTCATTGGGATGACATTCGACTTTTGTTGTTTTATAGCTTTTATGTATTCGAGTCCAAGTATATTATTTGGCTTAGCTAAATCCAAATATTTATCCGAATCTGGCAATTGCCCAAATGCAAGGGATAAAGCTTTCGGATAACTGACACCTGTGCTTAGGAACTGTTTAATGTTTTCATTAAATAGATGTTGCTTCGCTTCTAAGTGATCAATTGTACGAAAGAAATCGGATATGTCTCCGCTCTCGCTTCCAAAACAGAGGCAATGAGTGCCCACTGCATCCAACATTGACACAGCACCATTTGCGAAGGTTTCTGCTTTTTGAGTGGCGAAGCAATAAGGTAGTTCAAAAACAATATCTACTCCATTTAACAATGCCATTTTGGTTCGCTGCCATTTGGACACAAGTGCAGGTTCCCCGCGCTGTAAAAAGTTCCCGCTCATTACTGCAATAACAATATCAGCTTCTGCTGCTTCCTTAGATGCCTGTAAATGATAGGCATGCCCATTATGAAAAGGGTTGTACTCTACGATTAATCCAACAGCTCTCATTTGTTTTCTCCTTAAAACTTTAAAATCTGTGTGATTTTTGCTTTTCTTAACATTATAGCAATATTTTAAGGAAACCAATCAAATTATATGGTAAGATATTAAGGATGTTTGCAAAAGGCTAATCTGGTTAAACTAGTATTGGAAACAGATAGGTGCATTTTGCTTTTTAATCATCTGACGGGGTGTAAAGAAAAAACATTGACAAAAAATTTATCGAAGGCTATAATTACCTTTGTTGCCTTGGGGTGATTCAATTGAAATGGACATTAAGTCAATTACAAAAATATCGAAACAAGGAATTTATTATTGATGAGATAGTTCGTGTGGATGAGATCAAACAAGATGATCCGACCATCCGGGAAGTTTCTCCGATGCATATTACAGGTCGGGGCGATATCGATTCAACAAAAGTAACGTTCCATTTAAAAATCGAAGGTTACTTAATACTTCCATGTTCTCGTACTTTAGTGGATGTTAAACTTCCAATTAATGTCGAAACAACTGAAACGTTTCTCTTGCAAGGTTCAGTTTATGAAACTGAAGAGGAAGCATATCAAGTGAAAGGTGAAGTGATTGATGTGATGCCGATCCTTCGAGAGATTCTTTTACTTGAGGTACCAATGCAAGTTTTTTGCGAAGATGTTAATCGTGAAGATGCTGCTCCACAATCTGGCAAGGATTGGGAAGTTGTTCATGGAGAAGATCAATCTAAAAAAATTGATCCGAGACTAGCAGGTCTCGCAAAGTTTTTCGATGAAAACAATTCTTCTTCGTAAATTTAATCGACAAATCTAAGAAGCAAAGTGAAGACCCAGCATTCCTGGCCTTCATTACTTTCTTAATACTCTTTAAGGAGGTGGGAAGAATGGCTGTACCTTTTAGAAGGACTTCTAAAACTGCAAAAAGAAAACGTCGTACTCATTTTAAATTAAACGTACCTGGTATGGTAAGCTGCCCAAACTGTGGTGAAATGAAACTTTCACACCGTGTATGTAAAGCTTGCGGAACATACAAAGGAAAAGATGTAGTGAACGACTAATTTTAAGGTAAGATAGAAAGCACAAGGGGTTATTTCCCTTGTGCTTTTATCGTTTCTTTGGATTTATACATACTCATTTTTGCGAAATAATAAAGAAGGGCTGTGTTATAGGTTGTCGTACAAAATTGAAAAACGTGATATGGGTTATTTGGTATTTACCATTACTAGAAGTGAAAAAAGAAATGCTATTAATTTTGAAGTCATGGAAGGATTGGCTGAAGCAATAAAAAAATCTTTTCACCCTGATATTAAGGCACTAGTTATTACCGGAGAAGATGATCTTGCTTTTTGTTCAGGGGGAGACTTGTCTGTTTTTCATTCCCTTCGCACAAAGGAAGAAGCTTATCGGATGCTCTCAAAAATGGCGAATATCCTTTATTCGCTGCTTACATTGCCTATTCCGACTGTTGCTCTCATTAATGGAACAGCAGTTGGCGGTGGTTGTGAACTTGCGGCTGCTTGCGATTATCGTATTGCGCGAGAAGGTATATTGGCAGGGTTTATCCAAGGAAAGCAAGCGATAACAACGGGATGGGGCGGAGGTTCAATTTTAGCTGAAAAGCTGCCTGCTTCCATTGCAATGAAGCTTTTAATGGAAGCAGAGATCCAAACTGCCTCATATTTAAAGAAAATTGGGTTTATTAACTCACTATACACGGATGACTCTCTCCAGGCTTGTGATAGATACCTTGGACAGATGATATCTAACGATATAAGTGTATTAAAATCCTATAAAAGAATTTGGATTAGAAAGTGGGAAGAAACAAAACTGCGTGAAAGAATAGATGAAGAGATTAGAGAGTGTGCAACCCTTTGGGAAAGCGAAATTCATCATGAATATGTAAATGCGTTTATACGAAAAAACAATGAATAAAGATGAAAAACACAGGGCTTGATTAAGTCTATCTTTTCTAGTAGATGCATATGTATTATAAAAACACTAGGAGGGATGATTTCATGTCACCGACTCGACAAGATGCATGGTCCCAAGATGAAGACTTGTTGCTTGCTGAGGTTGTGTTACGACACATCCGGGAAGGCGGGACGCAACTGCAAGCATTCGAAGAAGTAGGGAAGCAGCTCACACGTACTTCAGCAGCCTGTGGCTTTCGTTGGAATTCGTTTGTTAGAAAACAATATAAATCGGGCATTGAGTTGGCTAAAAAGCAGCGTAAAGAGTTAAAAAAACAGCCAGTTTCAAATGAAATAGAATCATTTGAAGAACCAGTTAAAGTAGAAGCTGTGCCCTCTCCAACAGGAAATGAACAAGGAAGCACAATTACATTTTCGACGGTGATCCATTTTTTAGAGGGACTCCAACAAAAAGCACTAGCCTCATCCAACAATGAAGCGGAACGGAAGAAATCTAATGAAAAAATCAAAGAGTTGGAAAAAAAGGCATACTACTTGGCAGCAGAAAACGAAAGATTATCTAAAAATTTAAAGGCTATTGAAGAGGATTATCGTTCGTTAATTGAAATTATGGAAAGAGCTCGGAAAATGGTAGTTCTTCAAGATGAGGACCGGCAACAAAAAGTAAAATTCCAGATGGACAAAAATGGTAACCTCGAAAGAGTAGAAAAGTAGAAAAAGCGGACCAAATGTCCGCTTTTTTATTTGTATTAATTATGCTGTTGTGCCTCTACGCCTGAAGGGTACCAAACCAATGGATTTTCTCCGCGGTCACGCTCCATATCGTAATCGACATTCGCAAAGCCCATCTTTTCCCAAAAATCTCTTGATTGTACTCTTGGATTCGTCTTAATCGGGAGACCAAAGCTGCTTTTCGCAAATTCGACAAGCGCCTTGCCATAACCCTTACCTTGATAATCCGGTAATACCTCAAGTTTCCATAACTCTAAGTAATTTTGCGGCGGATAAAAATAGCGGTCAAACTTTGCATCAATTTGGTATAGACTCATTCGAGCTACTAATTTGTCTCCAAAATAAATTCCGTAAAAAGGTGAGTCACTATTATTATCAACCATATTTGCTTCAAGATCTTCAAGCATTGATAATTCTTGAATCCCATATTCTTTGAATTTTTTAAACTCTTCTAGTGTTTTAAAATTTACTTTGAGTCTTTCCACTTTTACTGCCATAGTCAACCTCCTAAATATGATTACTCATAATCTTGTATATATTCATTTGCTCTTGAATAACATGAACTGAAGTAATTTTGGCATTTTTCAAATGAATCACTCTAATTATATAACAAAAACTCAAAAAATTCTTCAAATAAGTTCAGAAAGCGTTTTCAAAAATTGCAGGAAATTCAGAGAATCGTGTAGAAACATATAAATGGTGGAATAAACAGGGTACGAAAGGGGAAAAAGCGTGCAAAAAATTTTAATTGCTAATCGAGGAGAAATTGCCCTTCGGATTATTCGAACCTGTCAGGAGATGGGGATTGAAACAATTGCTATTTATTCCGAGGCTGATAAGGAAATGCCCTTTGTAAAAGCAGCAACTATGGCTTTCTGTGTGGGGGAGCCTCCTGTAAACAAATCCTATCTACAAGTAGATAAAATTTTAGAAATAGCAAAACGAGAGAAAGTAGATGCAATTCACCCTGGTTACGGCTTTTTATCTGAAAATGCTACATTTGCTAAACGAGCAATAGAGGAAGGTATTATTTTTATCGGCCCGAACCCGGCAACTATTGAATTAATGGGTGACAAAATTATTTCTCGTCAGACGATGGAAAAGGCGGGTGTCCCGGTGGTTCCCGGCAGTGGCTGCGGTATAAAAGCTATTGAGGAAGCAATTGTTCTTGCAGATACAATCGGCTTCCCAGTTATGCTGAAGGCAAGCGGCGGCGGCGGCGGGATAGGAATGGTATTTTGTGAAGATGAGCAAGCGCTCGTTAAGTCTTTTGCCCAGACAAAAGCAAGAGCAATGGCCTATTTTGGCTCTGACGAAGTCTTTATCGAGAAGTATATCAAAGATGCAAGACATGTCGAAGTCCAGGTGTTTGGAGACAGCCATGGAAATATTGTTCATTTGTTTGAAAGAAACTGTTCTGTTCAAAGAAGACATCAAAAAGTAATTGAGGAATCTCCGTCACCTTGTTTATCGGACCATTCTCGAAATATGATGTTTGAAACAGCCTTAAAAGCGGCGAGTGCTGTTAATTATACAAATGCAGGAACTATTGAATTTATTGTTGATGAAAAGGAAAATTTTTATTTTCTAGAAATGAACACTCGCCTTCAGGTTGAACATCCGGCAACTGAAATGATAACTGGTCTCGATTTAGTGAAATGGCAAATCCTCATCTCTCGAGGTGAACGGTTACCATTGCTCCAAGATGAAATCACATTGTCAGGTCACGCTATTGAATTTAGGCTTTATGCTGAAGACCCTGTTCGTTTTTTTCCGTCGCCAGGTAAAATCAGCAGGCTTGAATGGGGTCATTCGGCGGGAGTAAGAATTGATTCAGGTTATGATGAAGGAAGTGTGGTTACACCGTTCTATGATCCAATGATTGCGAAAGTTATTATTCACAATGAAACACGTGTAAAAGCATTAGAAGAAGCGGTTCGCTTCTTTAAAGACTTAAAAATTGAAGGGATTAAAACTAATGCACCACTTTTCCTTAATGTACTAACAGATAATGATTTTCAAAAGGGAAAGTACACCACAAGCTTTTTAACCAAAAAATTAGTGAACTAGGGGGAGAATGAAAATGAAAGAAATAACAGCAAGTATGGCAGGTACTGTTTTAAATATATTCGCAGCAAAAGGGAATCAAGTACAACTTGGTCAGGAAGTCGTGATGCTTGAATCTATGAAAATGGAAATTCCAATTGAAAGCACTTCAGAAGGTTTAGTATTAGATGTAAAAGTAAGCATTGGTGATTTCGTTAATGAAGGCGACGTATTGATCGTCCTAGAATAAAGTTTGAGGGGTGAAAATCATGTCTGTAACCAATACATTGAATGAGCAGTTAAATGAGAACCGTAAAATAATTGAAGCTGGTGGACATCCAAAATATCATGAGAAGGCAAAAGAGCAAAAGAAGTTGTTTGTTCGTGAACGTCTTGCCTTATTGTTCGATGAAGGTAAATACGAAGAAGATGGTAAATTTGCCAATTTTCAAGCTGGTGATCTTCCTGCAGATGGTGTTGTCACGGCGATTGGGAAAATTAATGGCCAAACGGTTTGTGTTATGGCGAATGATTCAACCGTTAAAGCTGGTTCATGGGGAGCCAGGACAGTTGAAAAGATTATTCGTATTCAAGAAGTTGCCGAAAAACTAAAGGTTCCATTATTCTACCTTGTTGATTCAGCCGGGGCTAGAATAACAGATCAGTTAGAGATGTTTCCAAATCGTCGCGGGGCAGGAAGAATCTTCTACAATCAAGTGAAACTTTCCGGGATGATTCCCCAGGTTTGTATTTTGTTTGGCCCTTCCGCGGCTGGTGGAGCATACATTCCTGCCTTTTGTGATATCGTCATCATGGTTGACCAAAATGCTTCTATGTATTTGGGGTCACCAAGGATGGCTGAAAAAGTAATCGGTGAAAAGGTTACACTTGAGGAAATGGGCGGTGCGCGGATGCATTGTTCAGTCTCAGGCTGTGGGGATATTCTCGCTTATAGCGAAGAGGAAGCAATCGAGTCAGCCAAAAAATATATCAGCTACTTCCCAGCAAGCTTTAAAGAAAAACCAAAGATGACACCTGGTGTAGAAGCAAAACAAGGCCGCGAGCTGGAAGCGATTATCCCAGAAAACCAAAACGCTCCGTTTGATATGTATGAATGTATTGATAAACTTGTGGATAATTCAAGTTTTTATGAAATTAAGAAATTGTTTGCCCCTGAATTGATAACGGGGTTAGCAAGAATCGATGGAAGACCGATTGGAATTATTGCTAATCAGCCGAAAGTGAAAGGCGGTGTTTTATTTGTAGATTCTGCAGATAAAGCAGCAAAATTCATTCAACTCTGTGATGCTTTTCATATTCCGCTTTTATTTTTGGCAGATGTACCTGGGTTCATGATTGGAACAAAGGTGGAGCGTGCGGGCATTATTCGTCATGGGGCCAAGTTAATTGCAGCGATGAGTTCGGCCACTGTCCCGAAAATTTCTGTCATTGTTCGAAAAGCCTATGGTGCTGGTCTATATGCTATGGCTGGCCCAGCTTTTGAGCCGGATTGCTGTATCGCTTTACCGACCGCACAAATTGCAGTTATGGGTCCAGAAGCAGCAGTCAATGCTGTTTATTCGAACAAAATTAATCAAATAGAAGACCAGAAAGAAAAAATAGCTTTTGTCCAAGAAAAGCATAAAGAATATAAAGAACATATCGACATTTATAAGTTAGCATCGGAATTAATTGTTGATGAAATTGTCGCACCAACAGAATTACGAAATGTTTTGATTCAACGCTTTGCTTATTATGAAACCAAGGATTTTAATTTTAGCATACGTAAGCATCCGGTATACCCCGTTTAACTTTATTGGCCCTATTCGGTGTTTGTCGAATAGGGCTTAATTTTTTTCTAATTCTTAGTAACAAACTATCGTCAGCTTCTGATAGAATATGGGTAAAGACGACTAAAAAAGAGGGATTACCATGAGGGTTGGAATTATTGGTGCTGGGTCAATTGGCCTCCTATTCGCAGCGTATTTTAGCAGGATATTAGATGTTACGGTATACACTAGAACACCAGAACAAGCAACAGAGATAAATAAATATGGAATTGTGCTGAAGAAAAACGGGGAACAAACAATTTCCAACACGAAGGCATTGCCAATAAACGAATGGAAGGGAATTGAGGATCTTACCATCATTTCCATTAAGCAATATCAACTTCGGCCAATTATTGAAAAAATAAATCAGTTGCCCATTCTTCCTAACAATCTCTTATTTTTACAGAATGGTATGGGCCATTTAAAACAGCTTGAAACCATCCCGAACACTAATATTTTTGTTGGTGCAGTTGAGCACGGAGCGCTGAAGGAAAATTCATATACCGTTTCCCATAATGGTGAAGCTGTGACTAAAGTGGCTGTATTTAAAGGGAACCCAACATTTTTGTTTGATTGTATTTCTTTTGCACCATTGGAATTTCCACTTGTTTTTAAGGATGATTATTTTACAATGCTGCAGAGTAAACTAGTTGTCAATGCCGTTATTAATCCATTAACCGCCATCCTCGAGGTGGAAAATGGCAAATTAATAAAAAATGAATACTATTTTCAGGTCCTAAAGAATTTATATTCCGAGGTATCTTCGATTTTAAATTTAGATAATACTGAAGAACAGTTGCAGCAAATTATTACTATTTGTAATAATACTTCTGCTAATCGTTCCTCCATGCTTAAAGATATAGAAGCACACAGAATGACAGAAGTGGATGCAATATTGGGATATATTTTAGAAGTGGCAGAACATAAAGGGATGAAGTCACCTCAAGTGGCTAACCTATATTACTTAATTAAAGGAAAAGAGATGATAAAGGAGGAATACGCTTGATTACTTTTCTATCCTATTTCATTTCTGTTTTCTTTGCGATACCATTTTTAGGATTCCTGTTTGTTTTTATAGTCACGAAACTCGTGACAAAAAGCACGCGAAAGGCAGTTCATATATCACTAGATTCTACAACATTTCTATTTATAATATCTGTTCATTTTTTAATTGTAACTATATGGGAAAAATCATATTTTTGGGTAATAATATTAATTATGATTTTAATTGCGATGATTTTTGTGTTGGTTCATTGGAAAGTAAAAGAAGAAATTCTCATAAAAAAAGTGATAAAGGGTTTTTGGCGTTTTAATTTTCTCCTGTTTCTTCTTGCTTACCTCACCTTAACATTATATGGATTAATTCATCGAGCATTGATTTTTACTTTTACCAACTGAATTATAAGCCAAAGTTTTTTCAAATTAAGTTGGTAGTGGTATACTCTTAACAGAATGAATTTGGGTGATCAGAAAGGAAGTACAAGAATGGAGATTTTAAATCTCTCTTTACCAGCAGCCAATCGGTTTGCTTCGAATTATTTGGAACAATCTCCAGAAATCCAGCCTTTTTTTCATTACCGGTTTAATGATGGAACCGATGATGCCAAACGGGTTGCTGAACTTAGTAACCGATCATTTCCTCGCTTAGAGGTTGCTGAACATATTGAGAGCTTTATGAAGCGGTTTCCATCGTCTGAAGCTGTTATAAAGTCAATCGATAAACTTAAAACAAGTAATAGCCTCGTCGTTATTGGGGGACAGCAGGCAGGTATTTTAACAGGCCCGCTATATTCAATACATAAGGTAATCTCTATTATTAAATTGGCTGAGCAAAAAGAGGCACAGCTTGGCGTACCAGTGGTTCCTGTATTTTGGATTGCGGGAGAAGACCATGATTACCAAGAGGTTAATCATGTGTTTGTACCTGTGAATCAAAAGGTTGATAAATGGACATATCCAGAAAGAGTCCTGCAAAAGAAAATGGTTTCTGATATTCAGTTAAACAAAGAAGTCTGCATTTCTTGGGTACAAAACTTAATAGAGAATTTTGGTGAGACAGAACATACCAATACACTTTTAGCTTTTGCTGTAAAACAAGTATCCATCTCAACTAACTTCGTCGATTTTTTTGCAAATATTATTATGGAATTGTTCAAGGATTATGGGTTATTAATCGTTGACTCAGGTAACAATGAGTTTCGGAAGGTGCAGAAAGAATTTTTTAAAAAGCAAATCCTTAACCATGAAATGATTACACACAAGCTACTGGAACAACAAAGGCGTATTGATGAAAAGGGTTTTCCGGTAACGATTGATGCTAGTGAAAGGAATGCGAACCTTTTCTACTATGATCAGAAAATGAATGATCGGATTTTACTTGAATATGACTGTGATAATGATTGTTTTGTGGGGAAAAATGGGGCTCTCACCTTTTCAAGAGAACAATTAGTGGAGCTTGCTGAGGAGAATCCAGCCTCATTAAGCAATAATGTGGTGACGCGGCCGTTAATGCAGGAATGGCTTTTCCCATCTATTGCTTTTATTGCTGGGCCGGGAGAAATTTCTTACTGGGCAGAACTAAAACTAGTGTTTGAATATTTTCAAATCAAGATGCCCCCTATTGTTCCTCGTTTAAACATTACGTTCCTTGATCGATCTGTTGAAACAGACGTTTCTGAACTACGTTTAAACTTAAATGAAATATTAAGCACTGGAACAGAAAAAGAGAGAATTCAATTTCTTGAAAAAATAAAAGATAAAGAAGTGGTTTCGCTATTTTCCCTTGCAAAAGAACAATTAGTAAATCAGTACCGATTAATAGAAGGTAAGACAGCTGAGTTGGATCGCGGCCTATTACCATTGTTAAAGAAAAATGAAAGTTACTTACTTAAAGAACTCGGGTTTATGGAAGCTAAATTATATGAGGCCGGAAAGTTGAAACACGACAATATCCTTAAAAAATATGATCGTGTGGATCTGTCATTAAGGCCGGATGGTTTTCCCCAAGAGAGGGTTTGGAATATATTTTACTACCTAAATCAATATGGGTTGAATTTAATTCATGACTTAATGTCAGGTACCTTTGAATTTGATGGTCGGCATAAGGTAATAAAAATGTAGAAAACTTCACAGCAGTGAAGTTTTTTTTTGTGTGAAGTTTCTGGATAAAAAAGGATTTCATGGTTTTAAGAAGAATAGTTTAAAAATAGGTGGTGGAAAGTGGGGGAATGTGGTACATTTTTAATAGAAAGTGGGGGTCATGGGTATGTTCATGGGTGAATACCATCACAGCATTGATAATAAAGGCCGACTGATCGTGCCCTCCAAATTCCGCGATGAACTTGGTGAAATGTTTATCATTACACGTGGATTGGATCAATGTTTGTTTGGTTACCCGTTATCAGAGTGGGGGCTGATTGAAGAGAAATTAAAAGGCTTACCTCTGACAAAAAAAGATGCCCGGGCTTTTACTAGATTCTTCTTTTCAGGTGCAACCGAGAGTGAACTTGATAAACAAGGAAGAATTAATATCCCTGCACCACTTTTGCAATATGCAAAGTTGGAAAAAGAATGTGTAATTTTAGGTGTTTCCAATCGAATTGAAATTTGGAGCAAACAGATTTGGGAAGACTATTTTACCGAGTCAGAAGAATCTTTTGCAGAAATTGCAGAAAATATGATTGGCTTTGATATATAATGGATAAATTATGTTAATATATTTTCTGTTATATATTGTTCGATTGGAAAAGGTGGTTACTACATGTTTGAACATACAACTGTGTTGTTAAAGGAAGCTGTTAATGGCTTAAATATTAAGCCTGATGGAATTTATGTTGATTGTACTTTGGGTGGAGCGGGGCATAGTTCGCTTATTCTTTCAAAACTTGGAGCCCGCGGTAAACTATTTGCATTTGACCAAGATGAAACTGCAATTGAACACGCAAAAGAGAAGTTGGCTGAATATGGGGATCGTTTAGAAATCATTAAAAGCAATTTCTTGTATTTGAAAGAAGAACTTGAAAATAGAGGAATTGTTAAAGTGGATGGAGTACTTTACGACCTTGGAGTTTCTTCTCCGCAATTGGATACTCCTGAAAGAGGCTTTAGCTATCATCATGATGCACCACTAGATATGAGAATGGATAATGAAGCCGATATTTCTGCCTACGATGTGGTTAATCATTGGGCCTATGAAGACTTGGTGCGCATCTTTTTTCGTTATGGTGAGGAGAAGTTCTCTAAACAAATAGCTCGTAAAATAGAAGCAGCAAGGATGGTAAAACCAATTGAAACGACGGCAGAATTAGTTGAACTGATTAAGGACGCGATTCCGGCCCCTGCAAGAAGAAAAGGTGGACATCCAGCTAAGCGAGTTTTTCAAGCAGTCAGAATTGCTGTGAATGATGAATTAGCGGTGTTCGAACAGTCAATAAATCAAGCGATTGACATGTTAAACCCTGAGGGAAGAATAAGCGTTATAACCTTCCACTCTCTTGAGGACAGAATTTGCAAAGCAGCCTTTAAGAAAGCAAGTGAAACTCCTAATTTACCTCCTGGTTTACCAATCATTCCTGATGAGTATAAACCGATATTAAAGTTAATTTCGCGGAAGCCGATCCTTCCATCTGATGAAGAATTAGAGCAAAATAATCGCGCTAGATCTGCTAAGCTAAGAGTTGCCGAAAAGCTGTAAGGAAAAATTCAGAAATTCAAAACTAGATTTAAAAATAAATAATAAGCTGGAGGGGAAGAGTTTGAGTAATCTTGCCAGGAAGAATGTAGAACAGCAACACACGGAGGAGAAAGTCCAACAAAAGAGACAAGTCATTATTAAAAAATCCTGGCTCACTCCAGGGGAAAAAATTATTGGAATAGTCTTTGCTGGATTTGTATGTTTTGGTGCCGTTCATATTATTTCAAATCAAGCAAAAATTTATGATGTTAACAAAGATATACAAATTATGGAAGCTAAGGTATCGGAACAACAGAAAGTAAATAGTGATTTGCAGGTTCAAGTAAGCGAATTAAGTGCATACGATCGAATTTATAAAAAGGCCAAGGAAATGGGCCTAATTAAAAACGAAAATAACGTCAAGGTAGTGCATTAGAAATGAACAAGAAACAGCCATATATGAATGCAGGAGCAACCCTTTTATTTGGATTTTTCGGTTTGCTCTTTTTTGTTTTACTTTTCAGGTATTTTTCAATTCAAATCACTGGTGAAGTTGATGGACAGCCTCTTGCTGCAAAGGCTCAAGAAAAATATAGCAGAGAAGGGAATTTGACCGCCTTAAGGGGCGATATCTTAGACCGGAATGGTAAAGTGATTGCTGAAGATACAAATGCCTACACGTTAATTGCTATTTTAGATAAAAAGATGACAACAAATTCAAAAAAGCCGCAGCACGTAAAAAACCCGGAGAAAACGGCACAAGAATTGGCAAAGTATCTAGAAATGGATGAATTAGAGATTTACAGTATCTTAACAAAAGGAATAAAAAGTCATAAATTTCAGGTTGAATTCGGCAAGGCAGGCAGAGATATTACCCACGAAACAAAGAATAAGATTGAAAAACTTAAACTTCCAGGGATTACATTTATCCGTGATTCCAAGCGCTTCTATCCTAATGGTGTATTTGCTTCCCACTTAGTTGGTTATGCTGATCGGATTGAACAAAAGGACAAAAGTATTAAATCAGTGGGTAAAATGGGGATTGAGAAAAGTCTAAATGATGAATTAACGGGTACAAATGGGAAGATTAATTTTGAAAGTGATTTGTGGGGTTATATACTTCCGGATGGAAAAGAAAAAATTACTCCTGCAAAAAATGGGAATGATGTTTATTTGACCATCGACCAAAAGATTCAAACCTTTTTAGAAGATGCCATGAACAAAGCAGCTAAGGAATATAAACCGGAGAAAATCATTGCGATTGTGGCTGATCCGAAAACCGGTGAAATATTAGCAATGGGACAACGGCCTTCTTTTGATCCAAAAACAAAAGAAGGAATTGAAGACGGCTGGCATAATGAAGCGATTGAAACTTCATTCGAACCTGGTTCGACCATGAAAATTTTTACGCTTGCCGCAGCCGTCCAGGAAAAGGTGTTTAATCCCAACGAAATCTATCAATCTGGTTCATATCAAGTAACGAAAAGGGATAAAGCAATTCATGATCATAATTACTCGGGATGGGGGCCGATCACCTATCTTGAAGGGGTACAGCGTTCATCAAATGTTGCTTTCGCCAAAATAGCTAAAGAGAAGCTTGGCTTTGAAAAGTTTCGAGAATATTTAACAAAGTTTGGCTTTGATCAGCCCACAGGAATTGACCTTCCCAACGAAACATCTGGGAAAATCCAATTTACCTATCCGATTGAAAAAATTACGACGGCTTACGGGCAGGGCACTGCAATAACTCCCATACAGCAAATTCAAGCAGCAACAGCCATTGCAAATGGCGGGAAAATGATTAAACCGCATGTGGTAAAAAAAATTGTCAATCATGATACAGGTGAGGTTATTAAATCAGGGTCCTCTAAAGTTGTTTCAACACCAATCACAAAAGAAACGGCCAAGGAGGTTCGGGATATCCTTGAAACAGTTGTTACCTCACCCAAGGGTACTGGCGGCCGGTATAAAATTGATGGATACAGTGTCGCTGGGAAGACGGGAACAGCTAATATTCCTGGACCGAATGGCGGGTATTTACAAGGTGCTAATAACTATATGTTCTCATTTTTAGGGATGGCACCAAAGGATGATCCGGAATTAATTGTTTATGTTGCTGTTCAGCAACCTGAATTAGAGGGGCTTGAAACTGGTCAAGGTGCAATACCTGTTTCTGCTATATTTAACCCAGTCATGAAAAACAGCCTGCATTACTTGAACATTAAGCCTTCTCAACTTGAAGAGGCACAATTGAATAAACTAGAAGATTTTAAGGGGAAATCGGTTACTGAAGCTGTAGCTGAATTAAAAGGAAAAGGAATTGAACCTATCGTAATTGGAAAAGGAGCAGAGGTTGTCAGGCATTTACCAGAGTCTGGGACAACTGTTTTACAGGGTGAGAAGGTAATCATACAAACAAATGGTGAAATATTTGCCCCTGATATGACAGGTTGGTCACTTAGAGATGTAATGAAAGTAGCGAATATTGCCGGATTGAAGTTAAATTCAAAGGGAAAAGGGTTTGTAACCCAGCAAAATATTAAACCGAAAACACATGTTCAAAAAGGAGATTTTTTAATCGTTGACTTAAAGACTCCTGAAGAGCAGTGGAAACAGGAAAATAATGAAAAAACAAATACTCAAGGTCAAACTGAGGAAAATACAGAGGATCTAGTCCAGGATTAATAGAAAATCCCGCTGTCTTAGCGGGATTTTTCCTATCTAATGACCAAAACCTGCGTTCTAAGAAAAAAAGTACAAGCATATAAATGAACGATAGAAAAAGGAGGGTCGTTCAAACTATGCGTGTTTCAAATGTTACTGTCCGTAAACGATTAATGATTGCACTATTTATTGGTATTCTCACCTTCTTAATAATTGATATTCGGCTTGGATATGTCCAATTTGTCCTTGGTGATTGGTTAACAGCAGGTGCTAAAGACTCTTGGAGCCGTAATATTCCCTTTGAACCTGAACGAGGAGAAATTGTTGACAGGAACGGGGTGCCTCTTGCCACAAATATTAGTACTCCAACCGTCTGGGTTGTTCCAAGACAAATTAAAGACCCGGCAACAACCGCGGAAAAGCTTGCCTCCGTTTTAAATATGTCAAAAGAAAAGGCCTATCGGGATATTACACTGAGAGAAAGAATTGTTCGGATTAAGGAAGGCAGAAAAATTTCACATGAGAAGGCCAAGGAAATCAGATCCCTAGGACTCGAAGGTGTCTATATTGGTGAAGATTCTAAGCGGCATTATCCAATGGGGAGCTATTTATCACATGTTCTTGGGTTCGCAGGAGTTGACAACCAGGGGTTGATGGGACTAGAACAATATTATGATAAAGAACTAAGTGGTGAACGGGGCTCTGTTAAATTTTATGCAAATGCTAAAGGGGAAAGAATGAACGATATGGCAGATGATTATGAGAAGCCGACAAACGGTCTCGCATTGAAGCTGACAATCGATTCAAAAATCCAAACGATAGTAGAAAGAGAGTTAGATATCGCGGACGCAAAATATAACCCGGATGGGATTGTTGCCATTGCAATGAATCCGAATAATGGAGAAATATTAGCCATGTCGAGCAGACCAACTTTTGATCCGGCTAATTTTCAAAATGTTCCTCAAGAGGTATATAATCGAAATCTTCCTGTATGGTCAACGTACGAACCAGGGTCAACATTTAAGATTATTACCCTTGCGGCAGCTTTGAATGAAGGAAAAGTGAATTTAGAAAAAGAGCATTTCCATGATTCGGGTTCGGTTCAGGTTGCGGGGGCGAGGTTAAAATGCTGGAAACGAGGGGGCCATGGAGATCAGTCCTTTTTAGAGGTTGTTCAAAATTCCTGCAACCCTGGATTTGTCGAATTGGGACAAAGACTCGGGAAAGAAAAATTGTTTAAATATGTGAAGGATTTTGGTTTTGGTCAAAAGACCGGTATTGATTTACAAGGAGAAGGAACAGGGATATTATTCAATTTAGACCGTGTTGGCCCAGTTGAACAAGCAACTACAGCCTTTGGACAAGGAGTATCAGTAACACCTATCCAGCAAGTTACGGCTGTATCTGCGGCTATTAATGGCGGAATTTTATATAAGCCATATATTGCAAAAGAGCTCATCGATCCAATTACAAACGAAGTCGTAATGAGAAATTCCCCAGTGGAAAAACGCAGGGTAATTAAGGAAGAAACTTCAAAAGAAATTCGCCATGCCCTTGAGAGTGTAGTTGCCCAGGGGTCAGGGGGAAGGGCGTTTGTTGATGGTTACCGAGTTGGCGGAAAAACCGGAACAGCCCAGAAAGCACAAAACGGGAGATATTTAGAAAATAACTTTATCGTTTCCTTTATTGGATTTGCCCCTGCAGATGATCCGCAAATTGTTGTCTATGTGGCAGTTGATAATCCAAAAGGAGTTACAGCCTTCGGTGGTACAGTCAGTGCTCCAATTGTTGGTAATATTATGAAGGATAGTTTGAGTCAGATGGGGATTAAACCTCGAAAGGGTCAAATTGAAAAAGAATTGAAATGGCCGGATACACCGTTAATAAAATTACCGGATTTCACAGGTTTAACAAAAATGGAACTAATGGATCAACTGATAAATCTAAAGATTGATGCAAGTGGTGAGGGTGATGTGGTCGTTAGACAATCCCCTGAAGCAGGTACCAAAGTTAAGGAAGGGTCAAAAATTAGGCTTTATTTTGGTAAAGAGGATTAATGCAATTAAAAAATTCATTAAATTAGAGGCGGTCGGAATGATTTCCGCCGCCTAATTTTTTCATTAAGCTTTGATTACTAAATAGCAAAATAAAATGTTTTAATGTAAAATAAGATGGAACTTTCTTAAGAAGAATTTTCAAAATGATAATTAGTCAATGTATGTACGGTTATGAGAGGATTTGAGAGAAATGAAGCTACAAAAGCTGCTTAAGAATTTGCATCTTCTAGTTCCTTATTTAGGTGAGGATCCAGAAATAACTTCGATTGAAAACGATAATAGGAAGGTGCAAAGCGGGAGCTTATTTATTTGTATTAAGGGATACACAGTAGACGGCCATGATTTTGCAGAATCTGCAGTAAAAAGCGGGGCAGCTGCTGTATTGGCTGAGCGTCCGTTATTACTAGATGTACCTGTCATTCTTGTTAAAGATACAACGAGAGCAATGGCAGTGCTAGCTGATGCTTTTTATGAACAGCCAACGAAAAACTTGCACTTAATAGGAATTACCGGAACAAATGGGAAAACAACTACCAGCCATTTAATTGAGAAAATATTCTCCGATGCCAATCAAAAAACAGGTCTAATTGGCACGATGTATACTAAAATAGCTGAAAAGACGATTGAAACAAAAAACACAACCCCGGAAAGTTTAACACTTCAAAAAACCTTTAGACAAATGGTTGAAGCAGGTGTTGATATAGCAGTAATGGAGGTTTCCTCACATGCATTAGATCTTGGCCGAGTACATGGCTGCGATTATGATGTGGCTGTGTTTACAAACCTAACGCAGGACCACTTGGATTATCATAAAACAATGGATGAATATAAGCGTGCTAAGAGTTTATTATTTGCCCAGCTGGGTAATACATTTGATCAGAAAAAACCTAAGTTTGCCGTATTAAATGCAGACGACCCTGCTTCTGATATGTACCGCAGGTCGACTGCTGCACATGTTATTACATATGGAATCGATAATATAGCTGATCTTCAAGCAAAGAATATTCAAATGACTTCTTCAGGTACCCAGTTCGAGCTTGTGGTTCATTCGGAAAAATATCCGATTAAAATGCAATTAATTGGTAAATTCAGTGTGTATAATGTTTTAGCAAGTATTGCGGCGTCCGTTGTGTCCGGCATTGATATTAAAGCAGTTATCCAGTCGATCGAAGGTGTAAAAGGAGTATCAGGCAGATTTGAGCTTGTAAATGCAGGACAGGATTTTACTGTTATTGTTGATTACGCCCACACACCAGACAGTCTTGAAAATGTATTAAAAACGGTTCAGCATTTTGCTAAGAAAAAGGTTTTCGTTATAGTTGGCTGTGGTGGTGACCGTGATCGTACGAAGAGACCATTGATGGCTCAAATAGCCTGCCAATGGTCCACAAATCCCATCCTAACTTCGGATAACCCAAGAAGTGAAGACCCATTAGCCATTTTGAAGGACATGGAAGCAGGAGTGCAAGGTTCAGCATACCGAATGATCCCTGACCGCAAAGAAGCGATTCAAACTGCTATTCGAGAGGCATCAGCAGGTGATGTAATCTTAATCGCAGGCAAAGGTCATGAAACCTATCAAATTATTGGCAATGAAGTTCACGATTTTGACGATCGGTTAGTTGCTCGGGAAGCGATTGAGGGGAGATAGCTATGTATTTAGCTTTAAAAGACTTGGTAAGTCTATTTAAGAATAGTCGTGGCGTCAAGGATAACCTGCTATTTGTTACAGTTTGCGACCAAGCTCACACAGCACAGCCTAAAGGATTATTTGTATCATTAACTAAAAACGCTGGGGAACTTTCTGATGCAATCTCGAACGGGGCAATAGCAGCGATTTGGGATCAAGGACTTGAACTTCCAAGCTATATACCAAACCAGTTTCCACTATTCTTTACACCAGACCCGGCAGAGGCGATTGTAACTATCTTAAATTGTTATCATGAAAAATTAAATGGAGAAACAGATAAAATTATGGAAATAACTAACTTTAAAATTTCAAATAAAAAACTTCTTAATAAAAATAAAGAAACATATGATATAGCTGTGATGTTAAACGAAATTACAAGCAAAAACGACGCTGAAGGGAGGGAATAAAATGCTCGAGCAAGTTATTTTCTTCACAATAATTATGGGATTTCTTATCTCGGTATTGCTTTCTCCAGTTTTTATTCCCTTCTTAAGAAGGTTGAAATTTGGACAAAGCATTCGTGAGGAGGGACCAAAATCCCATCAAATAAAATCAGGCACACCGACTATGGGGGGTGTGATGATTTTATTTTCGATTGTTATTACAACACTTGTCATGACGGGTAAGTTTTCTGAACCGACTGTTAAAACATATTTGCTGCTTCTTGTTACACTTGGTTTTGGATTGCTTGGGTTTTTAGACGATTTTATCAAAGTTGCTCTTAAAAGGAATCTAGGATTAACTTCCAAACAAAAGCTGGCAGGTCAAATTATTATTTCAGTAATTTTTTATTTTATTTATAAACAACAAGGTTTTTCTACCGAAATAAGCATTCCATTTACAGATTCCACAATTGATTTAGGATGGTTCTTCATTTTCTTTATCATATTCTGGCTGGTTGGCTTCTCCAATGCTGTAAATTTAACAGATGGACTGGATGGCTTGGTGTCAGGCACCGCTGCCATTGCATTTGGTGCATTTGCAGTTCTTGCATGGAATCAATCACAGATAGAAATTGCGATATTTTCTGTGGCGGTGGTAGGTGCTGTACTAGGATTCTTGGTATTTAATGCCCACCCGGCAAAAGTTTTTATGGGAGATACAGGTTCTCTAGCACTCGGTGGTGCAATTGCAACGATTGCTATTCTTACGAAGCTTGAAATTTTACTTATTATCATTGGTGGAGTATTTGTTATTGAAACGTTATCAGTTATTTTACAGGTTATTTCCTTCAAAACGACGGGTAAACGGATTTTTCGTATGAGCCCTTTACATCATCATTATGAATTAGTTGGCTGGTCGGAATGGCGGGTGGTCGTCACTTTTTGGAGTGTTGGATTAATTCTTGCGATACTAGGAATCTATATTGAGGTGTGGTTATAATTGAAACAGATTAAATCTTTCAGTCATAAAAAAATTCTTGTCCTAGGTTTGGCGAAAAGCGGGGTAACAGCTGCCGCCCTATTACATAAACTTGGTGCATTTGTCACAGTTAATGATAAAAAGCCATTTTCGGAAAATCCAGAAGCTCAGGGATTATTAGAACAGGGGATTAAAGTGATTTGTGGGGATCATCCTATTGAGTTGCTTGATGAAGGATTCGAGTTGATTGTCAAGAATCCCGGTATTCCATATAACAACCCTATGATTGCAGGCGCTATAGAAAAAGGGATTCCTGTAATTACTGAGGTTGAACTTGCTTATGAAATATCTGAAGCTCCATTTATTGGGATCACAGGGACCAATGGGAAAACAACAACAACAACATTAGTTTATGAGATGCTAAATGAGGGGCAGAAGCACCCGTTAATCGCAGGGAATATTGGTACAGTGGCATCAGGGGTAGCCGAAGAAGCTACGTCAGAAAATACGATAGTCATTGAATTATCCTCTTTTCAGTTAATGGGAATTGACACATTTAAACCTAAGATTGCCATTCTAACGAACCTTTATGATGCCCATTTAGATTATCATGGGACAAAAAAGGAATATATTGCTGCAAAGGCAAACATTACAAAAAATCAAACGGAAGTTGACTACCTTATTGTCAATGCCGACCAAGAAGAAACATTGGAAGTTGCGCGTCACTCTAATGCCAGAATTATTCCTTTTTCGACGAAGAAGAAGCTGACTGAAGGTGCTTATCTATCTGATGGCTGGATTATGTTTAATCATGATAAAGTGATGGAAATTGAGAATATAGCTTTACCAGGCAATCACAACCTTGAAAATATCTTATCCGCTATGGCTGCAGCAAAGCTTTCAGGTGTAGAAAATAAAGCCATCCAGCAGGTTCTTCGAACATTTACTGGTGTCAGGCACCGTCTGCAATTCGTAACTGAAGTGAACGGACGAAAGTTTTACAATGACTCGAAAGCAACGAATATTTTGGCAACGGTAAATGCCTTGGCTGCTTTTGAATCCCCGGTAGTTCTCCTTGCGGGTGGTTTGGATCGCGGAAATGAATTTGATGAACTACTTCCTTATTTGAAAAATGTAAAAGCAATGATAACCTTTGGGCAAACTGCACCTAAAATGGAACGAATAGGGAAGGAAGCGGGAATAAAACGAATCAAGCGTGTCGATAATGTTGACATGGCTGTGCCTGAGGCTTATCGATACTCTGAATCAGGTGACGTGATATTATTATCTCCTGCATGTGCAAGCTGGGATCAATATAAAACTTTTGAGGTCAGGGGAGACATTTTTATCGATGCGGTGCATAAGCTTAAGTAAGGGCTTGTCTTAGTCGAAAAGTTCACTTTTCAAGTGCACTTGACACTAGGCAAAATTAGAGGTTCTGCTAAGCCCTAAAACTAGCAGTTGAGGTGTATGGTGGTGCCGACAAAGAGAACTACTCCTGATTTTATTTTAATGATTGTAACATTCACACTTTTGGCAATAGGGCTAATCATGGTTTACAGTGCAAGTGCTATTTGGGCTGAATATAAATTTAATGATTCCTTTTTCTTCGCGAAAAGGCAAACTCTTTTTGCCGGGGTTGGAGTGGCTGCCATGTTTTTCATCATGAACATCAATTATTGGACGTGGCGGACCTGGTCCAAAACCTTTCTACTGGTTTGTTTTTTGTTACTTATCCTTGTGTTGATTCCTGGAATTGGAAATGAAAGGAATGGTTCTCGTAGTTGGATAGGTGTTGGAGCCTTCTCAATACAGCCTTCTGAATTTATGAAACTGGCAATGATTGCTTTTTTGGCTAAGTATCTTTCCGAACGGCAAAAGTTGATTACTTCGTTTAAGAAAGGTCTTATTCCTTCATTAGGTCTTGCCTTTCTTGCCTTTTCAATGATCATGCTTCAACCTGATTTAGGCACAGGTACGGTGATGATGGGAACCTGTGTTGTGATGATTTTTATTGCAGGTGCTCGTGTAAGTCATTTTGCCTTTCTGGGACTGTTGGGAGTCGCGGGATTTATTGGTCTTATTGCCTCCGCTCCGTACCGTATTAAACGGATCACATCTTTTTTGGATCCTTGGTCGGATCCGCTTGTAACGGGATTTCAAATTATTCAATCACTCTATGCAATTGGTCCTGGTGGATTGTTTGGGCTTGGACTTGGCGAGAGCAGACAGAAGTTCTTCTACCTACCTGAACCCCAGACAGACTTTATCTTTGCGATTCTTTCTGAAGAACTAGGCTTTATTGGGGGATCATTTATATTACTCTTATTTGCATTGTTGTTATGGAGAGGAATACGAATCGCTTTAGGTGCACCAGATTTATACGGCAGCTTTCTAGCTGTAGGAATCATCGCCATGGTAGCGATTCAAGTCATGATTAATATTGGTGTTGTTACAGGTCTAATGCCTGTTACAGGCATTACCTTACCATTTTTAAGCTACGGGGGTTCTAGTTTAACATTGATGTTAATGGCGATAGGTGTTCTTCTTAATATCAGCAGGTATTCGAGATTATGAACCTTCACCCTGTTTAGCGGCAGGGTTTTTTTATTTTAGGCTGTGTTAATTTACAATTAGGTAACATTCTTTTTTCATTTGCGTTATTTTGTGAGTTTTTATAGTAAGATAGGGTAGGCATTAGGTGTTAAATAGTTAATGAGGTGGAAAAAATGAAAATAGTAGTTAGTGGCGGAGGGACTGGCGGGCATATTTATCCTGCTCTCGCACTCATTCGTGAAATCCAAAAACAGAACAAAGAGGCACAATTTTTATACATAGGAACAACCAATGGCTTGGAAAGCAAAATAGTTCCGCGGGAGAATATTGATTTTAAAGCGATTCATATAACTGGTTTTAAAAGAAAACTATCCTTTGAAAATGTAAAAACGGTTCTCCGCTTCCTAAAAGGAGTGAAAGACAGTAAAAAAATGTTAAAGGAATTCAAACCAGACATTGTCATCGGAACAGGCGGGTATGTATGCGGACCTGTAGTGTATGCTGCATCAAAGTTGGGCATCCCAACAATCATTCACGAACAAAATAGTGTCCCAGGGTTAACTAATAAATTTTTAAGCAGATATGTAAACAAGATTGCCATTTGTTTTGAAGAGGCAAAAGAGTACTTTCCAGTACAGAAAACAGTTTTTACGGGCAATCCTCGTGCATCTGAAGTAATGGGCAAAGACGGGATTCAAGGTCGTCTCGGTGCTGGACTAAGTTCAACTATGCCAGTGGTTTTAATCTTCGGTGGTAGTCGTGGTGCGAGGCCGATAAATGAGGCAGTCGTGAAGGCATTCGCTGATTTGGCTGAGAAACCATATCAAGTCCTTTATATTACGGGCGATGTCCATTATGAGGATGTCAGAAAAGAAGTTGAATTAATTGGAAACCCTAAAAATGTAGTCATTAAACCGTTTATTCATAATATGCCAGAAGTACTTGCAGGAGTAGATTTAGTGGTATCGAGAGCAGGAGCAACCACACTTGCAGAAATAACTTCACTTGGTATCCCAAGCATCTTAGTCCCAAGTCCATATGTGACAAATAATCATCAAGAGAAAAACGCTCGGTCATTAAGTGACCATGGTGCAGCAGAACTATTATTAGAAAAAGACTTAAATAATAATAGTCTTGTGAATCATATTGATCGTATTCTTTTAAATAAAGATAAATTAAAAGAGATGAAGGTTAAGGCTAAAAAAATGGGTGTTCCGGATTCAGCATCAAGACTCTATTCCTTGATGCAAGAACTGGTAAACACAAATCAAAAGTAGCCCATAAAGATTTTTAGCATAAACTGATGTAAATGCATCTAGGAAAGTAAGGGTGGTAATTATGGACGGAATCTTAAATGAGTTATTGGCTTTAAATATCGGAAAGGTTAAGGAAAATGAACCATTAGCCAATCATACAACGATGAAAATAGGCGGTCCTGCAGACCTTTTTATAGAACCGTCTTCAGTTGAAAATTTAAAAACTGTCATGAATGTGATTGAAAATCATGGATTGCCATGGCGTGCGATTGGCCGCGGCTCAAATCTGTTAGTGTCGGATAAGGGGATTGAAGGGGCAGTTATCAAGCTTAGTTCTGGAATGGATCACCTTGAGATTAACGATACAAGTATTACCGTTGGTGGTGGTCACTCCCTCGTCAGCTTTTCAACACTTATTAGTAAAAAAGGTCTTGCAGGTCTGGAATTTGCGAGTGGAATTCCTGGCTCAGTTGGCGGGGCAGTTTATATGAATGCAGGTGCGCATGGTTCGGATATTAGTAAAATCTTAACCAAAGCACATATTTTATTTGATGATGGAAAAATGGAATGGCTCTCAAATGAGGAAATGGGGTTCTCCTACAGGACTTCTGTACTACAAAAAACTCGTCCAGGAATTGTTGTGGAAGCTGTTTTTGATCTTGTGAAAGGCGATCGATCAGCCATTGTCGCACAAATGCAAAAAAACAAAGATTATCGGAAAGAGACACAGCCGTGGAATTTTCCGTGTGCTGGCAGTATTTTTAGAAATCCGCTGCCGAATTATGCTGGGAAATTAATTGAAACCGCTGGGTTAAAGGGATTTAGTATTGGCGGTGCAAAGATTTCGGAAATGCATGGGAATTTTATTGTAAATGCTGGAGGTGCCACTGCAGAGGATGTGCTGGCATTAATTCAACATGTCAAGGATACCATTTTTAGCTTATATAAAGTAACAATGGAAACAGAGGTTGAAATAATCGGTAGGAAATAAGAAAACTGGAAGGATTTATACTAAATTTCCAAAGAAATTATCCTTACTTTTCTTGTAAGAAATGTCGTCCGAATGACAAATATTGTGTTATAATTACTGATAATATTATAGGTGCAACCTCGAAAAAGTTAGTGACGGCATGGTTTTTCGTGCCGTTGTTTCTCTTTTCGAGGTAACACTATCGAATGTTGGACAGGCTTAGTCTACTTATTTTAGAGCAGCTGCTTTTTATGTGGAGGAATTTAAATGGAAAAAGGTAAAATTGTAGCTCTCGAGGACCGTATTCCTAAGCTTAAGGAGCAAAGAAGACGAAAAGCAAACAGACGCCTTGTACTCCTATTAATTCTGTTTTTTACAATGATAGTAGTTATCGCCTATTCACAATCACCTTTAAGCCATGTAAAGACGATAACAATAAAAGGAAATGGTGTGTATTCTGATAAGGAATTAATCAGTCAGAGCGGCCTTTCGAATAATACGAATATTTGGAAAATCAAAAAGGATGAAACGGCATCGAGAATAAAGCGTCTATCCGAGATAAAGACAGTTACCATCAAGACTCATTGGCCAAATACAGTGGTCATCCAAGTAAAAGAACACAAAAGAATTGCTTATCTGAAAAAAGAAAATAAATTCTTACCAATTATGGAGAATGGGAAAATAGTGAACAAAAAAGCAGCGAAGAAAATTCCTGTAAATTCTCCCATTTTATTCGAGTTTAAAGAAGGTGCAGCCCTCAATCAAATGGTAAAAGAGTTAGAAAAACTTCCTAATGAAATTTCAAACTCTATCTCTGAAATCCATTATACTCCGAAAAAAACTGATAAATATCATATTTCCTTATTTATGAATGATGGATTTGAGGTTAGTGCTACATTAAGAAGTTTCTCGGAAAAAATGGTACATTATCCCTCAATTATCTCTCAGATTGATCCCAACAAAAAGGGGATTATTGACCTGGAAGTAGGAACGTATTTTAAGGCCTTTGACACCGAAGTGGAGGAAAAAGAAGTTGAGCAAGATAAGGGTGAAGGGTAAGCATGTTGTTTTGTCCCTAGTCTGCCTTGTATTAGGATTTTTGATGGCCTTTTCCTATCATTTAACACAATTGGAAATGAACAAAGGGAAACCAAATGTTTCTGATGGACAGTGGGAACAGACCCTTGCACTTCGAAACCAATTAATTAATGAAGAAAAAACTAATCGTGAACTGCAAAAGGAATTAAGTCAAAAACAAGATTTGGTTTTTAAAAATGAGAAAGATCTTTCTAAAGAGGCAGAGGTTTATGAAAATCTTGCTGAAGATGCCGAGAAATTTCGAATGTTCTTAGGGAAAGTGAAGGTTAAAGGTAAAGGGGTCAAGATTACACTGACGGATGGTGCTTACGACCCAAAGGAGGATAATATCAATAATTATCTTGTTCATGAACATCACGTATTTAAAGTTGTAAATGAGCTTTATATATCCGGGGCAGCAGCAGTTGCCATAAATGGTCAGAGGCTGACAAGCCATTCTTATATTATTTGTAATGGACCAGTTATTACGGTTGATGGAATTGAGCATCCAGCTCCTTTCATAATTTCAGCAATCGGAGATCCTGAAGTCCTCTCTTCATCCATAAACCTTATAGGAGGGGTGAAAGATCAGTTAGTAAACGATAATATTATTTTTACACTGGAAAAAGATAATGAAATTGTTCTTGATCCCATCCTAGGTAGTTAGTCATGAGGAAATGTCCACGTTAAGATAATTTAAAAGGTTAGGTGAAAAAAGTGGACAACAAAAAAATAAATTTAAGTTTTACTTTGATCGCAGTCTTAGTAGGATTCATGATTGCTATCCAGTTTCAAACAGTAAAAAAACCTGTTGAACGGGATACTCGTGATATATGGCAGCTTCGTGATGCAATATTAAAAGAAAAAGAACTTCAATCCAACTTATTAAGTGAAATTCGTTCAAATGAAGAAAAACTGGCAGCCTATGAATCTAAACGGAAACAAAGCAAAGAACAAGCCTTAAGTGATACTTTAAAGGAACTAAAGCTTGAAGCCGGGTTATCTGAAATTACTGTTCCTGGTATTAAATTAAAGATTGAACCAGTAATCGAAGAAATTAAGATAGGTACACCTGTAAATAGAGTTATTCCTCCTGAACTCCTAACAAGATTGTTAAACGAATTGAATATGTACGAAGCTAAATATGTAGCAATCGATGGGAAGAGAATTATTAATACCACTGTAATTCGCGACATCAATATGGAAACAAAAATTGATGGGCATACGATTGAAAGGTTGCCAATCGAAGTTGTTGTAGGTGTAGATGATAACTCTACAGCTGAAAAATTATATAATCGGATGAAAGTATCAAAAGCAACGGAAGAATTCTTTATTGAAAATCTAAGACTTTCGATTTCAAAACCAATTCCGAACTTAACGGTACCAGCCTACGATGATTCCATACGCATCCGCTACATGGAACCGACAAAAGAAGGAGGCGATTCTTAATGTGGCTTCCATTCATAGGATTAGTAATTGGGATCATTCTGGGACTATTAACAGAAATCCGTATTCCTGAGGAATATTCCAATTATTTGTCGATTGCTGTCTTAGCAGCATTCGACACTCTTTTCGGTGGGATCAGGGCATACCTGCAAAATATATATGATGAAAAAGTGTTTGTATCAGGGTTCTTCTTTAATATTATACTTGCTGCAAGTTTAGCTTTTCTCGGTGTTAATCTTGGTGTAGACTTATATTTAGCGGCAGTTTTCGCGTTTGGTGTCAGACTGTTTCAGAATATTGCCGTAATAAGGCGAATATTATTGGCAAAATGGTCAACGAACAAAGAAAAAGTAGAAAAAAATTGAATTTTTTTAAAGGGAATCATTTAGTTGTGACGAATAATTTTATATGATATGTATAGTGAACTTTTATTGAACAAAAAAAATATAGTTGTTGTTCAACTTAAGGAAATCTAAAGGAGGTGCCAAAGAATGAACAGCAATGAAATATATGTTAGTCTTGACATCGGTACATCCAGTGTGAAAGTAATCATTGGTGAAATGGTCAATGACTCGGGTAAAGACTCATTAAATATAATTGGTGTTGGAAATGTGAAATCCGAAGGATTGCGCAAAGGATCAATTGTTGATATGGACGACACCGTTCATTCGATTAGAAGGGCGATAGAGCAGGCAGAAAGAATGATTGGGATGGAAATAAAGGATGTGGTGGTTGGCATTTCAGGTAACAATGTCATGCTTCAACATTGTCATGGTATTGTAGCTGTTTCCAGCCAAAATAGAGAGATTACGAATGAAGACGTCATTCGTGTCATTGAAGCATCACACGTTGGTTCGATCCCGCCTGAAAGAGAAAATATCGGAGTTATCCGAAAACAATTTATTCTCGACGGTAAAGATGAAATTAACGACCCCCGTGGGATGATAGGGGTTCGCTTGGAAATGGATGGTATTCTTATTACTGGTTCCAAATCAATTATCATTAATACTCTTCGATGTGTTGAACGGGCCGGTCTAGAAATAGTAGATATTGTTCTTCAGCCGTTAGCAGCAGGTGATTATGCACTGTCAAAAGATGAGAAAAACCTCGGTGTCGCTCTTATCGATCTTGGTGGTGGTTCCACTACAATTGCTGTTTTCGAAGAAGGTTTTATTTCCCAAACAAGTGTTATTCCGATTGGCGGAGACTATATTACAAAAGATATTTCTGTGGGCCTGCGGACCTCGACAGAAGATGCGGAAAAAATAAAAATCAAACACGGACATGCATTCTATGACGAAGCGTCAGAAGATGAAGTGTTTAGTGTACCAATCATTGGCAGTGATCAACATCAACAGTTTAATCAGCTGGAAATATCTGATGTTATTGAAGCGAGAATGGAAGAGATTTTTGAACTAGTATTACATGAAATGAAACGCTTAGGATATAGTGACCTGCCGGGCGGTTATGTATTAACTGGCGGTATTGCAAATATGCAAGGTGTACTTGAACTTGCTCAGGTTATATTACAGAATAGAGTACGCATTGCGGTGCCAGACTATATTGGTGTAAGGGAACCACAATATACCACAGCGGTTGGTTTAATTAAGTATGCTTACAAGAATGCTAGATTACCAGGTGGACACGCTGGTTCTTCAACCATTTCTGAACCTGCCGAAAAGAGAGCACCTAAACAACATCAACAACCTAAACAACCAAAAGCAGAAAAACATCCGGAAGAAAAGATGTCATCAAAAGTAAAAAAATTCCTTGGTTACTTTTTCGAATAGGCTAATCGAAAAGAAATCGAAGAATTAGGAGGATTGTCATGTTAGAATTTGATACAAATTTAGATTCTCTTGCAACTATAAAAGTAATTGGTGTCGGGGGTGGGGGTAATAACGCGGTAAATCGAATGATTGAACATGGCGTTCAAGGAGTAGAATTTATCGCTGTTAATACTGATGCTCAAGCACTAAATCTTTCTAAAGCAGAAGTTAAGATGCAAATAGGTGCTAAACTGACCCGTGGACTAGGAGCAGGTGCTAATCCAGAGGTTGGAAAGAAAGCTGCTGAAGAAAGTAAAGAACAATTGGAAGCAGCATTAAGTGGTGCGGACATGGTATTTGTTACTGCGGGAATGGGCGGTGGAACAGGCACTGGTGCAGCACCTGTTATAGCTCAAATTGCTCGAGACTTAGGTGCATTGACCGTCGGTGTAGTTACTCGTCCGTTTACATTTGAAGGAAAAAAACGCTCTGGACAAGCATCAGGTGGAATTGGTGCGATGAAAGATGCGGTTGACACACTAATTGTGATTCCAAATGATCGTCTCCTAGAAATTGTAGATAAAAGCACTCCAATGCTGGAAGCATTTCGTGAAGCTGATAATGTACTTCGCCAGGGTGTACAAGGTATATCAGATTTAATTGCAGTACCTGGTCTTATTAACTTGGACTTTGCTGATGTAAAGACAATCATGTCTAATAAGGGATCTGCTTTAATGGGTATTGGTGTTTCTGCTGGTGAAAACCGTGCCGCAGAGGCTGCTAAGAAAGCAATTAGTTCTCCTTTATTAGAAACATCTATTGATGGAGCACAAGGGGTACTAATGAACATTACAGGCGGTACAAACTTAAGTCTTTATGAAGTTCAAGAAGCTGCTGATATCGTAGCAACTGCTTCTGATCAGGAAGTAAATATGATTTTTGGTTCTGTTATCAATGAATCATTAAAGGATGAAATTATCGTTACTGTCATCGCTACTGGATTTAAAGAAGAAACCTTGCAGCCAAAAGCTACTCGTCCTACTTTTGGTCAGGCTAAACCACAGATGGGTAATGTTAAAAGAGAACAGCCAAAACGTGAAGAGGTTCAGCAAGAGCCTGTCCGCCATACACAAGTTTCCCAAGAAGAAACATTAGATATTCCAACCTTCTTACGGAACCGCAATCGTAGAAGATAAAAAGTGAATAATTATACAAAAGACACGGCCTTGTTTTGGGTCGTGTCTTTTGTATGTTTAAAATAAAAATGTATGACAAAATCCATCTGACAAAATACGTTGTGAATAGTGCAAATTTTTGTTTGTTTGATTACACAAAGTGACACACTTCATCCATGCAAGTACGTTATACTTTTTCGTAAACAGAAAGGAAAAGCTGATAAATCTATAGAGAGGAAGCTGGTAACTATTTATTTAGATGTGATCTGGGCTCTAAATTTATTATTTGATAGTCTGCTTCTATATTTAACAGCTATTTTTCTAAAAAGAGAGATTAAAATAGGGAGACTAGCTGCCGGAGGATTTATTGGTTCCTTGATAATTTTATTATCATTTACGCCATTAAATGTCTATACAAGCCATCCCATATCAAAATTCATATTTTCAATCCTCATGGTGTTAATAACCTTTGGATATAAGCGGATGTCTTTTTTCTTTAAGGCGTTAATGACACTTTATGTGTCCACCTTTTTAATCGGCGGAGCATTAATGGGGGCCCATTATTTTATACAGTATGATTCTGAGCTAACAACCAAGGTCCTTGTGTCCAGTACAAAAGGGTTTGGAGATCCGATAAGCTGGCTATTCGTTCTAATTGGATTTCCCGTTGCTTGGCACTTCTCAAGGAAAAATGTTGAAAGCATGGAGATGACAAAAATACAATTTGATCAAATTGTTAAAGTCAGAATCAATATAAATAACGAAACACTTACCTTTAAAGGATTAGTGGATAGCGGGAATCAACTTTATGATCCATTATCAAAGCTTCCTGTGATGTTTGTTTCCATTAAAAACCAACTAGAAACAATTTCAGAATCAATAAGAAAGCTTGCAGAAGACCCAGAATTACTTATCAATAGCAGTGGAGACCTTCCAGATGAATGGCAAAATAGGATCAGAATTATACCTACTCGTGTGATTGGACAAGAGCATCAACTAATTATTGCGGTAAAGCCAGAAAACATTTTTATTGAACATAAAGATACTCAATATTTATGTGAAAAAGGTCTTGTTTCCTTTACAACAAAGCAACTCTCAAGTGAAGATGCCTTTCAATGTATTGTTCATCCAAAGATGCTCACAGGTCCTAGGCAGCAAATGAAAACCATTAAGGTGAGTTAGTATTACTATACTCAGAAAAACATATTTTAGAAGGAGGAACACATATGAAAAAATGGAGGCTTCGCCTATCCTATTACTGGTATAAACTATTAATGAAATTGGGTTTAAAAACAGATGAAGTTTATTATATTGGTGGTAGTGAGGCCTTGCCGCCTCCTTTAAGCAAAGATGAAGAAGAGATGCTGCTGAAAAAATTACCTGGTGGTGATAAAGCAGCTAGGTCAATATTAATTGAACGAAATCTTCGTCTTGTTGTATACATTGCTAGAAAATTCGAGAATACCGGGATTAATATCGAAGATTTAATTAGTATCGGAACTATTGGATTAATTAAAGCCGTCAATACCTTTAATCCTGAGAAAAAAATAAAACTTGCTACATATGCCTCACGTTGTATCGAAAATGAGATTCTCATGTACTTAAGGCGCAATAATAAAATCAGGTCAGAAGTATCCTTTGATGAACCCTTAAACATTGATTGGGATGGGAATGAACTATTATTATCTGATGTTTTAGGGACGGATGATGATATTATTACAAAGGACTTAGAGGCCAATGTAGACCGAAAGCTCCTGACAAAAGCACTTCATCAACTAACTGACCGTGAAAAACAAATTATGGAACTCCGGTTTGGTCTTACAAATGGAGAAGAAAAAACCCAAAAAGACGTAGCTGACATGCTGGGAATATCCCAATCTTATATTTCCCGCTTAGAAAAAAGAATTATAAAAAGGCTGCGAAAAGAATTTAATAAAATGGTGTAAAGAAGAAAAAATTTTTTCCATTAAAAACCTATGATTTTCGTGACTTAATTGCATTTTTCGACAAATATGCACTTGTCCACCATCGTGGATAAGTGCATATTTTTCCTTCTCAAGGAGATACTGTTTTTTGTACAGCAACTCCTGTGAGGAGGGAAAAGGATTGACTCGAAATAAAGTTGAAATTTGCGGTGTGGACACAGCAAAACTTCCTGTCCTAAAAAACGAAGAAATGAGAATACTCTTCAAGCAAATGCAAGAGGGCGATATTTATGCCAGAGAAAAGCTCGTCAACGGTAATTTACGACTCGTATTAAGTGTCATTCAACGTTTTAACAATAGAGGCGAGTTTGTTGACGACTTGTTTCAAGTTGGCTGTATTGGGCTGATGAAATCTATCGATAACTTTGATTTGGGCCAAAACGTAAAGTTTTCAACCTATGCGGTTCCAATGATTATTGGTGAAATTCGAAGGTACTTGCGTGACAATAATCCAATTCGTGTTTCTAGATCTTTGAGGGATATTGCTTATAAAGCCCTACAGGTAAGAGAGCGATTGATGAGCGAAACTTCAAGGGAACCAACCGCGGAAGAAATTGCGAAGGTCTTAGAAGTTCCACATGAAGAAATCGTTTTCGCCCTTGATGCCATTCAGGACCCAGTGTCTCTTTTCGAGCCAATTTATAATGATGGCGGCGACCCTATTTATGTAATGGATCAATTAAGCGATGAAAAAAATAAAGATATCCATTGGATCGAAGAAATTGCATTAAAAGAAGGAATGCGCAGGCTAAATGATCGCGAAAAGTTAATTTTACGAAAACGATTCTTTCAAGGAAAAACACAAATGGAAGTCGCAGATGAAATTGGGATTTCCCAAGCACAAGTTTCTCGTTTAGAAAAAGCTGCGATAAGACAAATGAATAAAAATATCCAAAGTTAGGCTGTCCTTAGGGCAGCTTTATTTTTATTCCTTTTTCTAAATGTCATTGAGTAAACATATATTTTATAGAAATAAAACCGGGAGTGAGTGAGATGGTAAAAATTTCTGAGTTCCAAATTAAAGATGTGGTGAATGTAGCAGATGGAAAGAGGCTGGGGAATATTGGTGATATTGAGATAAATTTAACAACAGGAAAGATTGAAGCAGTCGTGATTAGCGGCAGCGGAAGAGTACTTGGCTTTTTTGGTAAAGATGACGACGTAGTTATTCCTTGGAAGAATATTTTAAAAATAGGTCAAGATGTCATTTTGGTTAGACATAAAGGCAGTGCAGAAAATATAACGGAAGAAGCAGAAGTTTAACTCTTGTTTTTGCGGTGACCAAATTTTCTTTTCATGGTAAACTATAGAAAAAACATAAGAGGTATGAATATGGAACCCTTTGTTTTAAAAAATCAATCCTTTTTAACTATTGAAAATTGGGTAAGCAAATATCCAGGTTTAGTTGCAGGAATAACCACTAATAAGGGCGGGGTAAGCAAAGGCGATTACAAATCCCTTAACCTTGGTTTTCACGTTGGTGATATTCAAAGCGATGTTTGTTCCAACCGAGAAAAAGTTTCAGACCTGCTCACATTTCCACTAAAGTCCTGGGTCGGAGCTGAACAAACACATGGAATTCATCTAAAAAAAATTTCTAAACTTGACCGTGGCAAAGGATCCAATTCCTATGAAAATGCTATTAAAGATACAGATGGTTTTTATACGAATGAGGAGGGCGTCTTGTTAACACTCTGCTATGCCGACTGTGTCCCTCTTTTTTTTATTGCTCCTGAATCAAAAATGATTGGTGTAGCCCATGCTGGCTGGAAAGGGACTGTAGGTCAAATTGCAAGGGAAATGATCATTGCGTGGAAAAGAGAAGGAATTAACCCAGAACAGATTCTAGTTACAATTGGCCCATCCATCTGTGAAAAATGTTATATTGTTGATAAGTATGTGATAAACTTGGTCGAAAATACACTAGAAGATGTCGAAATTTTACCCTATAATTTAATTAAAGAAGGCCAATATTCCTTAGATTTACGTGAGGTAAATAGACAAATATTAATAAAGTCTGGTGTGCCGAATACGAATATCCAGTTGACAAACTTTTGTTCTAGTTGTGATAAAGAGTTTTTTTCCCACCGTCGTGACCAAGGGAAAACAGGAAGAATGTTAACTTTTATAGGCTGGAAGGAGACTACGGAACGTTTATGATGGTAGAAGCAAAATACGAAATAATAAAACAACAAATCATTGAGGCCTGCCTTCGAGTCAAGCGAAACCCTGAAGAAGTCAGGGTGATAGCGGTTACGAAATACGTTAGTACTGAGAGAGCAAATGAAGCACTACAAGCAGGAATAATAAATTTAGGTGAGAATCGGGATGAGGGACTCCTCAGGAAGTGGGAAGAACTTAGGGACAAGCCTGTTTGGCATTATATCGGTTCACTTCAAACACGAAAAGTAAAGAATATTGTTAATATTGTTGAGTATATCCATTCTTTGGACAGGATTTCTCTTGCAGAAGAAATTAATAAACGGGCAGAGCGTAAGGTAAAATGCTTGGTCCAAGTTAATGTCTCTGGAGAAGAATCCAAGCATGGCTTACCTGCTGAAGAAGTACTGACTTTTATTGAATCACTTCGTAAGTTTGAACACATCAGTGTTGAAGGTTTAATGACAATGGCTCCACTTACTGATAATGAATCGCAAATACGTGAATGTTTTCATAAATTAAGTGAACTTCGTAAACAAGTCCAAGCCTTAAATTTGGATTATGCTCCTTGCACCGAACTTTCGATGGGCATGTCAAATGATTTTGAAATTGCTATTGAAGAAGGGGCTACAATGGTAAGAATAGGCACTGCGCTTGTTGGTGAAGATGGTTAGGAGAGAAAATCATGACGATTAAATCGAAATTAAAAACATTTTTCTTTTTGGATGATGAATATGATGATAACAAAGTTGATTATCCAGAAGTAGTTGAACCACTTCCTGTAAAACAAAAGCAACAACCAGTGGTAAAGAACCAAAACGTCGTCAGCTTGCAAACCGTGCAAAAGGCTGCCAATTCCACAAAGTCATCCAAAGTAATTTTAGTTGAGCCACGCTCTTATTCTGAGTCAACTGAAATTGCTGATCATTTAAAAAGCCGCCGCGCAGTGGTCGTGAACTTGCAGCGAATTGATAGTGATCAGGGCAGACAAATTGTCGATTTTCTCAGTGGCGCTGTTTATGCAATTGGTGGAGACATTCAAAAGATTGGTTTTAGTATATTCTTATGTACACCCGATAATGTTGAGGTTTCAGGAAATATATCAGAACTTATTCCTGACTTTGAAAATCAAAATACGAGGTGGTAATGCTTAATGGCACTGGTTTTTAGTTTATTACAGAAGCTAATACAACTTTATTCGTATGCCTTAATTATATATATTTTAATGTCTTGGTTCCCAAACGCTAGAGAGTCATCTATTGGACAATTTTTTGCGAGGATTTGTGAACCATATTTAGAGCCATTTAGACGAATCATTCCACCGATTGGTATGATGGACATCTCTCCAATCGTTGCCTTTCTTGTTCTTAATTTTGCGCAAAGTGGATTATCCAGTGTCTATCGTTTTCTTGTTTCTTAAGAATATTGAATCTAGGTTGTGTATTGAATTATGAATATTTATCAGCACTTTCGTCCAGAAGAGCGAGAATTTATTGATCAGGTGTTAAATTGGAAGAATTATGTAGACACACAATATACTCCTAAATTAACTGATTTCCTTGATCCAAGAGAACAGCATATTCTTAAAATGTTAATTGGTGAAAATGGTGATGTAAAATATAAACTTTTTGGCGGCGGCACGGATGTAGAACGAAAAAGAGCCTTAATTTTTCCAGATTATCTAACTTCGATTAATCATGATGAATTTCAAATAAGCCTTTTCAACATCCATTATCCAACCAAGTTTGTTACAATCGAACACCGACAGGTATTGGGTACGCTTATGTCCTTAGGCCTAAAGCGGGGGAAATTTGGGGATATCATCATTATAGATGGGAATTGCCAATTTTATGCTGCAAAGGATATTAGCGACTATATATTAAGTAACGTTGAAACCATTGGCAGGGCAGGCGTAAAACTAACTGAAACAGATATAGAAAATGCACTTTCCACCAATGAAAAATTGGTGGAAAGTGATTTAACGATATCTTCTTTGAGGCTTGATACTGTTATTTCAGGAATTTATCATGTGTCACGGCAGAAATCCCAACTCTTTATTCAACAGGGACTCGTGAAGGTGAATTGGACATTAATTGAAAATCCATCATTTGAATGCGGTGTGGGTGATATGATTTCTGTTAGAGGTAGTGGCCGAGCAAAAATTCTTGCCATTGAAGGGAAAACAAAAAAAGAAAAATGGCGACTAAATGTCGGAAAACAAAAATAAGTACAAAAATAAAGAAGGAAATTCGATGAATGATGTCGAATTCTTGCATATACATATAGAATTAGAGATTGTATGGAGGTGGCATTCATGCCGTTAACACCGTTGGATATTCACAATAAGGAGTTTAATAAGGGTTTTAGAGGATATGATGAGGATGAGGTAAACGAGTTTCTCGACCAGGTTATCAAGGATTATGAATTAGTACTTAGAGAAAAAAAAGAATTGGAAGAACGCTTGAATGATATGAATGAGCGACTTGGTCACTTTGTTACGATTGAAGAAACTTTAAATAAATCAATCATCATTGCGCAAGAAGCGGGTGAGGATGTTAAAAGGAATGCTCAAAAGGAAGCAAAGTTGATTATTAAGGAAGCGGAAAAAAATGCGGATCGGATTGTCAATGAATCACTTTCAAAAGCAAGAAAGATTGCTCTTGAAATCGAGGATTTAAAAAAGCAGTCAAAAGTATTCCGTACACGTTTTAAAATGTTGATTGAGGCCCAGCTTGATATGTTAAATACCGATGATTGGGATCACTTATTAGAATATGAGGTAGATGCAACAGAACTAAAAGTTCATGAAGAAGAAGATTCATTAGCTTGACGAAAAGCGTTTTTATAGCATATAATTTCTTAACAGTTATAAAGAATGGTCAATGACGATGATAGGGACAGTATAATTTTTCTAGGACTTTTTTAGCGAGTCAGGGGTGGTGGAAGCCTGGTAAAGTTGAAAAATTGAAGATCACCCTTGAGTTCCAAAGCTGAACTTCCTAATTTAAGGCTAGTAGGCTTAGGCGTGTTATTCACGTTACGAATGCTAAAGAGGATAGTCGATTTGATTCGAACTATCTATCAGGGTGGTACCGCGGGAATAAAACCTTCTCGTCCCTATTTTGGGATGAGAGGGTTTTTTTATTTGTCTATTGGCTATTCTGTTATATGAAGAGGATTACAGGAGGAAGAAAAAATGGAGTATAAAAATACGTTATTAATGCCGCAAACTGAATTTCCGATGCGTGGCAATCTTCCACAAAGAGAGCCTGAGATTCAGGCAAAATGGGAAGAGTTGAATATTTACAAAAAAGTTCAAGAACGGACTAAAGGACGTCCGATGTTTGTATTACATGATGGTCCTCCATATGCCAATGGTGACATCCATATGGGGCATGCCCTTAATAAAATTTTAAAAGATATGATTGTCCGCTATAAATCCATGAGCGGTTTCCATGCACCATACGTACCAGGCTGGGATACACATGGTCTACCAATCGAGCAAGCGTTAACGAATAAAGGTGTGAAACGTAAAGAAATGACGGTTGCAGAATTCCGTCAACTTTGTACTAAGTATGCACTCGAGCAAATTGACAATCAGCGTGAACAATTTAAACGTCTGGGTGTCCGCGGTGACTGGGAAAACCCTTATATTACCTTAAAGCCCGCCTATGAAGCACAGCAAATTAAAGTCTTCGGTGAAATGGCTAAGAAAGGTTATATTTATAAAGGACTTAAGCCTGTCTATTGGTCACCATCAAGTGAATCTGCACTTGCTGAAGCAGAGATTGAATACCAAGACAAAAAATCCGCTTCGATTTATGTAGGCTTTAAGGTGAAGGATGGAAAAGGTGTACTAGATGCAGATACCCAAATTATTATCTGGACAACAACTCCTTGGACAATTCCGGCGAACTTAGGTATTTCTGTACATCCGGACCTAACATATGTTGTGGTTGAAGCAAATGGAAACAAATATCTAGTTGCTGAGGCTCTTCTCGAATCTGTTTCGAAGGAAATTGGCTGGGAAGAATTAACCGTTGTTAAAAAGGTAAAAGGAAATGATTTAGAGAATATTTTAACTGTCCATCCGCTTTATGGCCGGGATTCATTGGTGATGTTAGGAGAACATGTAACAACAGATGCAGGTACTGGCTGTGTCCACACAGCACCAGGTCACGGGGAAGATGACTTTTACGTAGGCCAAAAATATGGTTTAGATGTCCTATGCCCTGTTGATGATAAAGGTGTGATGACGAGTGAAGCGCCAGGTTTTGAAGGGTTATTTTACGATAAAGCTAATAAACCAATCACACAAGCATTAGAAGATGCAGGTGCATTGCTCAAACTTTCGTTTATTACCCATTCTTATCCACACGATTGGAGAACGAAGAAACCGGTAATCTATCGAGCGACAGCACAATGGTTTGCATCTATTAAAGATTTCCGTAATGAATTACTAGATGCAGTCAAGGAAACAAAATGGATTCCTGCTTGGGGTGAAACGCGATTATTTAATATGGTTCGTGACCGCGGTGACTGGTGTATTTCTCGTCAACGTGTCTGGGGAGTACCAATTCCTGTTTTCTATGCAGAAACTGGCGAAGAAATCATTACAGATGAAACGATTAATCATGTTTCAGATTTATTCCGTGAATTTGGTTCGAATGTATGGTTTGAACGTGAGGCAAAAGAATTACTACCTGCCGGCTTTACCCACCCAGGAAGTCCAAATGGTATATTTACTAAGGAAACAGATATCATGGATGTGTGGTTTGATTCAGGATCTTCCCATCAAGCTGTTTTGCTTGAAAGAGATGATTTAGTTCGTCCAGCTGATCTGTATCTTGAAGGATCGGACCAGTATCGAGGCTGGTTTAACTCGTCATTATCTACTGCTGTAGCCGTGACAGGTGAGGCACCATATAAAGGAGTATTAAGCCACGGGTTTGCGCTTGATGGAGAAGGCAGGAAGATGAGTAAGTCCATCGGAAATGTCGTTATCCCTGCGAAAGTCATGAATCAGTTAGGTGCAGATATTTTACGCCTTTGGGTTGCTTCAGTTGATTATCAAGCGGATGTTCGTGTTTCAGACGCAATCTTAAAGCAGGTCGCAGAGGTTTATCGGAAAATTCGTAACACCTTCCGTTTCTTATTAGGAAATTTAGCTGATTTTACTCCAGCAAATAAAGTGCGATATGAAGATCTCCGTGAAGTCGACCAATTTATGCTCGTTAAATTAAATAAGTTGATTAAAAATGTTCGCAATGCCTATGAAAACTATGAATTCGCAGGCATCTATCATGCGATAAATAATTTCTGTACTCTTGATTTAAGTTCATTTTATTTGGATTTTGCGAAAGATGTTCTTTATATTGAAGCGACAGATAATCATGAGCGACGTGCAATCCAGACGGTGTTATACGAATCGCTGCTTGCTTTAACAAAATTAGTTTCACCAATTCTTTCACACACTGCGGATGAAGTGTGGAATTTTATCCCTGATGCAACCGAAGAAAGTGTCCAGTTAACAGATCTACCTGAGTATCAGGAACTACCAAATGCTCAAGCTTTAGATGAAAAGTGGACTGAATTTATGATTCTTCGTGATGATGTGTTAAAGGCACTTGAGGAAGCACGTAATCAAAAAGTGATTGGGAAGTCGTTAACTGCCAAAGTTACACTTTATGTTAATGAAAAATCAAAAGCGTTATTAGACTCAATTGAAGAAAATATGAAACAGCTCTTTATTATCTCAGGCTTTGAAGTGGCAGGAACCTATGAGGAAGCCCCTGATAATGCAATTAAATTAGAAACTGCGGCTATTGTTATAACTAAAGCCGAGGGTGAAACATGTGAGCGTTGCTGGATTGTAACACCAGAAGTAGGTCAAGATCCAGAACACCCAACACTTTGCCCACGTTGTGCTGAAGTAGTAAAAGCTAACTATACTCATAATTAATCTGAAAGCCCTGTGCTAATGCATAGGGCTTTTAAATTTTTCCTTCTCCGTTAATTGTTGTAGTTGTTGTCAAATGTTTTTCCGAGTCGGTTATTTGCTTGGCGGAAATAATAAGACAAATAAAACACGGAGGTAACAACTATGAATGCCACGCAGGAACAGCTGTTTTTGGAACTCCGTCATACGAAAGAAGAAATTGAATATTCGTTAAAAAACAAACCAAAGCAGGATTGGTTTACTGCCGTCTTAGAAGAGGAATTATCAGATATTAATACAGCAATTCGAAAACTTGAAAATGGAAACTTTGGGCAATGCGAAATCTCTGGAGAATTTTTGCCTAATGAATTATTACAGATGATTCCTACTATAAAGTCAGTAAAGGATTCAGAGTACTTACTGCATTATTACAAAAAACCGATTTACTAATCATTTTCATCAAGTTACATTTTCGTTTCGCGATAAAGTGTGCTAAAATGCTTAAGAAGTATGATAAGCGAAAGCTTCTAGACTGATTAGTTTAGTCTAGGTTGATGTGGGGGTATTTCTTAGTGTTTTATTACTTAATCGCACTTTTTGTTATTTTATTAGATCAAATTACGAAATGGCTTATTGTAAGCAAAATGTATCTAGGAGAAAGTATTCCTATCATTGATAATATTTTCTATATTACTTCCCATCGAAATCGTGGTGCGGCGTGGGGAATATTACAAGGACAAATGTGGCTATTTTACGTTATTACGATAATTGTTATCGTCGGCATTATGTATTATCTGTACAAAGCTGCAAGAGGGAAATGGATGCTTGGTGTATCTTTGGCATTAATGCTTGGAGGAGCGATTGGAAACTTTATTGACCGTGTCATTCGCAAGGAAGTTGTTGATTTCATTCATACGTATGTTTTTGGCTATAATTTCCCTGTCTTTAACATCGCGGATTCAGCGTTAGTTATTGGGGTCATCTTGTTAATGATTCAAATGTTGCTAGAAGAGAGAGAAACAAAGGAGAAATCATATGGAGAAAATGGAACACATCATTCTTGAGGAGCAAAAAGGGGATCGAATTGATAAGGTGATCTCTGGTCTTGATGAGGAATGGTCAAGAACTCAAGTACAGCAATGGATTAAAGAAGGCAATATTACGGTGAACGGACAACAAATTAAAACAAATTATAAATGTAGCTTGAACGATCAAATTGAAATTACGATACCGGACCCTGAAGAGTTAGATGTGGTCCCAGAAGATCTTAATTTAGACATTTACTATGAAGACAGTGACGTTTTGGTGGTAAATAAGCCGAGGGGTATGGTCGTTCACCCCGCACCGGGTCACATGTCAGGAACATTGGTCAATGGATTAATGTTTCACTGTAAGGATTTATCAGGGATTAACGGTGTGTTAAGACCTGGTATTGTTCATCGAATCGATAAGGATACGTCCGGCTTATTAATGGTAGCTAAAAATGATTTGGCTCACGAGAGTCTTGTCAATCAGTTAGTGGCCAAATCCGTTACCCGTAAATATAAAGCGATTGTACATGGAGTCATTCCCCATGATTTTGGAACTGTTGATGCTCCACTTGGCAGGGATACTAAAGACCGGCAAAGCATGACCGTCGTTGATCATGGCAAACATGCGGTCACACACTTTCATGTGCTTGAACGCTATAAAGATTTTACATTCGTAGAATGTCAATTAGAAACCGGCAGAACACACCAAATTCGTGTTCATATGAAATATATTGGCTACCCGCTTGCTGGAGATCCAAAATATGGACCGAAAAAGACACTCGATATAAACGGACAAGCATTACATGCAGGTGTGCTTGGTTTTAACCACCCTAGAACAAACGAATATCTAGAATTTGAAGCACCACTGCCAGAAGATATCGAGTCATTACTCAATCAGCTTCGAAATAATCGTTGACATAGTCGGTGATTTCAAGTAAGATGATTTTAGCTTAATAAGCCTTTAAATCAGTCCCGTGAGGCTGAGAAGGAAACGGTTAAGATAATGGGGGAACTGTACCCAATATCTGTAAATTAACTTGTTGACCTCTCGCCAAAATTGGGTGAGAGGTTTTTTATTTTTACAAAAGAAGAAGGTGTAGTATGAACCAAAAAGCAGTTGTCCTTGATGAACAATCTATTGGCAGGGCCCTGACAAGAATCGCCCATCAAATTATTGAAAAAAACAAAGGTATAGATGATTGTATTTTGGTTGGTATTCGAACGAGGGGCATATATTTGGCTAATCGACTTGCAGCCAAAATTGAAGAAATTGAGGGGAAAGCAATAGCTGTTGGGGAGTTAGATATTACCCTTTATCGAGACGATTTAACAAAGAAAACTGATAATCAAGAACCACTGGTTAAAGGATCTGATATTCCGGTGGGGATAAATAATAAAAAAGTGATACTGGTTGATGATGTTCTCTATACGGGGAGAACAGTCAGAGCTGGACTGGATGCCTTAATGGATATAGGACGACCTGCGGTCATTCAACTGGCGGTTTTAGTGGACCGCGGACACCGGGAACTTCCCATCCGAGCAGACTATGTGGGAAAAAACATTCCTACCTCAAGTGAGGAAAAAATTGTTGTTCAATTAGCAGATGTGGATCAGGTCGATCAAGTCAGTATTTTTGAAAAATAAATAGTTACCCTTTTAAAAGTAGTCCTGTGAGGCTAACAAAGGGGAATATGCCGAAATATACTTATTTAGGCATGTCCATACCCTCTTTGTACCCTCACGGACAAAGAGGTTTTTTTTATGAAAAAAATAAGATACTAAAGAAAAGCAATATAGCAAAATGGGGGAATTCATAATGAACAATAAACCTATCCTAGACGTAAAAGAGATTCCTAAACCCTTCCAATGGATTACATTAAGTTTACAGCACTTATTCGCCATGTTTGGAGCCACAATATTGGTACCATACCTTGTTGGATTAAGCCCGGCGATTGCACTTATATCAAGTGGACTTGGCACATTAGCCTTTCTATTAATAACTAAATTCCAAGTTCCAGCTTACTTGGGCTCATCCTTTGCCTTTATTGCACCTGTAATTGCCGCTAAAGCAGCTGGGGGACCAGGCGGTGCCATGGTCGGTACATTCATCGCAGGACTTGTATACGGACTGGTTTCACTAATCATCAGCAAGGCAGGTCATCGCTGGATTATGAATCTTCTCCCGCCAATTGTTGTTGGACCAGTTATTATTGTCATCGGATTAGCTCTATCTGGAACTGCTGTGAATATGGCGATGAATAATCCTGTGAGTGGAAAATACAGCATGCTTCATTTTTCGGTAGCCCTTGTCACGCTAATAGCAACAATTATCTTTTCGATATATGCAAAAAAAATGTTAAGTATGATCCCAATCTTAGCAGGGATTATTGTCGGATATATCTACGCACTAGTGGTTGGAGTGGTCGATTTTAAACCAGTTTTAGAGGCTAAATGGTTTGAAATGCCTGAATTTATCATTCCGTTTGTAAGTTATAAAGTAAAATTCACTTGGGATTTAGTCTTGTTAATGGTCCCAGTTGCAATTGTAACATTATCAGAGCACATCGGACATCAGTTGGTGCTAAGTAAGGTAGTCGGCCGGGATTATATTAAAGAACCGGGCTTACACCGCTCAATCCTAGGGGATGGAACAGCAACGATGATTTCCGCTCTGATTGGCGGACCGCCAAAAACCACTTATGGTGAAAACATCGGTGTCCTTGCAATTACTCGAATTTATAGTGTGTATGTCATTGCTGGTGCAGCAATCTTCGCCATCATCTTTGGCTTTATTGGAAAAATAACTGCTTTAATCAGCACCATTCCAACACCGGTAATGGGCGGCGTTTCAATCCTTCTTTTCGGAATCATTGCTTCCTCTGGTTTACGAATGCTGGTGGATAGCAAAATTGATTTTGGTAACAAGCGTAACCTAGTCATTTCATCTGTCATCTTGGTAGTTGGCATTGGTGGAGCAGTGATAAAAGTATCAGAATCATTACAAATCCAGGGGATGGCCCTAGCAGCTATTTGCGGTGTATTGTTAAACCTCATTCTTCCTGGAAGAGAACCAGCGGATGAAAATATGCTGGAGGAATCCACTGATAAACGGAAAACTGCATAAATAAGTTTCAACTCTTTAAAGAAATCCAGAGAGGTTTATAAGGGTGTAAGCTTAGTACCATGTATGATAACGCATGGATTAAGTTTGTATTTCTTGCACCCTTGACTTCTGGTCAGGGTGTTTTTTATCCAAAATGAGAGAGGCGGATGATGGATGTTAAATCATTTACTAACCACGAACGAATTAAAGGTGGAAGAGATTTATCAAATCTTAACAGATGCTCATAACTTTAAAAACGGAATGCAATGGCGTCCGGACAGACAAATGTTTACTGCCAATCTATTTTTTGAACCGAGCACAAGAACAAAGAGCAGCTTTGAAGTGGCCCAAAGAAGATTAGGATTAGAGGTAATTCCGTTTGAAGTGCTTACTTCAAGTGTCCAAAAAGGGGAAACACTTTACGATACAGTAAAAACATTAGAATCCATTGGTGTCAATTCCATTGTCATTCGACACGGTCAGGACCGCTATTTTGATGAATTGGTCGGAAAAGTTAACACGCCAATCATTAATGGCGGGGATGGGTGCGGGCATCATCCGACACAATCACTTCTTGATCTACTGACGATCCAGCAGGAGTTTGACCAATTCGCAGGCTTGAAAATTTCTATTATCGGTGACATTCGTCACAGTAGGGTGGCACGTTCCAATGCCGATGTTTTAACAAGGCTGGGTGCAGAAGTGACTTTTTCCGGTCCAGAAGAATGGTTCGATACTCGGAGCACGGATATATCGAGGTATAGGCCGATTGATTTGGCCATCCAAGAAGCAGATGTCGTCATGCTTCTCCGTGTACAACATGAACGGCATCAACAAAAGAGCAGTTTTACGGCAAATGAATACCACAAGCAATATGGTCTTACGATTGAAAGAGAAAAGATGATGAAGCAGGGGAGCATCATCATGCATCCTGCTCCTGTAAATAGAAATGTAGAAATAGCAGATAGTCTTGTCGAGTGCAAGCGATCAAGAATCTTTAAGCAAATGGAAAACGGTGTGTATGTAAGAATGGCAGCAATCAAGAGATCAATCGAAAATCTTGAAGGAGGAAAACAACATGAAAATACTTATTCAGAACGCATGTTACATAGCATCTAAGGGAGAAAAGAAACAGGCTGATCTATTAATAGAAGATGGAAAGATTACAAAAATTGAAACACAAATCACTGCGGTTGTGGATCGGACCGTCGACGCGGAAGGAAAATTAGTGGCACCAGGCTTTATCGACCTGCATGTCCACCTCCGTGAACCAGGTGGAGAAAAAAAGGAAACCATCGCAACCGGAACAGCCGCCGCAGCAAGAGGCGGATTTACCACTATTGCCAACATGCCTAACACAAGACCGGTGCCTGACACCATTAACAACATGGAGGACTTACAAAAGCGCATTAAGGATACAGCGAAGGTTAGGGTATTGCCGTATGCGTCCATCACAATCCGCCAGTTGGGTCAGGAGTTAACGGATTTTGAGGGCTTGAAAGCTAGTGGCGCATTTGCCTTTACGGATGACGGAGTAGGTGTGCAGTCAGCTGCGATGATGCTTGAAGCAATGCGTAAAGCGGCGGCACTTGATATGGCAATAGTCGCTCACTGTGAAGAAAACACATTAATTAACAAGGGGTCTGTCCATGATGGAACATTTGCGAAGAAGCATGGATTAAATGGAATTCCATCTATATGTGAATCCGTTCAAATTGCTAGGGATGTACTCTTAGCTGAAGCAGCAGACTGTCATTACCATGTCTGCCATATCAGTACAAAAGAATCAGTCCGGGTAGTTAGAGATGCTAAACGGGCAGGAATAAAAGTAACAGCCGAGGTAACACCTCATCACTTATTATTATCTGAAGATGATATCCCAGGATTAGATGCAAACTATAAAATGAATCCGCCGCTTCGTGCTGCAGAAGACCGCAAAGCCTTAATCGAAGGGCTCTTAGATGGAACCATTGATTTCATTGCAACAGATCATGCGCCACATACAGCAGAAGAAAAAGCAGAAGGAATGACGCTTGCGCCATTCGGAATTGTTGGTCTCGAAACAGCCTTCCCGCTTTTATATACTCACTTCGTACTAAAGGAAATTATGACGCTTGAAGAGTTAATCAACTACCTCACCGTTAAGCCAGCGGAAGCATTTGGACTTCCATACGGAAAAATCGAAGTGGGAGCACCAGCAGATTTAGTACTGTTGAACCTAGAAGAAGAACGTGAAATTAATACAGAAGAATTCCTATCAAAAGGAAAAAATACACCATTTGGCGGTTGGAAATGTAAAGGTTGGCCAGAAATGACAATCGCTGAAGGAGAAATCGCTTGGGAAAAAGGGAGTGTCTTAGTATGAAAAAACAACTTATATTAGAAGATGGTACCATTTTTATTGGTAAAGGCTTTGGAAGTGATACGGAAACAATTGGTGAAGTTGTTTTTAATACAGGGATGACAGGCTATCAAGAGATTATATCTGACCCTTCTTATTGCGGACAGATTGTGACATTAACCTATCCACTAATCGGAAATTACGGAATAAACCGCGACGATTTCGAATCCATCAATCCAGCTGTTAAAGGATTGATTGTAAAAGAAGCAGCAGACTTCCCGTCCAACTGGAGAAATGAATATACATTGGATGAATACTTTGACATGAAAAAGATTCCTGGGATTGCAGGGATTGATACACGTAAATTAACACGGATTATCCGCCAATATGGAACATTGAAAGGGGCTATCTGCAGCATTGAAAAGGATGCGAATGAGGTTTTAGCTCAATTACGTAAAGCACCGCTTCAAACAAACCAAGTTAAACAAGTTTCTACTAAAAATCCTTACCCAAGTCCAGGACGCGGCAAGAGAGTGGTCCTAGTCGATTTTGGAATGAAACACGGAATCTTACGGGAACTTAACCAACGGGATTGTGATGTGGTCGTTGTCCCATATCATACAACAGCAGATGAAATCCTTCAGTTGCGCCCAGACGGAATCATGCTTTCAAATGGACCTGGGGATCCAAAGGATGTTCCAGAAGCGATTGATATGTTAAAAGGAGTATTAGGCAGGGTACCATTGTTCGGAATTTGCTTAGGTCATCAATTGTTTGCCCTAGCATGCGGAGCTAATACGGAAAAAATGAAGTTCGGTCATCGCGGTTCCAACCATCCTGTTAAAGATCTTGCTACAGGAAAAGTTGCCATAACTTCACAAAACCATGGCTATACAGTTGAGGAAGAATCCATTAAAAATACAAGATTAGAAATTACTCACATTGCAGTAAATGACGGAACAGTCGAAGGACTGAAACACCAGGATTACCCAGCATTTACAGTTCAGTATCATCCGGAAGCATCTCCAGGACCAGAAGACGCAAACGGCTTATTCAATCAATTTCTTGACTTGATGGAAAAGAACAAACAGGAGGTTACAGCAAATGCCTAAACGTACAGATATCAACTCCATTTTAGTAATCGGTTCAGGACCAATTGTCATTGGGCAGGCTGCAGAATTTGACTATGCCGGTGCCCAAGCATGTATCGCTCTGAAAGAAGAAGGCTACCGTGTTATTTTAGTTAACTCCAATCCGGCCACCATCATGACGGATACAGAGATGGCGGATGCCGTTTATATTGAGCCCTTGACTGTAGAATTCGTCAGCAGAATCATTCGTAAAGAACGTCCGGATGCGCTGCTTGCAACACTTGGCGGACAAACAGGTCTTAACCTGGCTGTTGAGTTAACAAAATCCGGAGTATTAGCTGAATGCGAAGTAGAGATTCTTGGTACGAAACTTTCAGCGATTAACCAAGCAGAGGACCGAGATCTTTTCCGAAGCCTTATGAATGAATTAAACGAACCAGTTCCAGATAGCGAAATTATCCATGAATTAGCTGAGGCAAAAGCATTCGTTGAAAAAATTGGTTTCCCGGTGATTGTTCGACCAGCGTTTACATTAGGAGGAACAGGCGGAGGTATCTGTCATACCGATGAGGAACTCGAGGAAATTGTTACAAGTGGACTAAAACACAGCCCAGTGAATCAATGTCTGCTAGAAAAAAGTATCGCTGGTTTCAAGGAAATTGAATACGAAGTAATGCGTGATAAAAATGACAATGCCATTGTGGTTTGTAATATGGAAAACATCGATCCTGTTGGTGTTCATACTGGTGATTCCATCGTGGTTGCACCAAGTCAGACATTAAGCGATCGGGAATACCAGCTGCTTCGTAATGTTTCATTAAAAATTATTCGTGCCTTAGGTATTGAAGGCGGCTGTAACGTTCAGCTGGCATTAGACCCATACAGCTTCAACTACTATATTATTGAAGTAAATCCACGAGTTAGCCGTTCTTCGGCATTAGCGTCAAAAGCAACCGGTTATCCGATTGCTAAGCTTGCAGCTAAAATCGCCGTAGGCTTAACACTTGATGAAATGTTAAATCCGGTAACAGGAAAAACCTATGCAAGCTTTGAACCGGCACTAGATTATATCGTAACCAAAATACCTAGATGGCCGTTTGACAAATTTGAATCAGGTAACCGTTCCCTAGGGACACAAATGAAAGCAACGGGAGAGATTATGGCGATCGGCCGTACATTTGAAGAATCTCTTTTGAAAGCAATCCGCTCCCTTGAGGCAGGGGTTTATCATTTCGAATTAAACGCCGCCGCAGAGATCAATGATGATTTACTTGAGAAACGGATTCGCAAAGCCGGAGACGAACGACTCTTTTATATCGCAGAAGGGTTAAAACGTGGATTAACCATTGAGACGATCCATGAATGGAGCAAAATCGACTTATTCTTCTTGAAGAAAATGGAAGGAATTATCGAACTTGAAAAAGTAATTGCTGCCAAACCGTTTGACACAGAAATCTTCATTGAAGCAAAACAAAAAGGCTTTACGGATAAGACGATCGCCCAGCTTTGGAATACAACTGAAAAAGAAATTTATCTTACTAGAAAAAATCTCGGAATTATCCCAGTTTATAAAATGGTTGACACTTGTGCAGCTGAATTTGAATCAGCAACACCTTACTACTATGGCACATATGAAGATGAAAACGAATCGATTGTAACAGAGAAAAATAGTGTCATTGTTCTAGGATCCGGTCCAATCCGTATCGGCCAGGGCATTGAATTTGATTATGCGACTGTACACTCTGTAAAGGCTATTAAAGAAGCAGGCTATGAAGCGATTATCATTAATAATAATCCAGAAACAGTATCAACGGATTTCAGTATTTCTGATAAGCTATACTTCGAACCACTGACCATTGAAGATGTGATGAGTATTATTGACTTAGAGAAACCAATGGGGGTAGTGGTCCAGTTTGGCGGACAAACCGCAATCAACTTAGCGGCTAAACTTGAAGAAAATGGCGTGAAAATTCTAGGAACAAGCTTAGAAGACATAGACCGTGCTGAAAACCGTGATAAATTTGAACAAGCACTTGTGCAATTAGACATTCCACAGCCATTAGGAAAAACAGCTATGTCAGTAGAACAGGCACTTGTGATCGCCAGAGATATCGGTTATCCAGTTCTTGTCCGCCCTTCCTATGTACTTGGTGGAAGAGCAATGGAAATTGTTTATCATGAAGAAGAACTTCTTTACTATATGCAGAACGCTGTAAAAGTGAATCCAGAGCATCCAGTCTTGATTGACCGATATTTAACAGGGAAAGAAATTGAAGTTGATGCCATCTGTGACGGCACTAATGTCCTAATCCCGGGTATCATGGAACATATCGAACGAGCTGGAGTCCACTCAGGTGACTCGATTGCAGTTTACCCATCGCAAACTCTCAGTGAAAAAGTGAAACAAACACTTGTGGAGTATACCGAGAAATTAGCGAAAGGGTTAAATATTATTGGATTACTAAATATTCAATATGTGCTCGCGGGTGAACAAGTATACGTACTTGAAGTAAATCCAAGATCGAGTCGTACCGTTCCATTCTTAAGTAAAATTACCAATATCCCAATGGCAAAAATCGCAACAAAAGCGATTCTTGGAGTATCGATTCTCCACCAAGGCTACATCCCAGGTCTTGTTACTGAAAAAGAAGGAGTATATGTCAAGGTTCCTGTATTCTCTTTTGCCAAACTGAAGAGTGTCGATATCACGCTTGGGCCAGAAATGAAGTCAACTGGAGAAGTCATGGGTAAGGATGTAACCCTCGAAAAGGCCCTATACAAAGGCTTAATTGCTTCAGGTATGAAAATTCAGCAGTTCGGTACCGTATTGTTTACGGTAGCAGATAAGGATAAGCAGGAAGCCTTAAAACTTGCGAAACGTTTCTCTGCAAACGGCTATGGTTTAATGGCAACAAGCGGAACAGCGGCTGCCTTGGAAGAAGCAGGCCTAAGAGTGAAGGTTGTCGGCAAAATTGGTACAGAGGGTAAAACATTACTAGATGTTATTCATCATGGTGAGGCACAGTTCATTATTAATACTTTAACGAAAGGCAAACAGCCTGAACGTGACGGGTTTAGAATTCGCCGCGAAGCTGTTGAAAATGGAGTTCCATGCTTAACTTCACTTGACACGGCTGATGCAATCTTAAAAGTAATTGAATCGATGAATTTTTCAGCAGAACCAATGGCCGCTATGAAAAAGGAGGCCGTGTTTGCATGATCCAAAAAGAGTTATGCAAAGTACTCAGCCAAAAAGAAATAGCTGAAGATATCTATGAGCTGACGATTGAAGGAGAGTTAGTTACTCAAATAACGGAGCCAGGTCAATTTGTCCATATTAAAGTATCCAATGGCCTTGATCCACTGTTACGCAGACCAATTAGTATTTCCTCGTACGATTATGAACAGAAAAATTTAACAATGATTTATCGTAAAGATGGAAGAGGAACTTCCATGCTATCAGAATTACGACCAGGGATGCATGTCGACATCCTTGGTCCACTAGGCAATGGTTTTCCTGTTGAAGAAGTCAGTATGGGAGATACTGCCTTACTTGTCGGCGGTGGAATTGGCGTTCCTCCCCTTTATGAACTGTCAAATCAGTTAGTCGCAAAAGGTGTAAAAGTCATCCATGTGCTCGGCTTCCAGACTGTATCAGCTGTTTTTTATGAAGAAGAATTTTCGAAAAATGGGGAAACCTATGTAGCAACTGTGGATGGTTCTTATGGTAGAAAGGGCTTTGTGACGGATGTAATGAAAGAATTGCAGTTTGATTGTATCTATACATGCGGACCAACTCCGATGTTAAGAGCAATTGAGCAGAATTATCAAGATAAGAAAGTTTTCTTATCGTTAGAAGAACGGATGGGCTGCGGCATCGGTGCCTGCTTTGCGTGTGTATGTAAAAAGAAGGATGATCCGACAGGAATTTCTTATAAAAAAGTCTGCAGTGATGGTCCTGTATTCCGAGCTGGGGAGGTATTGATATGAGTTGCTTAAACGTTGAATTACCAGGCTTAAACTTAAAAAACCCAATCATGCCTGCATCTGGATGTTTTGGATTTGGCAGAGAATACAGTCAGTTCTATGATCTAAGTGTACTTGGCGCCATTATGATTAAAGCGACAACAGTAGAACCAAGGTTCGGTAATGCAACACCACGTGTTGCGGAAACTTCTGCAGGCATGTTAAATGCCATAGGCTTGCAAAATCCAGGACTAGAAAAGGTCCTTGGCGAAGAGCTTCCTTTTTTATCTCAGTACGATGTCCCAATTATTGCAAATGTGGCTGGATCACTTGAAGAGGATTACGTAGAGGTAGCCCGTCAAATTTCAAAGGCTCCAAATGTTCATGCGCTAGAACTGAATATCTCCTGCCCAAACGTAAAAACAGGCGGGATTGCTTTTGGAACCATTCCTGAAACAGCGAAACAATTAACCCGTAAGGTTAAAGAGGTATCAGAGGTACCAGTATATGTGAAGCTGTCGCCAAATGTAACAAATATCGTTGAGATGGCAAAGGCTGTTGAAGCAGGTGGTGCGGATGGATTGACGATGATTAATACTCTTATCGGAATGAGACTTGATTTAAAAACAGGCAAACCGATTCTTGCCAATCGAACCGGTGGATTGTCAGGACCCGCAATTAAGCCAGTGGCGATCCGGATGATTCACGAAGTCAGCCAGGTGGTCGGGATTCCAATCATCGGTATGGGTGGTGTTGAGACGGCTAGTGATGTCATCGAGTATTTTTATGCAGGAGCAAGTGCGGTCGCAGTCGGCACAGCCAATTTTGTTGATCCATTTGTTTGTCCAACGATCATTGAGGAACTGCCTGAACTGCTTGGAAAATTAGGATTTGAGCACATCAGTGAATGTACGGGAAGGAGCTGGAAGGAACATGGACAACTCGCTAATCATCGCGCTTGATTTTCCCGGCGTCAACGAAGTTAATCAATTTCTAAAGCCGTTTGCTGGTAAAGAGCTTTTTGTAAAAGTAGGGATGGAATTGTTTTACCAGGTAGGCCCCTCGATTATTCATCAATTAAAAGAGCAAGGTCACCGTATTTTCCTGGATTTAAAGCTTCATGACATTCCAAATACAGTGAAAAGTGCAATGAAGGGTCTGGCACGTTTAGAGTGTGATTTGGTAAATGTTCATGCTGCAGGTGGAATTGACATGATGCGAGCAGCACTGGAGGGTTTAGAAGCAGGTACTCCTGCAGGACGGAAACGGCCTAACTGTATAGCAGTAACACAATTAACAAGTACATCAGAGGAACAAATGCAAAAAGAACAACTTATTCCGGTCTCCTTAAAGGAATCGGTGCTTCATTATGCCTCTATAACGAAACAAGCAGGCTTAGATGGAGTTGTTTGCTCGGCATGGGAAGCTGCTTTGATTAAGGAAAAGGCCGGACAATCGTTTTTGACGGTTTGTCCAGGTATTCGGATGGCCTCAGATCAGGCAGGAGATCAAAAGCGTATCACAACTCCTGAATCAGCACGGACAATGGGGGTTAGTGCGATTGTTGTTGGCCGCTCGATTACCCGTTCACAAGACCCGCTAACAAGTTATCAACAATGGATGGAAGCATGGAAGGGAGTAACACAATGAAAAAATTAATGGCAGAAAAATTACTAGACATCAATGCGGTGGCCTTGAAGCCCGAGGAGCCATTTACGTGGGCATCAGGACTTCGTTCCCCAATCTATTGTGATAATCGCTTAACACTTTCATATCCTGAGGTAAGAAAAGCAATTGCTGCTGGGCTGCAGCAGTTGATTGAAGAAAATTTTCCGGGAACTGAAGTTATTGCTGGTACAGCAACCGCAGGTATCCCTCATGCCGCATGGGTCAGTGACTTAATGGACCTTCCTATGTGCTACGTTCGTTCGAAAGCAAAAGGACACGGTAAAGGCAATCAGATTGAAGGAAAAGCAGAGGCAGGTCAAAAGGTTGTCGTTGTAGAAGATTTAATCTCAACTGGCGGCAGTGTAATCACAGCAGTTCAAGCATTAAGGGAAGCAGGTTGTGATGTACTTGGTGTGGTTTCCATTTTTACCTATGGGCTTGAAAAGGGAAGAGAACTGCTTCAGGAAAACGAGATTACGAGTAAGTCACTGACTGATTATGAAACATTAATAGAAGTAGCGATTTCTAAGGGTATCGTTACGGGAGATGATCAGAAAAGTCTCCTATTATGGAGCAAAAACCCTGCTGAATGGAGCAACAAGTTTTTGGAAACAGAGATAAGCTGATAAAATTGAATTTCCACTGATAAAATGAAATTAACGCTGATAAATAGAAAAAGAAGGCATCCACGACCTTGTGGATGCCTTCTTTTCATACTATTTCTTCAATTTAAGTACCAATTCCTCATCTGGCGTGACATAAATTGTCTGCTGATTATCATAAATCACAAATCCTGGCTTTGCCCCACTAGGTTTTTTTACAAATCGAACCTTTGTAAAATCAACAGGAACAGAGCTGGAATTTCGTGCCTTACTAAAATAGGAGGCTAAAATGGCAGCTTCCCGAATCGTTTCACTAGATGGTTCTTTGCTGCGAATTACCACGTGTGAGCCAGGGATATCTTTTGTATGAAGCCAAATCTCATCCCTTGCTGCCAATTTATTGGTTAAATAATCATTTTGTTTATTATTTTTGCCAACGATAATATCGGTACCATCGCTCGATTTAAAATGATCTAATACAGGCTTGGCATTCTGTGCCTTCTTCAGTTTCTTCTTTTGCCGTTCCCTAATATATCCGCCCTCCACAAGTTCTTCACGAATTTCTTGAATATCTTTAGGGGAGGCAGCTTGTACTTGCTGTAATAAATTATCAAAGTAGGAAACTTCAACTTGGGCTTTCTCGATTTGCTCAATAACAATTTCAACTGCATTTTTTGCCTTCTGGTATTTTGAAAAATACTTTTGGGCATTTTCAGATGGTGTCTTCCGCGGGTCTAGTGGAATGATAATCGTCCCACCTAATTCATCATAATAATCGAGCACTTCAATTTCACGCATCCCTTTATTGGCTGCATATAAATTGGCTGTTAAAAGTTCCCCATAGCGTTGAAATTGCTCCGCACGTTCAGCTTCTTTTAATGTAACGTTCAGTTTGTCAATTTTCTTTTCATTCTTTTCTTTTTCATTATGAATAAATCGTTCAATATCATTCCCTTGCTGCTTTACCCGATCTCTTTCGGCTTTGCCAAAATAAAAGCGGTCAAGCATTTCACTTAACGTTGGATATGTTTTTATTTCTCCTTTCAGATGCTCAAGTGGAAATAAGTAAAATGCGTCCTTCCCGCCTGCCGAGATAATGGAGGGGAAAATATCACCAGATGCAACTTTTTTAACCATACTTATAAACGTTCCCGGGACAGTAGCACGATTAGCAAGGCCACTCTGGAATATTACTTCCTTAGCGAATAGTGGTGAAATCCCAGCAAATTGTTCAACTAATTGGCGATCAATTTTCCCTGCATTGTAATCAATCTTTCTTAATAGATCGTCCTGATCACAATGAAATGGATCTTGCTTATGCTGTTCTGGAGGGAAAACATAAGGCTGTCCGGGCATAATCGCCCTGTGGCTGTTCACTGCAAAGGAGACATGTTTGATGCTGTCAAGAATGATATTCCGGGATTTATCAACGAGTACAATATTGCTGTGTCTACCCATAATTTCAATAATTAATTGCTTGTAGCTAATATCCCCAATCTCATTCCGTCCCTTAATTTCTAGTACAATCATCCGATCGGTTTCTTTTTGATATAAATCCTCTAATATATAACCCTCAATATGTTTCCTGAGCAGCATACAAAACATTGGCGGCTCACTTGGATTATCATATGCCTCTTCTGTGAATTGAACTCGTGCATAGCTTGGGTGCGCCGATAATAGCAGTTTTTGATTTACACCATTGGCGCGAATGGTGAGAATCACTTCATTTTTATAGGGCTGATGAACTTTATTAATCCTTCCACCCTTTAACGAACGGACAAGTTCATCGACCATTGCTTTTGTAAATAAACCATCAAATGACATGGAAAACATCCTTTACTACATTCATATGAATTAATTATAGCTTACCAAAAAAAGACTGTCTTATTTTAACTTATTATCTATTTTAACTTTCACTATATCATAGCATTTTTTGGGACGACCCTGAATAAGCTTTCTTAAGAGTGTGTATTTATAGGCATTTAAAGGGGGAAGTGAGATGGTCGGATGAAATTCCATGAAATGAAGATAGATCAAGTAGAAAAGGCCCTAGAAACCGACTTTTCTTCTGGATTATCGCAGGAAGAAGTAAAAAAACGGGTGAAGCTGCACGGTCTAAATGAATTGGACGAAGGAGAAAAGCAATCAGCTTTACTCTTATTTTTTAGTCAATTTAAGGATTTTATGGTCTTAGTGCTGCTTGCTGCTACACTGATATCTGGGTTGCTTGGCGAATACATTGATGCCATTGCGATTATCGCCATCGTCATTATTAATGGCTTTCTCGGCTTCTTTCAAGAAAGAAGAGCGGAGAAATCACTCCAGGCTTTAAAGGAATTATCTGCTCCACAAGTTTCAGTGCTTCGGGATGGACAGTGGATCAAGATCCCATCGAAAGAAATTGTTATTGGCGATGTTTTGAAGTTTACTAGCGGAGACCGAATTGGTGCAGATGTTAGGGTAATTGAGTCAAATAGTTTAGAGATTGAAGAATCGGCCCTAACCGGTGAGTCTGTTCCTGTTTCTAAACATACCGAATCATTAGCTAATCCAAACCCTGGAATAGGTGACATGGAGAATATTGCCTTTATGGGTACAATGATCACGAGGGGAAGCGGTGTTGGGGTCGTCATTGCAACAGGAATGAAAACAGCTATGGGGCAAATTGCAGATTTACTTCAAAATGCACAGACTCAGGAAACACCATTACAGCGGCGCTTAGAACAATTGGGAAAAATTTTAATAACTGTCGCATTGTTGTTAACTGTTCTGGTGGTAGTGGTTGGTGTTTTAAGGGGACACGACATCTATGAGATGTTTTTAGCAGGTGTTTCACTTGCTGTTGCTGCCATTCCGGAAGGTCTCCCAGCGATTGTCACAGTAGCATTATCACTTGGTGTCCAAAAAATGATTAAGAAAAATGCGATTGTTAGGAAGCTTCCAGCGGTTGAAACACTTGGTTGTGCATCGGTCATTTGTTCAGATAAAACGGGAACAATGACGCAAAACAAAATGACCGTTACTCACCTTTGGAGCGGGGGGCAAACCTGGACTGTAGATGGGGTCGGCTATCAACCCCAAGGAAATTTTTATAGAAATGAACGAAATATTAATCCTAAAGATGAAAAAGCACTTCAGCAGATGCTGATTTTTGGGATGTTATGTAACCATTCAGATTTAGTTGTCAGGGATGATGATTATTTTCTCGATGGAGATCCAACTGAAGGAGCACTTTTAGTAAGTGCCATGAAAGCAGGCTTTGATCGTCCAAAATTATTAGATGAATTTACAATTATTAAAGAATTCCCATTTGATTCTGCTCGTAAAATGATGAGTGTCCATGTAAAAGACAAGCAGGGGCGGAATTTCATTGTCACCAAAGGGGCACCAGATGTCCTATTAGGAATTAGTGAATCAGTCCTTTGGGACGAGAGAACCCAATTTTTAAATAAAGAAACACAGTCCAAAGTACAAGAGGCAATAAACGGCCTTGCGTCACAGGCTCTTCGAACGATTGCGATTGCCTTTAAACCAATCCAGGCTAACACCGTCATATTAAGTGAGCATGAGGCAGAGAAGAATCTAACCCTAATTGGTATCCAAGGAATGATAGACCCGCCAAGACCGGAAGTGAAAAAGGCGGTCAAGGAATGTAAGGAAGCAGGCATAAAAACAGTTATGATAACCGGTGACCATGTGATCACAGCGAAAGCAATTGCCTCCCAACTTGGAATCATAACCAATAAGAGTAAGGTGCTTGATGGAAATGCCCTATCGCAAATGTCTGTCGAAGAATTGGAAGAAGTCGTTGATGATGTTTCCGTTTTCGCCAGGGTATCGCCAGAGCATAAACTGAAAATTGTCAAAGCATTACAAAATCGCGGCCATATTGTTGCGATGACGGGTGATGGAGTAAATGATGCTCCAGCCATTAAAGCAGCTGATATTGGAGTGGCAATGGGAATAACCGGTACAGATGTTGCTAAAGAAGCATCTGCACTAGTTCTGTTGGATGATAACTTCGCAACAATTAAGGCAGCGATAGTTGAAGGTAGAAATATTTACGAAAACATTCGGAAGTTTGTCCGTTACTTATTAGCTTCCAATGTAGGCGAAATTTTGGTGATGTTGTTTGCGATGGTTTTAGCCCTTCCACTTCCATTGATCCCTATCCAAATTCTATGGGTTAATTTGGTAACAGATGGATTGCCAGCGATGGCACTTGGACTCGACCGACCAGAAGAAAATGTGATGAAACGTAAGCCGCGCAGCCCAGATGAAGGTGTTTTTTCGCGTGGGTTAGGCTGGAAAGTTGTATCGCGTGGTTTCTTAATAGGGATTGTAACTTTGTTGTCCTTTATGGTTGTCTATCATAACGACCCAACACAGTTGCAGTATGCACAAACTGTTGCCTTTGCTACACTCGTAATGGCACAGCTCATTCATGTATTTGATTGCCGCAGTGAAAAGTCGGTCCTTTCAAGAAATCCTTTTGGAAATCCATATCTTGTTTGGGCGGTGGTATCGTCACTAGTATTAATGCTGGTTGTTATATATTACCAGCCGTTACAGCCAGTCTTCCATACACTTCCGATCGCAGCAAAGGATTGGTTACTGATTGTTGGGTTATCATCGATTCCAACTTTTTTACTAGCTGGGTCATTTTTGTTAAGAAAAACAAAATAAAGTGTGTTATAATCCAAAAGGTAATAGATTCCACTCTATTACCTTTTGTCTTTTTTGAAAAATTTAGGGAGCAGATCAATTTTTCAGGAGATTGGATGTGCACAAAATGGTAACTAGTATGACGGGTTTCGGAAGAGCTAAGGCAGAGTCAGATCTTTTCTCTGTAAATGTAGAAATAAAAACAGTGAACCACCGTTTTTGTGAAATGAATATCCGAATGCCCAGGCAGCTATTAAAAATAGAAGATCGTTTGAAAAAGAAACTAAGTCAGTATATCCGCCGTGGCAGAGTTGAAGTTTATGTCAGCTTAGAGGGTGAAGGAAGTGTAACCCGAAAAGTCCATGTTGACTGGAAACTCCTGGATGAATATTCTCAAATCATCGAGCAGGTACGTGAAAAGTATCATGTTGAAGGAATAGTCACACTTCAGGATTTACTTAGTCGTAGTGAATTCTTACATATTGAAGAAAGTGAAATCGGCAATGACGAGCTGGAAAGGCTAGTTCTAGAAGCAACAGAGGAAGCAGCCAATTTGTTAAGACAAATGCGATTGGCAGAAGGAGAAGAATTAAAAAAGGATTTGCTCGCTATCTTGTCACAGTTAGAAATAAATGTGCTGGAACTTCAAAAATTCGCTCCCCTCGTTGTTCAATCATATAAAGAACGCTTAACAAAAAGGATGGAAGAATTCGTTAATGGGCAATTAGATGAAACTAGGATATTAACGGAAGTTGCCGTTTTTGCTGATAAAGCAGATATTAATGAAGAAGTTACCCGTTTAAAAAGCCATATTCAACAGTTCTTGCATACCCTGCAAAGTATAGAACCAATTGGAAGAAAGTTGGACTTTATCGTTCAAGAAATGAACAGAGAAGCAAATACGATTGGATCAAAAGCAAATGACTCCAACATTGCTAAACAGGTCGTTGATATTAAAAGTTTGCTCGAGAAGTTGAAGGAACAGGTTCAAAATATCGAGTGAACCTTGTTTAGAAATGGTTTGAGACGGTCAAAATATATTATTAATGATTGGATGAAGACCATGTCGATTAAATTAATTAATATTGGATTTGGCAATATCGTTTCTGCCAATCGAATTATTTCAATTGTCAGCCCTGAATCTGCTCCAATAAAAAGAATTATTCAAGATGCCCGCGACCGTGGTGCATTAATTGACGCCACATACGGCAGACGAACAAGAGCAGTAATTGTTATGGATAGTGACCATGTTATTCTATCAGCTGTTCAACCAGAAACGGTCGCACACCGTTTAGCTGATCGTGATGAAATAATTGATGAAGGGTAGGATTTTTGAAAATGCAGGAAAAGGGATTGTTAATTGTGCTTTCTGGGCCATCTGGGGTTGGAAAGGGAACGGTACGGAAAGAGATTTTTTCACATCCGGATACAGCTTTTGAGTATTCCATTTCGATGACAACCCGCTCACCGCGAGAAGGGGAGATTGATGGAATTGATTACTTTTTTAAGTCAAGAGAAGAGTTTGAACATTTAATCAAGCAGGAAAAGCTGTTAGAGTATGCCGAATTTGTCGGCAATTATTATGGTACTCCTGTGGACTATGTTCGTGAAACATTAGATGCCGGAAAAGACGTCTTTTTAGAAATTGAAGTAAAAGGTGCCCGTCAGGTTCGTGAAAAGTTTCCTGAAGGTTTATTTATATTCCTAATGCCGCCAAGTTTATCCGAATTAAAGAACCGGATTGTGACAAGGGGAACAGAAACTGATGACATTATCCAAAACCGGATGTTGTCTGCCCGTGAAGAAATTGAAATGATGGAATTATATGATTATGTCGTTGAAAATGATCAAGTGGAGCGTGCTTGTGAACGTGTGAAAGCTATTGTCACTGCCGAACATTGCCGCAGAGAACGTGTAGAACATCGCTATAAAAAATTGCTGGAGGTTGAATAAGATGTTATATCCTTCTATTGATTCGTTGCTTGAAAAAATTGATTCTAAATACTCACTAGTGTCCGTAGCTGCCAAGCGGGCGCGGGTAATGTCCCAAGTTAAGGATGAAAGATTACCAAAATATGTTTCTCATAAGCATGTGGGTAAAGCACTTGAGGAAATTTATAGCGGTGAATTAACGTATCGGATTTCTAAAAAGGCAGATACACTTGCTGAATAATAAATAATTATACGATTAAAATCATTAGAGAAGGCGTGACAAAAGGGATAAACCTTACGTGTCAGCCTTTTTTATTTGGCTGTATTAAAGGTTAATGTTGATTTTGATTTTGGCACTCTGTTGATTGGAGTGGAAGGCACGAAGACTCCTGCGGGAGTACGTGGCAGGGGAGACCCCGCAGGAGCAAAGCGACGAGGAGGCTTCCCGGCACGCCCGCGGAAAGCGAAGTGCCTGGAACGGAAATCAACAGACATGTTTAACTCAGCTTTTATTTTGGTGATTCAATATTTAGTGGATTTTGTCGAATGATAGTAGGTAAAAGATGAAAAATTGCATTCATTCTTGCATAATAAAAGAAAGACAAATGGACTAAGAAGCGAGGGAAGCAATGATAATGAAAGATAAAAAAATATTATTATGTGTGACAGGTGGAATAGCTGTCTATAAAGCAGCAGCACTAACAAGTAAGCTTGTTCAGACTGGAGCACAAGTAAAAGTAATTTTAAGTGAATCAGCTCAAAAGTTTGTTACCCCATTAACCTTTCAGGCATTATCTCGCAATGAAGTGCATGTTGATACTTTTGATGAAATCAATCCACGTGTCATTGCACATATTGATTTAGCAGATTGGGCTGATTTAATTCTAGTTGCTCCTGCTACGGCAAATACCATTGGGAAAATTGCGAGCGGAATCGCAGATAATATGATAACAACAACATTGCTTGCAGCCACCTCGCCTGTTTGGATTGCTCCTGCCATGAATGTACATATGTATGATCATCCTGCTGTGAAAAAAAACTTATCACTCTTAGAGGAATACGGTTATCAATTCATTGAACCTAGTGAAGGATATCTAGCCTGTGGCTATGTTGGAAAGGGACGATTGGAAGAACCGGAAAAAATTGTGGATATCATCAGAGAATATTTTATCAAGCGAGAGCACCAGCCCTTAAAAGGAAAAACTGTTGTAGTAACTGCAGGACCGACTCGTGAAAAAATTGATCCTGTTCGGTTTATTTCAAATCATTCGACCGGGAAAATGGGGTATGCTCTAGCTGAAGAGGCAAAGAGACAAGGGGCTCATGTGGTATTAGTTTCAGGTCCGGTCAATCTTACAGCTTCTTTAGGAATCGAAGTGGTGAAAGTGGAAAGTGCGGAGGAAATGTACAAGGCTGTTTTGGAATCTTACTCAAAAGCGGATGTTGTCATAAAAACAGCAGCCGTTGCTGATTATCGTCCGAAAATCACCTATGATCATAAGGTGAAAAAGCAAGCAGGTGACTCGAGTATTGAATTGGAAAGAACAAAAGATATCCTGATGGAGCTTGGAAAGAGAAAGAGGAACCAAGTGTTGGTGGGCTTTGCTGCTGAAACGGATAATGTGGAAGAATATGCTAGAAAAAAGTTAACTGCTAAAAACGCTGATATAATTGTCGCCAACAATGTGAAAGCGGAAGGGGCAGGGTTTGGGACGGACACGAATATTGTTACCCTGTATAAACGTTCAGGAAACGTAATCGAATTACCACTTATGTCAAAAAGTAATGTAGCAAAAATGATTATTGAAGAAATTACTTCCCTTTTAAAGGATATGGATGAAAATGGAGATAGCTAGTGTGATTGTGGATGTACCGACAAAGCAAACCGACCGGGCCTTCGATTATTTGATTCCAGATCAGTTAAGCGAAGTCATCCAGCCTGGAATGAGAGTAATCGTTCCATTCGGTCCTAGAAAGATCCAAGGATTTGTCACCTCGTTAAAATCACATTCAGAATTTAAAAAGTTAAGAGAGATTATCGAACCAATGGAGCTCGAGCCTGTTTTAAACAAAGAATTATTAGAGCTTGGCGATTGGCTGACCGAACATACACTTTGTTTTAAAATATTTGCCTATCAGGTGATGCTGCCTGCTGCATTAAAAGCAAAGTATGAGAAAAAAGTGCAACTGGCTGTGGGGGTACAACTGGCTGATTTAACAGAACCCCTTCAAGCTCTTTTTGAAAATAAAATAATGGTTGATTGGGAAGACGCATTAAAAAATGGAATGGTTCCCTTATTACAAAAAGAGGCAGCGAAAGGAAAACTGGCAGTTACATACATTGTTAAGGAAAAGGTCAAAAAGAAACAACTTAAGTTTGTTCGTCCATTAGTTTCTGTTGCTGAATTAAAAGAGGTCCTTAAGAGCTTCCCCAAGAAAGCGGAAAAACAAAAACAAGTATTAAGTTATTTTGTCGATCATTTTGATCCTATCGAATTAAGACAATTGGTCGCTGAAATAAAAACGACATCCTCAACCATTAAAGCGCTTGTGGAAAAAAAGCTCCTTATTGAGTATGACATGGAGGTTTATCGTGATCCATTTGAAGATAGGGCGTTTAAAAGAACAAAGCCATTACCATTAACCCATTCCCAACAAACTGCAATTGCGCCAATTCTAAACTCAATTGAATCCAATCGACATGAGGTATTTTTGTTGTACGGGGTAACGGGAAGTGGGAAGACAGAAATCTACCTCCAATCCATCCAAGAGGTGATTGAAAGAGGACAGGAGGCGATTGTACTTGTACCAGAAATTTCGCTTACCCCTCAAATGGTTAATCGCTTTAAAGGAAGATTCGGGGATTTAGTGGCTGTTTTGCACAGTGGTTTATCTGCAGGAGAAAAATATGACGAGTGGCGTAAGATTCAACGGAAGGAAGTAAAAGTAGCAGTTGGTGCTAGATCAGCAATTTTTGCACCATTTGAAAATTTAGGCATCATTATCATTGATGAGGAACACGAAACAAGCTATAAGCAGGAGGAAATGCCTCGATACCATGCCAGGGATGTAGCCATCGAAAGGGCGAAAAACTATAACTGCCCAGTAGTACTTGGAAGCGCAACTCCATCGCTCGAATCATTCGCTAGAGCTCAAAAGAAGGTATATCATCTCTTATCACTTCCTACTCGGATGAATAATCAATCCCTGCCTTCAGTGGAGATCATTGACATGCGCGAGGAGCTTCGGAATGGAAATCGTTCGATGTTTTCAAGCAAGCTATTTGAGATGTTAAAAGACCGAATTGAAAAAAAACAACAATCTGTTTTATTTTTAAATAAACGTGGACATTCCTCTTTTGTGATGTGTCGCGATTGCGGGTATGTGATGAATTGTCCTAATTGTGATATATCGCTAACCTACCACCGTGTTCACGAACAAATGAAATGTCATTATTGTGGATATGAAAGCCATGTGCCAAGGCAATGCCCGGAGTGCGCCAGTGAGTATATCCGCTATTTTGGGACTGGTACACAAAAGGTGGAAGATGAGTTAGGAAAAATTCTTCCAGAAGCTAGGGTTATTCGTATGGATGTGGATACAACAGGTAGAAAGGGGTCCCACGAACGATTATTGACCGATTTTCAAAATGGTAAAGCAGATATACTCCTCGGGACACAAATGATTGCAAAAGGCTTGGATTTCCCCAATATCACCTTAGTTGGTGTGCTTTCGGCTGATACTATGCTTCATTTACCAGATTTTCGTGCCTCTGAAAAAACCTTTCAATTATTAACCCAAGTAAGCGGGAGGGCAGGACGTCACCAGTTGCCAGGAGAGGTCATTATTCAAACCTACACTCCTGAACACTATAGTGTTGAGCTTGCCGGGACACAGGATTATGATCTCTTTTATCAACAAGAAATGATGATGCGAAAAACACATCATTATCCACCATTTTATTATCTATCATTGATCACTGTCAGTCATGAGCAGTTAATGACAGTCGTTACAGCTACAGAAAAAATTGTTAATTATGTTCGCTCTCAGGTTTCAAATGATGCCGTCGTTTTAGGACCGGCGGCCTCGCCAATTCCTAGGATTAATAATAGATATCGCTATCAATGTCTGATAAAATACAAGCGGGAACCGAACTTGACAAAAATGTTAAAAACCATTTTGGATCAATATCAAACAGATACAAAGAGTGGCTTACTGGTAACAATTGATGTGAATCCATTTATTTTAATGTAACCATCTTATTACCTGAGGCTGTAAAGGTTAATATTTCGCTTTTTTGGTGAAAATGTAAGCAATAAAAAATTTAATTACGCCTTTTTTTAAATGGCATTAATGGGGGAAACGATTTGCCAATCCTTAAAGTAGTTAATTATCCTGCTGAAATACTAGAGCAGGCTTGCAAGCCAGTAGTGAAGTTTGATAGAAAGCTGGCAAAAGTACTTGATAATATGTATGACACGATGATTGAATATGATGGGGTAGGACTTGCTGCCCCGCAAATTGGATTAGACCAACGCATCGCAATTGTTGATATCGATGATGAATTAGGGACAATAGAAATGATAAACCCAGTTATCTTAGAAACATCTGGTGAACAAACTGGACCAGAAGGTTGTCTAAGTTTCCCTGGCTTGTTTGGTGAAGTGACAAGACCCAATTTTGTTAAGATTGAGGCATTTGATCGTAAAGGAAGAAAATATACATTAGAAGCAGAGGGCTTTCTCGCGAGAGCAATTCAACATGAGATCGATCACCTTGATGGGATTTTATTTACAACAAAGGTGATAAGATATCTAGAAGAAGATGAGTTAAAAGGAGTAGAATCTGAATGACCAAAATTGTTTTTATGGGTACTCCGGATTTTTCCGTGCCGGTTTTACAACAAATTATTAATGACGGATATGATGTCATTGGTGTAGTGACACAACCAGACCGACCAGTTGGCAGGAAAAAGATATTGACCCCCCCTCCAGTAAAGGTTGAGGCTTTAAAACATGATATTCCGGTCTTTCAGCCAGAAAAAATAAGTCAAGAACAAGAACTCGAAAAGATCCTATCATTGAAACCTGATTTAATTGTTACGGCCGCATTTGGTCAAATCTTACCCAATAAATTATTAGAAGCCCCTAAATACGGTTGTATCAATGTTCATGCATCCTTGCTTCCTGAACTTCGCGGCGGTGCTCCTATCCATTACGCTATTCTTCAAGGGAAACAGAAAACAGGTGTGACAATCATGTATATGGTTGAAAAATTGGATGCTGGAGATATTTTAACAAGCATTGAGGTTCCTATCACTGAAGAAGACAATGTTGGAACACTTTTCGCCAAACTAAGTGAAGCCGGAGCTAAATTGTTATCGGAAACCTTGCCGCTTCTATTGGAGGGCCGACTTACGCCAAAGCCGCAAAACCATGCCGATGCAACCTTTGCATCCAACATTAAACGAGAACAAGAAAAAATTAACTGGACAAGAACCGGTGAAGAAATCTATAACCATATTCGTGGATTAAACCCTTGGCCGGTTGCGTTTACCACCTTGAATGGTCAGGTGGTAAAGATATGGCGAGCTAATAAGCAAGCGGGGCAAAGGGGAATAGAACCTGGTACTGTCCTTAAGGTAGAATCAGATAGCTTCACTGTTAGTACGGGAAATGAAACAGCCATTAAAATCATTGAACTTCAGCCTTCCGGGAAATCAAAAATGCTGTGTGAACAATTCTTAAGAGGTTCTAAAATTTCAGTAGGCACGAGACTAGGAGAATAGCAATGACATCAACCATAAACAATGTACGAACCATCGCAATGGACATGTTAGTTGCTATTGAGAAAAATCAGGCATACAGCAATTTACTTCTTAATTCTACCATTGAAAAAAACGAACTTCCTGCCAAAGATGTCGGCCTCTTAACAGAATTAGTCTATGGGACATTACAGAGAAGAATGGCGCTTGACTATTTTTTAGAGCCGTTTGTCAAAGAAAATAAAAAGTTAGCAAATTGGGTTCACCATTTATTAAGGCTCACTCTATATCAAATGGTTTACCTTGATCGAATACCTGATAGAGCTGCAATTTACGAAGCAGTTGAAATTGCCAAAAAACGTGGTCATAAAGGAATCGGCAGTTTGGTAAATGGAGTTTTAAGGAGCATCCAAAGAGAAGGGCTTCCGTCACTTTCGGAAATCGCCGATCCCAATAAGCGGCTGGCACTTGAAACTAGTCATCCGGAATGGCTTGTTACCAGATGGGTGGCTCAATTCGGTTTTGATAAAACGAAAGAAATGTGTGAGGTCAACCTAACTGCACCATTGCAAACAGCTAGAGTGAACCTTACGAAAATTTCAAGAGACGAATGTATCTCCATTTTAGAAGAAGATGGGTTTCAAATCGAAAAAAGCCCGGTCATTCCTGAGGCCATTCGTTCGTTAAAGGGAAATCTGGCTTCAACTATTTCCTTCAAATATGGAATGTTTACCATCCAAGATGAAAGTTCGATGCTTGCAGCATATGCTCTAGGTGCATCGCCAAACGAATATATCCTCGATGCATGCGCGGCACCAGGTGGTAAAAGTACCCATATTGCTGAAAAAATGGATAATACAGGTGAAGTGATTTCAGTAGACCTTCATCAGCACAAGGTAAGATTAATCAATGATAATGCCAAACGGTTAGGGTTAGAAAATATTAAAACAAGTGTCTCTGATTCAAGAAATTTACAGGAAAAGTTTAAGCTTGAATCATTTGATCGAATTCTTCTCGATGCTCCGTGCTCCGGACTCGGTGTAATGAGAAGAAAGCCAGATATGAAATATACCAAAACAGAGATGGATATAAAGCGGCTAAGTACCATTCAACAAGACTTATTAACGTCCGTAACCCCGTTATTGAAAAAGGGCGGTATTCTTGTCTATAGTACATGTACAGTCGATAAAGAAGAAAATGAATATACAGTCAAGACATTTCTTGAGAACAACCCTGAATTCGAAGGGGATGTAACATTTAAAAGCCGGATGCCTGAAGCAATCCAGCCATTAATTACAGGTTTCGATTTACAGATATTCCCACAAGATATTGGGTCAGATGGATTTTATATAGCAGTATTAAGAAAGAGGGTGTAACAGTTGGAACAATTAAATACAACTGAGACAAACACAACAGCGGAAGTAAAGAAAAAATCAATTTATTCATTACAATTACAAGAATTAAAGGATTGGCTTTCTGAAAATGGTGAAAAGCCATTTCGTGCCGAACAGATCTTTGAATGGCTTTATAAAAAAAGAATTACATCTTTTGAGGATATGAGTAATGTCTCGAAGGGCCTTAGAGAAAAGTTAGAAAGTAATTTTGTACTAACTACATTAAATACGGCAATTCAACAAACCTCTTCTGATGGAACCATTAAGTTCCTTTTTGAACTTCATGATGGATATTCGATTGAGACTGTATTAATGCGTCATGATTATGGGAACTCCGTTTGTGTCACGACCCAGGTAGGCTGTCGAATTGGATGTACCTTTTGTGCTTCTACACTAGGCGGACTTAAAAGACACTTGGAGGCAGGCGAAATCGTTGCTCAAGTAGTTAAAGTCCAGCAAACACTAGATGAAACCGATGAACGGGTAAGCTCTGTTGTTATCATGGGGATTGGTGAACCATTCGATAATTATGATAATATGATGTCATTTTTAAAAATAATTAATCATGAAAAGGCGCTTAACATAGGAGCACGACATATCACCGTTTCAACAAGTGGAATTGTTCCAAAGATTTATAAGTTTGCCGATGAAGATACGCAAATTAACTTTGCGATTTCCTTGCATGCTCCAAATACAGAATTACGATCGAGGTTAATGCCGATTAACAAGGCGTATAAACTTGATGACTTAATGACGGCAGTAAGGTATTATATCGATAAGACAGGTCGCCGAATCAGCTTTGAATATGGTCTTTTTGGAGGAGTTAATGATTCAGTTGAGCATGCCGAAGAATTGGCTGAACTATTAAAAGGATTGAAGTGCCATGTGAATCTAATTCCTGTCAACTATGTTCCTGAAAGGGATTATGTACGGACACCAAGAGACAAAATTTTTGCTTTCGAAAAAACATTGAAAAACCGCGGAATTAATGTAACGATTCGCCGAGAGCAAGGTTCAGATATAGCTGCAGCATGTGGGCAACTTCGTGCAAAGGAGCGGAAAGAGGAGACGAGGTGACAAAAGTGAAAGCTGTTTTTAAAACGGACCAAGGAAGAGTTCGTCAGAATAATGAAGATAGTGGTGGTACTTTTGTAAATCGGGACGGACACCGCCTTGCCATCGTAGCTGATGGTATGGGCGGTCACCTTGCCGGTGATGTAGCAAGTAATATGACTGTTTCACATCTCCAGGAAATGTGGGAGAAGTCTGAAGGCATTCAAACGGCAGATCAAGCGGAAGCTTGGTTAAAAACGCATGTTCTTCAAGTGAATCAATTACTATATGACCATTCCAGAAGCCATGCAGAATGTGAGGGGATGGGCACAACAATTGAAGCGGTCATAGCTTCAGAGAATTTTACAACCATAGCACATGTTGGGGATAGTCGCTGTTATATTTTAAATGATTCGGGCTTCAAGCAGCTTACAGAGGATCATACACTTGTCAACGAATTGGTCAGAACGGGACAAATTACCAAGGAGGATGCGGAGCATCATCCAAGGAAAAATTGGATTTTAAGAGCATTAGGAACGGAACAAGATGTTAAAATCGATTTTAAAACAATCATGTTTGAAGAAGGTGACTATCTTTTACTATGCTCTGATGGGTTGTCCAATAAAGTAAATGAAAAAGAAATGATTCAAATTCTTCAAAATGAAGATTCACTTGAACAAAAGGCTTCTACATTAATTACCATGGCAAATGAGAATGGTGGAGAAGACAATATTACCCTAATTATTTTAGAATATGCTAATGATAATGAATTGGGTGATTATCAGTGATTATTGGGAAAAGAATAAGCGGCCGCTATAAAGTGCTTGAAATGATTGGCGGAGGCGGTATGGCAAATGTTTATTTAGCACATGATATGATTTTAGACAGAGAAGTTGCTGTTAAAATGCTACGCCTTGATTTTGTTAATGATGAGGAATTTATTCGCCGTTTCCATAGAGAGGCACAGTCTGCTACTAGTCTTACCCACCCCAATATTGTCAGTATATACGATGTAGGCGAAGAGGATTCTCTTTACTATATTGTAATGGAATATGTGAATGGGCAAACATTAAAGCAATACATAAACCAACATTCATCACTTCGTGTCGAAAAAGCTTTAGATATTATGATGCAATTAACTTCTGCCATATCTCATGCTCATCAAAATCATATTATACATCGTGATATTAAACCACATAACATACTTATTGATCGGGAAGGCAATGTAAAAATCACTGATTTTGGTATTGCTATGGCATTGAGTGCAACAAGCATTACCCAAACTAATTCGGTTTTGGGTTCAGTACACTATTTATCACCAGAACAAGCAAGAGGCGGTATGGCAAATAGGAAATCAGATATTTATTCGCTTGGGATTGTAATGTTTGAAGTTTTAACAGGGAGGCTTCCTTTCTCGGGGGAATCTGCCGTTTCGATTGCATTAAAGCATCTTCAATCAGAAACACCTTCTGTTAGAAGATGGAATTCAAATATTCCACAAAGTGTAGAGAATATAGTCTTGAAGGCAACTGCAAAGGATCCATTTCATCGTTATAATAGTGTTGATGAAATGGAAGAGGATATAAGAACAGCGCTTGATCCAGAAAGAATGAATGAACCTAAGTTTAACATTCCAATCGATGATGAAGCAACAAAGGCAATTCCCATTATTACCGATGATCGTCCGCATAAAAATCTGGATGAAACATTAGTCCATAGTACAGATAAAGTTGTCCAAACCAAAAAGGAGACACCTGAGAAAGAAAAAGAGACTAAGAAAAAGCGGAAAAAATGGCCCACTGTCCTCATTACAACTTTTCTTATCCTTACTGTTTTAGGGCTTTTAACTATAACCTTTTTACCTGGATTATTGGCTGCAAAAGATGTCAAAATCCCGGATATAAGCGGGATGGAATTAGATGAAGCCATTTCCAAACTTAATCTAAATGGTTTAGAGGTAGAGAAACAAATCGAAATTCCAGATGATGCGATTGATCAAGGTAAAGTTATAAAGACAGACCCTGAAATTGGCACAACGGTTAAGGAAAACACAAAAGTTACATTATATATTAGTACCGGCAAAGAAAAAATGGAACTATCCGATTATGTTGGAAGAATTTATGACGATGTTTTTCCTTTATTGGAAAATCGGAATTTTAAAGATATTAAGAAGACTGAGATATATGATGAAAGTGAACCAGGAACGATCCTTAGTCAAACACCCCCTGGTGGTGATAAAGTTGTCCCTGAAGATACTGAATTAAAGTTTGAAGTTAGTAAGGGACCAGAAACAATTATCCTAAAGGACCTAACACAATACACTTTAAAAAGTGCAGAGGACTATGCCTCCTTAGTAGGGCTTAAGATCGAGACCGAAGAAAAATATGATGACAAAGTTCCTGCCGACATGGTGATTTCACAAAATCCAAAACCTAAAACAGAAATGAATAAAGGTGATACGGTAACCGTTATTATTTCAAAAGGTAAAGAAGAAAAGCCCCCAAAAACGGTAGTGAAGGAAATATCCATTGAGTATGAACCGACCGTTCCAGTTTCCGGTGAACCTATTCCTAAGCAGGAAGTTCTTATTTACATCGAAGATATGAATCACAGTATGACGGAACCGGCAGAAACCTTTTTTATTACCGAAACAACCAAAAAACAAATTGAATTAACGATACCTTATGGCGGAAAAGGCGGCTACAAGATTATTCGAGACAGAAAAGTCATAGCGGAGGATGTAATTAACTATTCTGAAACAGAATAATCAATATTACGAAGCTCTATTTATATTGATTACGAAAATTTTAATATCAAAAATGAGTGGTCTAATTGAAAGGCAAGGAGTGTGGCTATGCCGGAAGGAAAAATTGTTAAAGCACTAAGCGGATTCTATTATGTACTGGGTAACAATAAGTTAATTCAATGTCGTGGAAGAGGGGTATTTCGAAAAAATAAAATTACCCCTCTTGTGGGGGACGAGGTTGTTTTTCAAGCTGAAAATGATTTGGAAGGATATATTATGGAAGTTAAAACTCGAAAAAATGAGTTAATTCGTCCGCCAATCGCAAATGTTGACCAGGCCATTCTAGTGTTTTCAGCTGTTGAACCAGAATTCAGTACTGTCCTATTAGATCGATTCCTAGTCCTAGTTGAATTTAATCGGATCGAACCGCTTATTTGTATTACCAAAATGGATCTTACCAACGAAGATGAGCAAAAGATGATTAAGGATTATGCAGAGCAATATACTGCAGCGGGATATAAAGTAATCCTGACTTCTTCCGAAACAGAAGCAGGAATTGAACTGTTAAATCCGCATGTCGATAATAAAATTTCTGTTTTTGCCGGTCAATCTGGTGTTGGGAAATCATCGTTACTGAATGTCCTTAGACCTGACCTTGAGTTAAAGACAAATGATATTTCATCGCATCTAGGCAGAGGAAAGCATACGACCAGGCATGTGGAATTAATTAAGATTGGCAATGGACTAATAGCAGATACGCCAGGCTTTAGTTCATTGGAATTTACCAATATTGAAGTTGAGGATTTAACTTTTTGTTTCCCTGAAATTCAAACAGCTAGTGAAAATTGCAAATTCCGAGGCTGTTTGCATGTAAGTGAACCTAAATGTGGTGTGAAACAGGCGGTTGACTCAAATGAAATCCCAGCATATCGTTATGAACATTATTTGGACTTCTTACAGGAGATAAAAGATAGAAAGCCGAGGTACTAAACATGGTTAAAATAGCACCATCTATACTTTCAGCTGATTTTTCGAAATTAGGTGAAGAAATTTTAGCAGTGGAAAAAGGAGGAGCTGACTACATTCATATTGATGTCATGGATGGCCACTTTGTTCCTAATATTACGATTGGACCCCTGATTGTTGAAGCGATTCGTCCAATCACCAAACTGCCACTTGATGTACACCTTATGATTGAAAACCCTGATGAATATATTGAGGCATTTGTTAAAGCCGGTGCTGATTATATTACTGTCCATGTAGAGGCCTGTCGTCACTTACATCGCACGATTCAAAATATTAAATCCTTTGGAATTAAAGCGGGTGTAGTTTTAAACCCTGCTACCCCTGTGGAATCCATCCAACATATAATTGGTGAAATTGATATGGTCTTATTAATGTCAGTCAATCCAGGGTTCGGAGGGCAAAAATTCATACCTGAGGTTCTTCCAAAAATAAGAAAAGTAAAAGAAATGGCAGAACAAAAAAGTTTAGACATAGAGATTGAGATTGACGGCGGTGTTAACTCAGAAACGGCAAAGCTTTGCTTGGACGCAGGTGCAAATGTTCTTGTGGCAGGCTCAGCTATTTATAATCAAGAAGATTATGCGAAGGCAATTTCGCTGATAAGAGGTTAATGGGAAAGCCAGCTTACGTGCTGGCTTTTTGCATATTGTAAAAAAGGAGAACTTTTATGATTATCAATATTGTGGCCGGAGGCCCTGAAGACCATTTGCCAGATTTAACGGAGTACTTAGTAAATGATGTAATTTGGGTAGGTGTCGATCGAGGGGTTTATCATTTATTACAAAGAAATATTTCTCCCTCTATTGCTTTTGGTGATTTTGATTCTGTGACATCAGATGAGTTAATATTTATTGAAGACCGTGTTACAGAATTGAAAAAATATAGACCCGAAAAGGATGAAACGGATATGGAGCTTGCCCTTAATTGGGCCCTTAAACAGCATCCAAGCGCCATTCGTATATTTGGGGCAACTGGTGGCAGATTGGATCATTTATTTGCGAATGTTCACCTATTGCTCACACCGATCCAAGAAAAAAATGAAGTGGATATTTGCATAATTGACCGTAATAATATCGTTTTTATTAAGGAAGCAGGCAGTTATAAGATTGAAAAAATGGATTCAAAAAAATATATTTCTTTTGTTCCTGTAACACTAAATATCCAAAATCTCACCTTAGAAGGCTTTAAATTCCCTTTGAAAAATCGTCATATTTCAATTGGTTCAACACTATGTATTAGTAATGAACTTATTAGTGATTATGGTACTTTTTCATTTTCGGAAGGCATATTAATAGTGATAAGAAGTCATGATTAATATGTTTTAGTAACTAACTCAGAATGGTGCCTACAATGTTTTTGGTACTGATTTCGTTCGTTTGAATAAAATGGTAGGGCGTTCGAAAAATGTTGAGTTGAAATAAGCTGGGGAGATTTGTGAGGAGGGACAGTATGAAATTTTATACAATTAAACTGCCGAAATTTTTAGGCGGACTTGTCCGTGCGATGATTGGAGCGTTTAAAAAGAACGAATAGCATAAGTATATATGATGATATCGTTTTACAATGGCACCCGTTTAATTTGGGTGCTTTTTATTTTGTTAATTGGGGGATACTATACAAATGGTTTCCTGGAGAGGAGAGAAAGCTTTTTTATACAAAAAGAAAAGACACCCTTATCGGATGCCCTTTCTAAACGGTTTATTAAACGCGTTCTACTTTACCGGATTTCAACGCTCTTGCAGAAACCCAAACACGCTTAGGCTTTCCATCAACAAGAATACGTACTTTTTGTAGGTTAGCACCCCATGTACGCTTGTTTGCGTTCATAGCGTGAGAACGTGCGTTACCAGTTGTTGTTTTCTTTCCTGTTACAACACATTGACGTGGCATAATGATTTCCCTCCTTAACTACCAAAAGCTTTATACAGCAATCTTTAAGATCCTCATCTGGAAAAAGAAAATTGTTTGAACAAATTTTCTAGACTTGAGATACCTTAATAATTTATCATACAACTTATTTGATTGCAATAGTTACCTTTCAAGAAAAAACACTTGACATCACATTTCATATTAAGCTGTTATAGTAAACAGACAGGAATAACTTTCAATATTGCAATGACTATAGTAAAATGACTATAGTCAAGGAGCAATTTTTTCAGGAGGGGGAACGATTCATGTCCATTGAATTAAAAACAAAGTTCGGACAAATTGATATTTCTAACGAAGTAATCGCGACCATTGCCGGAGGAGCGGCGATTGAATGTTATGGAATCGTCGGTATGGCCTCAAAGAACCAAATTAAAGATGGAATTACGGAAATACTACGTAAAGAAAATTTCACTCGGGGCGTGATTGTCCGCCAAGAGAATGAAGCATTACATATTGATATGTATATTATTGTTAGCTATGGAACAAAAATTTCCGAAATTGCCCACAACGTGCAATCAAAGGTTAAGTATACCCTCGATAAGACTGTTGGACTTGCCGTTGACTCGGTCAATATTTACGTTCAGGGAGTTCGAGTGACGAACCCGTAAGTTTGTGTTACGAACTCTCGTAGAGGAGGAAAGTTTGTGTCAATAACAGCTTTAGATGGAAAACGTTTTGCCGAAATGGTGATTCAAGGTGCCAATCATTTGTCAGCAAATGCAAAAATGGTTGATGCTTTAAACGTTTTTCCCGTGCCCGATGGTGATACTGGAACTAACATGAATTTATCGATGACATCCGGGGCAAAGGAAGTAAAGAATAATGTTCAAGACCATATTGGAAAAGTAGGAGCAGCCCTTTCTAAAGGATTGCTAATGGGAGCGCGCGGCAATTCAGGTGTAATCCTATCGCAGTTATTCCGTGGTTTTTCAAAGGCGGTTGAAACGAAAGCGAAAATCTCAGGGAATGAGTTTGCTGAAGCCCTTGAAGCTGGAGTAGAGACAGCCTATAAAGCAGTAATGAAGCCTGTTGAAGGAACCATTTTAACTGTCGCCAAGGATTCTGCTAAAAAAGCCATCCAAGCTGCCCAGCATTCAAACGACGTCATTGTAATTATGGAAGAAGTTTTAAAAGAAGCAAAAGCTTCATTGAAACGCACTCCGGACCTGCTTCCAGTTTTAAAGGAAGTTGGCGTGGTTGACAGTGGCGGTCAAGGTCTTGTATTTGTGTACGAAGGTTTTCTTGCAGTCCTAAAAGGAGAAAAGCTTCCTGATACACCTACAGCAGCTCTTTCAATGGATGAGTTAGTCAATACTGAACACCATAAAAGTGTCCAAGGACATATAAACACAGAAGACATTGAATTTGGGTATTGCACTGAATTTATGGTGAGATTTGAACAAGAAAAGACTGCAAAACATCCGTTTGATGAAGGTGTTTTCAGAAACGACCTTAGTAAATTGGGCGATTCTTTATTGGTTATTGCGGATGAGGATGTTGTAAAAGTTCATATTCATTCCGAACAACCAGGAGAAGTACTAAGCTATGGACAAAAGTATGGAAATTTAATTAATATGAAAATAGAAAATATGCGTCAACAACATACCAATATTGTTGGCGAGCACAAAAATGGACCAGTTACAGACCGTGATAACTCAGCAAAGGAACAGCAAGAATACGGAATTGTTGCCGTATCCATGGGCTCCGGGATTGCAGATTTATTCAGAAGTATTGGCGCACATGCAGTGATTGAAGGCGGACAAACGATGAATCCGAGTACGGAGGATATCGTCAAGGCAGTGAAAGAAGTAAATGCTAAAAAAGTATTTATCTTACCGAATAATAAAAACATCATTATGGCAGCTCAGCAGGCCGCAGACGTTTCTGAAGAGGATATTTATGTGATCCCTTCCAAAACGGTTCCGCAAGGACTATCAGCTTTGTTAGCGTTCAATCCATCTGCTGGTCTTCAGACGAATGAAGACTCTATGAATGGTGCGCTAAAACATGTGAAAACTGGTCAAATCACCTTTGCTGTTAGGGATACCCAGATTGATGGCTTAGAAATCGAGAAAGATGATTTTATGGGTATTGCTGAAGGAAAAATCGTTGTTAAAAACAAGGACAAAGGCAAAGTTGCCGAGGACCTGCTTTCACAAATGCTGGATGAGGATTCAGAAATATTAACCATCATTTATGGGGAAGACATTAACGAGGAAGATGTAAACCAGCTTTCAAAATATGTGGAAGAAAATTATGGAGATATTGAAGTGGAAATCCATAATGGTCGTCAGCCGTTATATTCATATATCTTTTCAATTGAATAATGAAAAGCTAAAATAGAAGGGAGCATCCCTTCTTTTTTTGTGCAAAAAAGCAAGAGGAACAATCCGAAAATAAAAACAGGTTTAACAATCATCAGCACTAAGAAAAACTGGGCAGGGAGGGTTGGCGGCAGCGCCGACAGGTCATAAACTGGAAGCTAGGACCTTCGGTATACCGCAAAGTAAAGTGAATCCACATCTTAATCAATCAATAACCGTCATAAAGGGAATTGGTGAAGAAACTGCTGAAATTTTTTCAGAAATGAAAATCTTTACGATAAAAGATTTATTAGAGTATTTTCCTTATCGTTATGAAGATTACCGCCTCCGGGAAATAACTGAGGTGCAGCATGAAGAGAAAGTAACAGTGGAAGGGAAGGTTCACAGTGAGCCTTCTCTTAGCTATTTTGGCAGGAAAAAATCAAAACTTATGTTCCGGCTTTTTGTTGGAGCGCATTTGATTAAGGTAGTCTTTTTCAACCAACCCTATTTAAAAAATAAAATTATCATCAATGAAACCATTACGATCACAGGGAAATGGGATGCCCATCGGCAAACGATCACGGCAAATGAGATGCAGATAGGAACAAATGCAAAAACAAAAGATTTTGAGCCCGTTTATTCGTTAAGAGGGAAATTAACGACAAAGGGAATACGGAAATTTATTAGCATTGCTTTTCAACAATATGGAGATTTTATTGAAGAAACACTACCCATTGCTTTTTTAAAAAAATATCGATTACTTGATAGGCAGGCAGCATTCAAAGCCATGCACTTTCCAGACAGCCAAGAAGAGGTGAAACAGGCGAGAAGGCGTATTGTTTATGAAGAATTTCTTTTCTTCCAATTAAAAATGCAGGCATTAAGGAAATTTGAACGCGAGCATTCTCCTGGAGTTTGCCAAAACTATGATGTAACAAAAGTAAAGGAATTTATTAATAGCCTGCCTTTCCCGTTAACAAATGCCCAAGCACGGGTGGTCAATGAAGTATTAGCAGAATTAAAATCACCACTTCGTATGAATCGATTGCTGCAAGGAGATGTTGGTTCGGGAAAAACAGTGGTTGCAGCTATTGGCTTGTATGCCAGTGTTACTGCTGGTTTTCAAGGGGCGCTTATGGTGCCGACAGAAATATTGGCAGAGCAGCATGCAGAAAGCTTAAAAAGTATGTTAGAGCCATTTAATATCAGATGCGAGCTTCTGACGAGTTCGATAAAGGGGAAGCGAAGAAAAGAAATCCTTTCCGAACTATCAGAAGGAAATGTTGATATTTTAATTGGTACACACGCGCTAATTCAGGATGAGGTCACCTTTAAGAGGCTTGGTTTTGTAATCACGGATGAACAACATCGCTTTGGCGTGGAGCAGCGAAGAGTACTGAGAGAAAAAGGAGAGAATCCAGACGTTTTGTTTATGACGGCGACTCCAATCCCACGGACACTCGCGATAACGGTTTTTGGTGAAATGGATGTATCAATCATTGATGAGATGCCAGCTGGAAGAAAAACGATAGAAACCTACTGGGCCAAACCAGAAATGCTTGAACGGGTTCTGGCTTTTGTTGAAAAAGAATTACAAAAAGGCCACCAAGCCTATGTTATTTGTCCGCTCATTGAAGAATCAGAAAAGCTTGATGTTCAAAATGCAATTGACGTGTACAATACATTAAGTCATTATTTTCAAAACCGATTTAAAGCGGGCCTTATGCATGGCCGATTAAGTTCAGAAGAAAAGGACTCGGTAATGAAGGCATTTAGTGCGAACGAAGTACAGGTACTAATTTCAACGACGGTTGTTGAGGTGGGAGTAAATGTGCCGAATGCGACCATGATGGTCATTTATGATGCTGAAAGGTTTGGACTTTCACAGCTTCACCAGCTGCGTGGCAGAGTTGGACGAGGCAGTGATCAATCCTATTGCATATTGCTGGCAAGTCCAAAATCAGAAGTGGGCCAGGAACGCATGCGAATTATGACCGAAACGAACGATGGCTTCGTTTTAAGTGAAAAAGACCTAGAGCTTAGAGGGCCAGGCGACTTTTTTGGCAGAAAACAAAGCGGGGTTCCTGAATTTAAGGTCGCAGATATGGTTCATGATTATCGAGCCCTTGAAACTGCACGAAATGATGCAGTGATGTTGATTCAGTCTGAAGCATTTTGGACAGACCCAGAATATCATTACCTAAGAAATATCCTCGATGAATCAGGCGTATTAGAAGGGGAAAAACTAGATTAAACCAAACTTTTTCTTCTTAAAAGGTTCTTTTTTGGAAAAAGCAGAAGGTTTGAATAAAAACTAATTCTTGCAATCTGCTTTTTCAAATTTTATACTACTATTAGTACCTAGTCATAAGATCTCGGACGGTGTAATCATACATGAGAAAAAGTAAAAAAGAGAGACAACAATTGTTGACCACGACAATTAAAGATAATCCTTTTATTACAGATGAAGATTTAGCAGAAAAATTTCAAGTAAGTGTACAAACCATTCGTCTTGACCGTTTAGAGTTATCAATTCCAGAACTTCGTGAACGGATTAAGACTGTAGCTGAGAAACGATTTGACGATGAAGTCCGCTCATTACCGCTTGAAGAAGTCATTGGTGAAATTATTCATATAGAATTAGATCAGAATGCCATTTCGATTTTTGATGTAAAAAAAGAGCATGTCTTTATACGAAATAACATTGCACGTGGCCATCATGTATTCGCTCAGGCTAATTCATTAGCAGTAGCTGTAATAAATGATGAACTGGCGCTAACAGCAAAAGCGAATATTCAATTTAACCGTTTGGTTAAACTGAATGAGCGGGTTATTGCAAAAGCTAAGGTTACAAAAATTGATCGGAATCAAGGTAGAACGAGTGTTGAAGTAACAAGTTTTGTTAATAATGAACTTGTTTTTACCGGAGAATTTGAAATGTACCGTTCGAAAAATCGGTAGAGGATGAGGAAAATGAAACTAGCAATCGATGCCATGGGCGGCGACAATGCTCCTAAAGAAATCGTATTAGGGGCACTTAAAGCTGTACAAGCATTTTCAGATATACATATTACCCTTGTCGGGGATGAAAATAAAATAAATGAAACCTTAACAAATCATGATCGGATCACTGTAATCCATACAACGGAAGTAATCCTTGGAACAGATGAGCCTGTTAAAGCGGTTCGCCGCAAAAAGAATGCTTCAATGGTGTTAGCCGCAGGACAAGTCGCAGATGGATTGGCAGATGCATGTATCTCAGCAGGAAATACAGGTGCATTAGTAGCGGCAGGACTTTTTGTAGTAGGAAGAATTTCTGGGATCCATCGCCCAGCCTTAGCACCTACGCTGCCGACCATTGGCGGCGAGGGATTCTTGTTATTAGATGTAGGGGCTAATGCGGATGCCAAGCCAGAGCACCTCCTCCAATATGGACTAATGGGCTCGATTTATAGTGAGAAAGTAAGAGGAATTTCCAAACCAAGAGTCGGTCTTTTAAATATTGGAACGGAGGAAAAGAAAGGGAATGACCTAACAAAGCATGCTTTCGAATTGTTGAAGAATGCTGATATTAATTTTGTGGGAAATGTTGAAGCGCGGGATTTATTAGATGGTGTGGCGGATGTGGTCGTGACCGATGGATTTACGGGAAATATGGTTCTTAAGACAATTGAAGGTACGGCACTTTCTATGTTTAAAATGTTAAAGACGGCATTGATGAGTAGTTTTACAAGTAAACTAGCTGCAGCTGTGTTGAAACCAAATCTTATAACGTTAAAAAATACATTGGATTATTCCGAATACGGCGGTGCCGCTTTGTTTGGATTGAACGCTCCTGTAATTAAGGCGCATGGCTCATCCAATGGTCAGGCTATATTTAGTGCTATTAGACAAACAAGGGAAATGGTAAGCAATGATGTTGTTGGTTTAATAAAGATGTCTTCTGAAGAAGAGAATCGAGAAAAAAGTAGAACGGTAAAGGAGTTATGAAATGAATAAAATAGCATTCGTATTTCCAGGACAAGGGTCACAAACGGTCGGAATGGGAAAAGAATTAGCAGATAAACATTCCGAGGTGATGGATTTTTTTAGAAGAGCTGATAAAAAGTTAAATATTCCACTGAGTAATCTAATTTTTGATGGCCCGAAGGAAGAGTTGACTATTACCTACAATACACAGCCTGCCCTATTAACAACAAGTATTGCTATTTTAGATTACTTTCAAAAATTTGGGATTAAGGCTGATTACGTAGCTGGTCACAGTTTAGGGGAGTATACGGCTCTTGTTGCTGCCGGTACCCTTTCTTTTGAAGAAGGAGTATATGTCGTTAGAAAACGGGGCGAATTTATGGAGAATGCGGTCCCGAATGGAGAAGGGTCAATGGCTGCCATACTAGGGCTTGACCGAGATCGTCTTTTTGCAGTAACAAATGAGGTAAGTGAATCAGGGAATCCGGTTTCACTAGCAAACCTAAATTGCCCTGGCCAAATTGTTATTTCTGGGTCAAGAAAAGGGGTCGAGTTGGCTAGTGCCAAAGCAAAAGAAGCAGGAGCAAAACGGGCTCTTCCTCTAGAAGTTAGCGGTCCATTCCATTCCACTTTAATGAAGCCTGCTGCAGACCAGTTGCGTGAAGTTCTGGATGGAATTGAAATGAAGGATGCCGAAGTCCCAATCGTTGCAAATGTAACAGCTGAGCCTGTTAGCTCAGCATCTGAAATGAAGGATAAATTAATTGAGCAGCTCTATTCCCCTGTATTATGGGAAGATTCTGTTCGCAAAATGATTGAGCTGGGTGTCGATACATTCATTGAAGTTGGTCCTGGAAAAGTTCTTTCAGGGTTAATCAAAAAAATTGATAAAACAGTTACCACTTTCTCTGTCTCGGATGAGGAAAGTGCACAATCTGTTATTGATGTATTAAAGGAGGAGAAAATATGAATCTTGAAGGGAAAGCAGCCCTTGTCACAGGTGCCTCAAGAGGAATCGGCAGAGAAATTGCTCTCGAACTTGCAAGGCAAGGAGCCAATGTAGCCGTAAATTTTTCAGGCAGTGAAGCAAAAGCAAATGAGGTTGTCGATGAAATCAAAGCACTTGGCAGAGAGGCATTCGCTGTAAAATGCAATGTTTCAAACTCTGAAGAAGTTGCTGAGATGATTAAAGGAACCATAGCCAGTTTTGGAAAACTTGACATTCTAGTCAATAATGCAGGAATTACAAAAGATAATTTGTTGATGAGAATGAAAGAAGAAGAATGGGATGATGTTATTAATATCAACCTCAAAGGTGTGTTCCTTTGTACGAAGGCAGTAACAAGACAAATGATGAAACAGCGGGTGGGTCGGATCATTAATATTGCATCAATTGTTGGCGTTAGTGGGAACCCAGGTCAGGCCAACTATGTAGCTGCCAAAGCAGGGGTCATCGGTTTAACAAAAACAACTGCGAAAGAACTGGCATCCCGTAACATTACAGTTAATGCAATTGCACCAGGCTTCATCACAACAGATATGACAGATAAGTTACCGGAAGATGTAAAAGCAGAAATGTTAAAACAAATTCCGTTGGCAAGATTAGGAGAGCCTAAAGACATCGCCAAAATAACAGCGTTCCTCGCATCAGATGATTCGTCCTATATTACTGGACAAACACTTCATATTGATGGCGGCATGGTAATGTAATAAGAAAAGCGGAAGCACCCTTGGGCGCTTGAGCTAGACAGTTTAAAAAGATTAAAATTCAAATAGTAATAAAAACCTAGTGTATTATTTTGTTGAAATACTCTATAATAGCTTGAGGGGAGGTGAACAGGCATGGCAGAGGTATTAGAACGTGTAACAAAAATCATCGTTGACCGCTTAGGTGTAGATGAATCTCAAGTTAAACTTGAAGCTTCATTTAAAGATGATCTTGGTGCTGATTCCCTTGACGTAGTTGAACTAGTTATGGAATTAGAAGATGAGTTCGATATGGAAATTTCTGACGATGATGCTGAAAAAATTAGCACAGTTGGTGACGCTGTTAATTACATACAAAGCACAAAGTAATCGTTGGATTTCTTCACAAAAGCTCCGTTTTCAAACGGGGCTTTATTCTGTAAAATAGAACTTGGCTTCCAACAGTGATGCCAAGTTTCTTTGCGTTTTGCGAAAAACTTTTTTAAACTAGAATGTAGTAGGGTAGGCAGTAGTGTGTAAATTATTAGATGCAAGGTGGAGAAGTTTTATATGCGCAAGAACAATAATGAAAAAGAGTTGAATAATCGCGCAAAGGAAAATCTTTTTAAAGATTTTCAACATACGATTGGTATTTCGATGGAGAATGAAAAATTATTAAAACAAGCATTTACTCATTCATCCTATGTGAATGAGCATCGCAGAAAGCCTTTCGAAGACAATGAGAGACTTGAGTTTTTAGGGGATGCTGTTCTTGAACTAACTGTTTCACAATTCCTTTACAAAAAATATCCAACGATGACCGAGGGTGAATTGACAAAACTTCGAGCAGCCATTGTTTGCGAGCCGTCTCTAGTATCTTTTGCTAATGAATTACATTTTGGAAAATTAGTATTGTTAGGTAAAGGTGAAGAGATGACAGGTGGAAGGGAACGTCCAGCTTTATTAGCTGATGTTTTTGAAGCATTCATCGGGGCCCTTTATTTAGACCAAGGAATTGAAACAGTGATAAGTTTTCTTGAGAAAGTAGTCTTCCCTAAAATAAATGCTGGTGCTTTTTCTCATGTGATGGATTATAAAAGTCAATTACAGGAGCTCATTCAGCGAGATGGTACAGGGACAATTGAATATCGTGTACTTCAAGAAATTGGACCTGCCCACAACAAAGAATTTGTTTCAAAAGTTTCCTTGAATGGCAAGGAATTAGGTGTAGGAACCGGAAAATCAAAGAAGGAAGCCGAACAACATGCCGCCCAAATGGCTTTAGACATATTAAAGGCTAAAACAACTTAGAATGACAAAATGTTTGCAAGGAGTCCAACTTGCATGCATAGGGAGGATTAAGAAATGTTTCTAAAACGGTTGGACATTATTGGCTTTAAGTCCTTCGCTGATCGTATAGGGGTTGATTTTGTTCCAGGCGTAACGGCGGTGGTAGGTCCTAATGGCAGTGGAAAAAGTAATATAACCGATGCTATCCGTTGGGTTTTGGGGGAACAATCTGCTAAATCGCTTAGAGGCAGCAAAATGGAGGATATTATTTTTGGTGGAAGTGACACAAGAAAGCCTCTGAATTTTGCTGAAGTAACATTGACCTTAGATAACCAAGACCAAGGCTTATCCCTTGATTATAACGAAGTAAGTGTGACGAGAAGAGTAACCCGGTCGGGTGAGAGTGAATTCTTAATAAATAAACAGCAATGCCGTCTTAAAGATATCATTGATTTATTCATGGATTCTGGGCTGGGACGAGAAGCATTTTCGATAATCAGTCAAGGGAAAGTGGAAGAAATACTTAATAGTAAAGCAGAAGAAAGACGAACCATATTTGATGAAGCTGCAGGGGTTCTAAAGTATAAACAACGTAAGAAAAAGGCAGAAGTGAAATTGTTTGAGACTCAGGACAATTTAAACCGTGTAAATGATATACTTCACGAACTCGAAAGCCAAGTTGAACCATTAAAAATACAGGCATCAATGGCCAAGGACTTTCTGGAGAAAAAAGAGGAACTTGAAAAGTTTGAGGTTTCCTTAACTGTTTATGAAATTGAAGATCTTCACCAAAAATGGGAAGAACTTTCTAAGCAGTTAAAAGTACATCAGGAAGATGAACTCAAAATTTCAACGGAACTGCAAGTAAAGGAAGCTAAGATTGTTGAAAAAAGAGATCAGATCGCTGCGTTTGATGAGTCCATTACTGACCTTCAAAATGTTCTTCTTCATGCAACAGAGGAACTAGAAAAACTTGAGGGGAGAAAAGAAGTCCTTAAAGAAAGGAAGAAAAATTCCTCCCAAAATAAAGAACAGCTTCAAACGAACATTATTGAAATAACTGATAAAATTAGCCAATTAAAAAAGAATAGTGACAGTGTTTCTATTTCTGCTGAAGAACTAAGTAAGCAAGTAAACCAATTACAAGTACAATTAAAAGAAAAGCAATCAAAACTGCAGTTATTTAATGAAAATATTGAAGAAAAAATCGAGAACTTAAAAAGTGAATATATTGAAATACTTAACGACCAAGCTGGTGCAAAAAATGAATTGAAGTACATTGACCAGCAGCTTGAACAGCAGGGAAGAAAAAGTTCCCGTTTAGATATTGAAAATGACAAGTTTATTGAAGAGCGGCAAATCGCGAAGGACAAGGTATTAGATATCCAATCTTCATTAAACGAAATACAACAAAAAATAGAGAATCAAGTCGGTACCTATAGAGAAAAGCAACGTAAGCTTGAAGCATTGAAAAATAATTATCAAAAACAGGAAAAGACTTTGTACCAGGCATATCAAATTCTTCAGCAGGCACAGTCAAGAAAAGAAGTGCTCGAAGAAATGGAAGAAGATTACTCAGGCTTTTTTCAAGGTGTCAAAGAGGTTCTTAAAGCACGAGGGAAAAATCTCAAGGGAATTGAAGGGGCTGTAGCGGAACTTGTTACCGTTCCGAAAGAGTATGAAACGGCATTAGAAACTGCTTTTGGCGGAGCACTGCAGCATATTGTGGTAGATAATGAACCAAATGCACGATCAGCTATTCAATATTTGAAACAAAATTCTTTTGGCAGGGCTACATTTTTACCTCTAAGTGTCATTAAGGGGAGAGCATTATCTTTAGTCCAATTATCTTCGATTCAAAATCATCCATCTTTTATTGGAACTGCCGTCAGTCTTGTAAAATTTGATCCTAAATTCGCGGAGGTTATGAGCAGCCTTCTTGGAAATGTGGTTATAACAAGAGACTTAAAAGGTGCCAATGAATTAGCAAAAATTCTTCAATACCGATGCCGGATGGTCACGCTTGACGGAGATATCGTCAATCCTGGCGGATCAATGACAGGTGGGGCGGTTAAGCAAAAAAACTCTTCTTTATTAACTCGTAAGGGGGAACTTGAAGAGTTAAAAGAAAAGTTAATTGGGATGGAAGAAAAAACAATTCAGTTAGAGAATCTTGTAAAGTCATTAAAAACAGAGGTACAAGATTTAGAGGTTCTATTGGATGAACTCCGTAAAAATGGTGAAGATTTGAGATTAACGGAACTGACATTGAAGGGTGATCTTCGCCAAGCAGAGCTTGAAGAAAAAAACATTAATGAAAGATTAGCTATATATGACCTTGAAAAAGGGCAATTTTTTGATGAGAAAACAACCCTAACCAATAGAAAAAATGAATTATCTGCTGCGATGGAAAACTACAAAACTTCTTTAGCAGAACTAGATGCTCAAATATCAAAACTCTCGGAACAAAAGTCGAATGATCTGACCTCAAAAGAAGCACTTTCGAATGAAATCAACGATTTAAAAGTTGCCTTTGCCTCCAAGAATGAACAGTATATGAGTACTCAAGAACGCCTAGCTCAATTACAAGCCGATTTAGATGAGAGTAAACAAAAGCTTTCTTTGTATACAGAAGACCTTAATCTGTTAACTTCGGAAATGACAAATAGTTCATCCGGTGAGGAGCAGCTAGAAACTGCTGCAATTAGAAAACAACAAGATAAAGATGCCGCAATGAAGTTAATTTCTGTAAGAAGAGAAGAGCGCTTAACCCTAAAGACCACATTAGAAGATTTAGAATTGGAAGTAAAAGAATTAAAACGACTTCAGCGTGGGCTAATTGTTGTTTTAAAAGACGAGGAAGTAAAAATTAACCGTTTGGATGTAGAACTTGAAAACCGATTTGCCCGCTTAAGAGAAGAATATCTTTTATCGTTTGAGGGGGCTAAGGAGCAATATCCATTAACCATACCGCTAGAAGAGGCTAGGAAGAAGGTCAAGCTCATCAAACTTGCCATCGAGGAACTTGGAAATGTGAATATCGGAGCGATTGATGAATATGAACGTGTATCTGAACGATATGAATTTCTTAATGAACAAAAGACAGATCTCCAGGAGGCCAAAGAAACCCTTTACATGGTAATTGAGGAAATGGATGAGGAAATGAAAAAACGCTTTGAACAAACCTTCAATGGTATTCGAGAGCATTTTGAGCCAGTATTCAGATCACTGTTTGGAGGGGGAAGAGCAGACTTAGTGCTTACCATCCCAGGAGATCTATTAAATACAGGTGTCGAAATTGTTGCCCAGCCGCCGGGAAAGAAACTGCAAAACTTAGGCTTATTATCAGGTGGAGAGCGAGCATTAACAGCCATTGCACTCCTCTTTTCAATTCTAAAAGTCCGTCCTGTTCCATTCTGTATTCTTGATGAGGTTGAAGCGGCATTGGATGAAGCGAATGTCCAGCGCTTTAGCCAATACTTAAAACGATATAGTAAGGAGACACAATTTATTGTAATCACCCACCGTAAAGGAACGATGGAGGAAGCGGATGTATTATACGGAGTAACCATGCAAGAATCAGGCGTCTCAAAACTAGTATCCGTTCGTCTAGAAGATACCAAAGAGCTTGTTGAAACTTAATATTAGGAAGTGATAAAATGAGTTTTTTTAAAAAGTTAAAAGAAAAAATCACTAAATCAACCGATACGGTTACAGAGAAGTTTAAGGAAGGTCTTACGAAGACAAGAAATAATTTTTCAGGAAAAGTAAATGATCTTGTTGCAAGATACCGTAAAGTGGATGAAGACTTCTTTGAGGAATTAGAAGAAATAATGATTCAGGCCGATGTCGGTTTTGATACGGTCATGAAACTAATTGAAGAGTTAAAAATGGAGGTCAAACGCAGGAACATCCAAGACCCACGAGAAGTTCAAAGCGTAATTTCCGAGAAACTGGTTGATATCTATAATGCGGGTGAGGAGCAATCCTCCAAATTAAACATTCAAGAGGACGGTCTAACTGTTATCCTATTTGTTGGGGTTAATGGTGTGGGGAAAACCACCACGATTGGAAAATTAGGCTACAAATTTAAAAATGAAGGAAAGAAAGTACTATTGGCAGCAGGTGATACCTTCCGTGCAGGTGCAATCGAACAACTAGAAGTCTGGGGAGAAAGAGTAGGTGTTGACGTCATCAAGCAAGCAGAAGGATCAGATCCTGCAGCCGTTATGTATGACGCAATTCAGGCAGCAAAATCACGGAAATCCGATATTTTGTTATGTGACACTGCTGGACGTTTGCAAAACAAAGTAAACCTGATGAAAGAGCTAGAGAAGGTTAAGCGTGTCATCGAAAAAGAAGTTCCTGGTGCGCCGCATGAAGTAATCCTAGTCTTAGATGCAACAACAGGTCAAAATGCGTTAATCCAGGCAAAAACATTTAAAGAAGTGACAAATGTAAGTGGAATTGTCCTTTCAAAATTGGATGGAACAGCAAAAGGTGGAATCGTCCTTGCGATTCGCAATGAATTAAAAATACCTGTGAAATTTGTTGGTCTGGGGGAAAAAATGGATGACCTTCAGGAATTTGATGCAGAGAAATATGTATATGGCTTATTTGCGAATGAAATTGAACAAACCGAATAGGTGATGTAAAGGGATTATCTTGACAGATAATGTCCGACCCTGTAAACTACTTATGTAAAGGCTTTTCACTTAACATACGTGTTGGAGGGGATTGGCATGCTTGAAAAGACAACACGAATGAATTATCTTTATGATTTTTATCATTCGTTGTTAACACCTAAGCAGCAAAGCTATATGTCTCTCTATTATTTAGATGATTTCTCATTAGGAGAAATAGCCGAAGAGTATGATGTCAGTCGACAAGCCGTCTATGATAATATTAAGCGGACTGAGACAATGCTCGAGGAGTATGAAGAAAAGCTGCTGTTATTTCATAAATTTCAAGAGCGTAGTAAACTTTTAAGAAATGTGAAAGAATTGCTTAACGAGGACGACCCTTCAAAGCAGGCAATGCTAGAAGCTGTTGCCGAGTTGGAGAATTTAGATTAGGAGGCGGCATGAATGGCATTTGAAGGATTAGCCGACCGACTGCAGAATACAATTCAGAAAATCCGTGGAAAAGGGAAAGTCTCAGAAGCGGATGTTAAAGAAATGATGCGGGAAGTGCGTCTCGCTTTACTAGAAGCAGACGTAAACTTTAAGGTAGTTAAAGATTTTGTGAAAAAAGTCAGTGAACGTGCCGTTGGACAGGAAGTACTGAAAAGCTTAACACCAGGACAGCAAATTATTAAAATCGTTAATGAAGAATTAACGGAATTAATGGGTGGAGAACAAAGCAAAATCGCTGCATCTAATCGTCCCCCTACTGTCATTATGATGGTCGGTTTACAGGGGGCTGGTAAAACGACAACTTCAGGCAAACTTGCTAATTTACTTCGCAAAAAGTATAACCGCAAGCCATTGCTTGTTGCTGCAGATATTTACCGACCTGCTGCCATTAAACAACTTGAAACTCTTGGTAAACAATTGGACATGCCCGTTTTCTCACTCGGTGATCAAGTAAGCCCAGTAGAGATTGCTAGGCAGGCAATTGCAAAAGCAAAAGAAGATCATAATGATTATGTCCTTATTGATACAGCTGGTCGACTTCATGTGGATGAAGCATTAATGGGTGAGTTAAAAGACATTAAAGAATTGACAAAGCCTGATGAAATCTTCTTAGTTGTCGATGCCATGACTGGTCAAGACGCGGTCAATGTTGCTCAAAGCTTTAATGAACAGCTCGGTCTAACTGGTGTTGTATTAACCAAGTTGGACGGCGATACCAGGGGCGGAGCTGCGTTATCAATTCGCGCAGTTACCCAAACACCGATTAAATTTGTCGGTTTAGGTGAAAAGTTAGACGCTCTTGAACCGTTTCACCCTGAACGGATGGCATCTAGAATCCTTGGTATGGGTGACGTGCTTACGTTGATTGAAAAAGCACAGGCTAATGTTGATGAAGAAAAAGCAAAAGAGTTGGAACAAAAAATGCGGACAGCGTCTTTTACGCTCGAAGATTTTTTGGATCAACTTGGTCAAGTCCGGAATTTAGGACCGCTTGACGAATTATTAAAGATGATGCCTGGTGCAAACAAAATCAAGGGATTAAATAATCTTCAAATTGATGAAAAACAAATTTCCCATGTAGAAGCAATTATTCGTTCAATGACGATGGCTGAAAAAACGAACCCTGAAATCTTGAACGCGAAACGGAAAAACCGGATTGCTAAGGGCAGCGGTCGTTCTGTAACAGAAGTAAACCGTTTGTTGAAGCAGTTTGACGACATGAAAAAAATGATGAAACAAATGACTGGAATGCAGCAAAAAGGTAAGAAAAAAGGTGGATTTAAGTTCCCATTTAATCCATTCTAACTTGTTTTGTTTTTGAAAAAATTGGTAATACTGTATGTAAAGAAAAAACACTTTACAAACTATAAAAGAATTGATATTATACTATCTTGTGTGAAACTATTCGGAGGTGCTTTTTTAAAATGGCAGTTAAAATTCGTTTAAAACGTATGGGAGCTAACAAAACTCCTTTCTATCGTATCGTAGTAGCAGATTCTCGTTCTCCACGTGATGGACGTTACATCGAGGTTGTTGGAACTTACAATCCAGTTGCACAACCAGCAAAAGTTGACATCAACGAAGAACTAGCTCTTAAGTGGTTACAAGACGGTGCGAAACCATCTGATACAGTTCGTAACCTTTTCTCTAACCAAGGCATCATGGAAAAATTCCATAATGCAAAATTAAGTAAGTAAAACGGACGACGATGAAACAATTAGTCGAAACGATTGTTAAGCCCCTTGTTGATTTTCCAGAAGACGTCCATGTGGATGTTAAGGAAGACGATAACCGGATTACTTATCAGCTGTCTGTGAATAAAACAGATATGGGAAAAGTGATTGGTAAACAAGGGCGTGTTGCAAAGGCCATTAGAACTGTTGTTTATGCAGCAGGATCATCACAACAAAAGAAAATTTTTCTAGAAATTGGTGAATAGCTTTTTGCACCTAGAAGAAAGGGGGGAATTAATTCCTCCCTTTTTTTGCATACGAATGTGAAGACGTAAGGGAGGTCCTTTCTTTGCAAATCATTCAAACGGTTGTGGTTAAACAAATTCTAACGGAAAATAGTAAGAAAAAATTATTCCATCAATATGAGGCTAAAAAACTACAGCTTCAACGGGAAAACAGTCAGCTTCAATTTGAATTGAAGCGGATGGAAAAAACCAAAAATTTTTCACCTCAAGCGTTGAAGGCTCAATTTGAAAAAGAAATCAGTAAACGTTTAGAAAAAGAAAAGCTTCTTGACTTTCAAATCGAACAATTACATATGCTACCTTTAGGCAGTGAATTAAAGGAAAAGGAAGTACAAGCACTCATTGAAGTGAAAATAGGCGATTCCTGGAATGAACGCACAGGACAGCCTGAGATTATCATTAAAGACGGTATAATTGAGGAAATTAGAGAAGGTGAATAATGAAATGGAAAAATGGTTTAATGTCGGGAAAATTGTTAACACACAGGGAATTAAGGGGGAAGTCCGGGTCATATCAAAGACTGATTTCCCTGAAAAACGCTATAAGGCTGGTAATGTTTTATATTTGTTTATGCCGGGTTCAAGTTCGCCGATTGAATTAACAGTCAAAAGCCATCGAACTCATAAAAATTTTGAATTACTTACATTTGAAGGGTATAACAATATCAATGAAGTAGAAAAGTTCAGAGAAGGAATTTTGAAGGTTCCTGAATCCCAATTAGGTACACTTAAGAAAGATGAATTTTATTACCATGAGATTATAGGATGTCTTGTTGCTACAACAAGAGGAGAAGAACTTGGAAAAGTCTCTGAAATTTTATCTCCTGGTGCCAATGACGTATGGGTGGTTAAAGGTAAGGGAGGCAAAGAAATACTCATCCCTTATATCCATGATGTGGTCAAGAAAGTAGATGTGAAAGAAAAAGTCGTCTTAATTGAACCGATGGAAGGGCTGCTTTCATGATGCAGATTGATATCCTTACCCTTTTCCCAGAAATGTTTTCTGGGGTATTTGGTCAATCAATTTTGAATAAAGCTGCTGAAAAATCTGCAGTCAGTTACAATGTGATAAATTTTCGTGAGTATGCAGATAACAAACATTCTACTGTTGATGATTATCCCTATGGCGGCGGTGCTGGGATGGTTCTAAAACCACAGCCGATCTTTGATGCCGTATCAGCACTGAAGGATAATGCTAAAAGTAAGAACCCAAGGGTCATTCTGCTTTGCCCTCAAGGTGAACGCTACCAACAGCGAAAAGCAGAGGAACTGGCAAAAGAAGAGCATTTAATATTTATTTGCGGTCATTATGAGGGATACGATGAACGAATAAGAGAACATGTGGTAACAGATGAAATCTCGATCGGCGATTATGTCCTGACTGGTGGTGAACTTGGTGCAATGGTGGTAGTTGATAGTGTTGTCCGACTTCTGCCAGAGGTGCTGGGCAATCAGGAATCACATATGAAAGATTCCTTCAGTACGGGACTGTTAGAGCATCCTCACTACACAAGACCAGCGGATTTTCGCGGCCTGAAGGTTCCTGAAGTCCTAATGTCAGGGAATCATAAGTTAATAGAAGAATGGCGCAATAAAGAAGCATTACGTCGAACATTTTTAAGACGACCAGACCTTTTCGAGAAAATGGAATTAACTGATGAACAGGAAAAATGGCTTAAAGAAATAAAAAAAGAATACAAGTAGTATTGCGCGTGTCTAGTAATTGTGGTATGATAATTCTTGTGACTTGAGCTGATACCTATCAGATTGTAGTCTTATAACGATGTTCCGCTGCAATGGATTTAGAAGTTTGATGTGCATGAGCGTCTGTTGGAAGGAGTTGAAAACGATGCAAAAATTGATTGAAGAAATCACAAAAGAACAACTTCGTACTGATCTTCCTGCTTTCCGTCCTGGTGACACTGTACGTGTACACGTTAAGGTTGTCGAGGGTACTCGTGAGCGTATTCAGTTATTTGAAGGTGTTGTGATTAAGCGTCGTGGTGGTGGAATTAGCGAAACTTTTACAGTTCGTAAAATTTCTTACGGAGTAGGCGTTGAGCGTACTTTCCCAGTACACACACCAAAAATTGCGAAGCTAGAAGTACTTCGTCGCGGTAAAGTTCGCCGTGCTAAGCTTTACTACTTGCGTAACCTTCGCGGTAAAAAAGCAAGAATTAAAGAGATCCGATAATAGAAGAGAAAAAGAGCTTGCTCGGAAGCAGGCTCTTTTTTTATGTATATTGATTTGAAACCCTTAACGATATATTTGGAGTTAACCAATTTATTGCTTGTTTTTTAACAAATTATTAAAGTTTGATTAAAAAATATGTTCCCATCGTGTTAAATTTGTTGAAGTTATGTAAAATAAGCTTTATAAAACATTTTTTTACTGAGATTGGCGGGGATTGCGATGACAAAAAAGAAAAATGAACTCTGGGAATGGACAAAGGCCCTTTTGATTGCAGTTATCTTAGCTGCTGTTATTCGATACTTTTTATTTGCTCCAATTGTTGTCGATGGGTTATCGATGATGCCTACATTGAAGGATCAGGATCGAATGATAGTAAATAAGTTTAGTTATAATATTGGGGAGCCAAAGCGGTTTGATATCATTGTCTTTCATGCTCCAGAGAAAAAGGATTATATAAAACGCGTAATTGGACTGCCCGGCGACACCATTGAGTATAAAGATGATACATTATATGTTAATGGAAAAGCGTATAAAGAGCCATATTTGGATAAATATAAAAAGGAAGTTGAGGATGGACCGTTAACCGATCCATTTACCTTGGATGAAACAGCTGTTGGTCGTAAAACCGTTCCAAAAGGTGAATTGTTTGTCATGGGTGACAATCGTCGCTTCAGTAAAGATAGTCGCCATATTGGGACCATTTCTTATGATAAAATTATTGGTAAAACAAGTTTTGTTTACTGGCCATTAAATGATGCCCATATTGTATCAGTGAAATAGATTTTACTACACAGTTACGGCGCCTTGATCAAGGCGCTTAAGCTTTTAGAGGAGGTGGCCGGGTCATGACAATCCAATGGTTTCCAGGCCATATGGCTAAGGCTCGCAGAGAGGTCACAGAAAAGTTAAAGTTAGTTGATATTATATTTGAATTGGTGGATGCGAGGATTCCCTACTCTTCGAGAAATCCAATGATTGATGAAATTATTCAGCATAAGCCAAGGCTTGTTTTGTTAAATAAAGCAGATATGGCTGATCGGGATGCAACTAAGGAATGGATAAACTTTTTTGCCGAAAAAGGAATTAAAGCACTAGCAATTAACTCCCAGGCTGGGGAAGGTATGAGAGAAATTGCGCAAGCTTCACAAGAAATATTAAAAGAAAAATTTGACCGTCTCAGAGCAAGAGGGGTAACGAATCCACGGGCGATTCGAGCAATGATAGTCGGAATTCCTAATGCCGGTAAATCGACTTTGATTAATCGGTTAGCGAAGAAAAATATAGCTAAAACGGGTAATACTCCAGGTGTTACCAAAGCCCAACAATGGATTAAAGTAGGGAAGGAAATGGAACTTCTAGACACGCCGGGAATATTATGGCCAAAGTTTGAGGACCAAGAAGTTGGCAAAAAACTGGCCGTTACCGGAGCAATCAAAGATACACTACTGAACCTCCAAGATCTCACGGTTTATGTACTTAGGTTTTTAGAAAGAGAATATCCTGAGCGCTTAAAGGAGCGTTACAATCTTGAAACTCTTCCTGACGATGTTGTCGAGATGTTTGATAAAATAGGTGTATTGCGCGGATGCCTTGCAGCTGGAGGTATCGTTGATTATGATAAAGTATCTGAACTAGTCATCAAGGAAATTAGGTCAGAGAAATTTGGCCGGATAACATTTGAACGACCTGATGATATTATTACTGAATAAGAATTAGTTTTACTCTCCCGACGGAGAGTCTTTTTTATGGATTTTTCCCAGTATTTATCGGAGGCTATTTTGCCTTATATCTTGTAATATAATTGTATAGAAAATAAAGGAGCATCCTAAATGAAATATCGATCTGCATTTGATATTATTGGTCCAGTCATGATTGGACCATCAAGCTCTCATACCGCAGGCGCAGCTCGAATTGGCCGTGTAGCAAGAACCTTATTCGGTCAGCTGCCAAAGAAAGCAGTCATCTCATTGTACGGTTCATTTGCAAAAACCTATAAAGGACACGGAACAGACTTTGCCATTGTGGCTGGACTGTTGGATTTAGATACATTTGATGAACGAATGCCAAAATCCTTGGATATTGCAAAAGAAATGGGGTTAGAGGTGATCTTTCGTACTGAAGTGGCAGTAACAGATCACCCTAATACCGTGAAAATAAATTTGTATCATGAAGATAACGAACTTGAACTCGTTGGGATTTCAATTGGTGGTGGAACGATCGAGATAACTGAATTAAATTCATTCCCATTGAAACTTTCGGGTGAACATCCTGCAATATTAGTTATACATCAAGACCGTTTTGGTATCATTTCAGCCGTAACAAGTGTGTTATCAAAATATGAAATTAACATAGGGCATATGGAAGTTTCGCGATTAGAAAAAGGTGAAATGGCTTTAATGGTTATTGAAGTGGACCAAAAAATTGATAACAGGGTAATTGAGGAATTACAACAGCTTTCCAATGTATCGCAAATCATTCGAATGGCTGAATAGATTGACTTAAGGACACATCTGGAGGTGTTTATATGTTTCGAAATGTAGCGGAACTTGTGCAACTTGCAGAGGAAAATCAAGTTAAAATTGCAGAAATCATGATTCGTCAAGAAATCGAAGTTTCAGGACTTTCTAGAGAAGAAGTTCTAGCTAAAATGGATAGGAATTTAGCAGTAATGGAACAAGCGGTGGAAAGAGGTTTGAAGGGAGTACACTCCCATACAGGCCTAACTGGCGGCGACGCAGTGTTGCTTCAAAACTATATTAAGAGTGGCCGAGCCCTAGGGGGGACGATTTTGTTAGATGCCGTTAGTAAGGCTGTGGCAACTAATGAAGTGAACGCTGCTATGGGTGTGATTTGTGCTACACCAACAGCTGGTTCAGCAGGCGTAGTACCTGGAACATTATTTGCAGTAAAAGAAAAATTAAATCCAACTCGCCAAGAAATGATAGAATTTTTATTTACGGCAGCGGCATTCGGCTTCGTAGTCGCAAATAATGCCTCTATTTCAGGCGCTGCAGGTGGATGCCAAGCAGAAGTAGGTTCAGCGAGTGGAATGGCAGCTGCAGCGATTGTTGAATTAGCAGGCGGTTCGCCTAAGCAGGCAGCCGAGGCGATGGCGATCACCTTGAAAAATATGCTTGGATTAGTATGTGATCCAGTTGCTGGTTTAGTTGAGGTTCCTTGTGTAAAACGGAATGCAATGGGCGCATCTAATGCGATAACAGCTGCAGATATGGCGTTGGCGGGAATTACAAGTAGAATCCCATGTGACGAAGTCATACATGCTATGTTTTTAATAGGTCAATCCATGCCATCTGCTTTAAGAGAAACAGCCGAGGGCGGACTTGCAGCGACTCCAACAGGGAAAAGATTAGAACAAGAAATTTTTGGAAATGACAAACCATTCAAATTAAAAGACTTAGTATTATCCTAAAAAGTATGAATAACACCCAATGCGAATCAAAGATTGGGTGTTATTTTGCTTGTTAATAGAAAATGATAAGATCAAAATTGCAGGTGATAGAATGAAACAATTAACCATCGCAGAGATTGAAAAGCGAATAGAAAATATCGTAATCGAATCTGATCCGTTCTTATTGGACCTTCTTCAAGATGAGCGTAAAGGTGTTCAACAGTTGGTACATAGATGGAAAAAGAAATATGCCGAGAAACAACAGCTAAAAGAAAAATTTGCTGAAATGAATGTTTATGAACATAAATGGCGTTTAAACGGTTTTGAACTGATTGCAGGTGTTGACGAAGTCGGAAGAGGACCGCTTGCAGGTCCAGTAGTTGCAGCGGCTGTCATTTTGCCACATGACTTTTTTCTTGCAGGAATTGACGACTCTAAAAAGCTGTCTGAAAAAAAACGTTTGGAATACGATTCAATCATTAGAAAAGAATCCATTGCCTTCAGCATTTCTATGATTCATGCGCAGGAAATTGATGAAATGAATATTTATCAAGCGACAAAAAAAGCAATGAATGTTGCTATTGCATCTTTAGAACCTAAACCAGACTTTTTACTTATTGATGCAATGAAACTTGAAATTCCCTTCCCCTCTGAATCTATTATTAAGGGTGACGCCAAAAGTATTTCAATCGCTGCAGCATCGATTATAGCAAAAGTAGCAAGAGATACATTGATGAAGGAAATTTCACAAACCTATCCAGTCTATGGATTTCAACAAAACATGGGCTATGGAACGAAAGAACATATCGATGCAATTAAACAACATGGAATTACATCGTATCACAGAAAGACCTTCGCACCAGTCAAAGACTTTGTTTAAGGAAATCAACAGACTAGTTTAATGTAGCCATACAAAAAAGATTGTCGATTTAAAACCCGAAATCCTTCGGATTTGTCGACAGTCTGTAATAAAAACAGGCAAAGCTAGTTTTTTATTATTATATTAAGAAACAAATTATTCCAAATGAGGTGCTAACTTCCTGTGTGAAATCGAAAAAAATAATTGACAATTTAGAATATTTCTAAGAAGTATATAATTTTTTAGCATAATGGTAGACAAGGTATGTATCATTATATAAAATGAAAACGGAGTCAGTTTTTAGAAGAGTTTGAATAGGAGGATGGGAAATGAATATCCATGAGTATCAAGGGAAAGAGATCCTCAGAAAATACGGGGTTGCGGTTCCAAATGGAAAAGTAGCGTTCACTGTAGAGGAAGCAGTGGAAGCAGCGAAAGAATTAGGTACACAAGTTTGTGTAGTAAAAGCACAAATCCATGCTGGTGGACGGGGTAAAGCCGGCGGTGTTAAAGTAGCAAAAAACCTTGATGAGGTTCGTACATATGCAAGCGAAATCCTCGGAAAAACTTTAGTTACACACCAAACAGGTCCAGAAGGTAAAGAAGTGAAACGCCTGCTTATTGAAGAAGGCTGTGATATCAAAAAAGAATACTATGTTGGACTAGTATTAGACCGTGCGACATCTCGAGTTGTTTTAATGGCTTCAGAAGAGGGCGGTACGGAAATTGAAGAGGTTGCTGAAAAGACTCCAGAGAAAATTTTCAAAGAAGAAATTGATCCGGTTGTAGGCTTACAGCCTTATCAAGCACGTCGCATTGCATTCAATATTAATATTCCAAAAGAATTAATTAATCAAGCTGTTAAATTTATGACAGCGCTATACAATGCATATATCGATAAAGATTGCTCCATCGCAGAAATTAATCCGCTTGTTGTTACAGGTGATGGTAAGGTAATGGCTCTTGATGCAAAATTAAACTTTGACTCGAATGCTCTATATCGTCAAAAAGACGTTCTTGAGTATCGTGACCTTGAAGAAGAGGATGCAAAAGAAATCGAAGCATCTAAATACGACTTAAGCTATGTTGCTTTAGACGGAAACATTGGTTGTATGGTTAATGGTGCAGGCCTTGCTATGTCAACGATGGATATTATTAAACATTACGGCGGCGACCCTGCTAACTTCCTTGATGTTGGGGGCGGCGCAACAGCTGAGAAAGTTACAGAAGCATTCAAAATTATCCTTTCTGATCCAAACGTAAAAGGTATTTTCGTTAATATCTTTGGTGGAATCATGAAGTGTGATGTTATTGCTGAGGGTGTAGTAGAAGCAGCTAAGCAGGTTGGTCTAAGTGTTCCGCTTGTAGTTCGCTTAGAGGGAACAAACGTTGAATTAGGTAAGAAAATCTTAGCCGAGTCAACTGTTGAAATTATTGCTGCTGAATCCATGGCTGATGGCGCACAAAAAATCGTTTCATTAGTGAAATAGGATCATAGAAAGGGGAATTAATGTGAGCGTTTTTATTAATAAAGATACAAAAGTTATTGTTCAAGGGATTACTGGTTCAACTGCCCTTTTTCATACAAAACAAATGCTTGAATATGGAACACAAATTGTTGGTGGGACATCTCCAGGTAAAGGCGGAATGGAAGTAGAAGGCGTTCCTGTCTTTAATACGGTTAAAGATGCTGTTGTTGCAACAGGTGCTACAGCTTCTGTTATTTACGTACCTGCACCATTTGCTGCCGATGCGATTATCGAAGCTGTCGATGCTGAGTTGGATCTTGCCATTTGTATCACTGAACATATTCCAGTTTTAGATATGGTAAAAGTAAAACGTTATATGGAAGGCAAAAAGACCCGCTTAGTTGGTCCAAACTGCCCGGGTGTGATCACTGCTGATGAATGTAAAATCGGAATTATGCCTGGTTACATTCATACAAAAGGACATGTTGGTGTTGTATCCCGCTCTGGAACATTAACATACGAGGCTGTTCATCAATTAACCCAAGCTGGTATTGGTCAAACAACTGCTGTCGGGATTGGTGGAGACCCTGTGAATGGAACAAACTTCATCGATGTTTTAAAAGCATTTAATGAAGATCCTGAAACATACGCTGTCATCATGATTGGTGAAATCGGCGGTACAGCTGAAGAAGAAGCAGCTGAATGGGTGAAAGCGAACATGACAAAACCTGTAGTCGGCTTCATCGGTGGACGTACAGCTCCTCCAGGGAAACGTATGGGCCATGCAGGTGCCATTATTTCAGGTGGTAAAGGTACGGCAGATGAAAAGATTCGTGTCATGAACGAGTGCGGAATTAAAGTTGCTGATACTCCATCTGTTATGGGTGAAACTTTAATTGAAGTGTTAAAAGAACAAGGTTTATACGAAAAGTGTAAAACACACTAATATTTACTGCTAGTGTTTAACAATCAGTCCCTCATAAATGAGGGGCTATTTGTCTAAGCTAAAATTATAAGGAGGAAATTATTAAAAATGGACGACTTTAAGGAGAAACTGATTTCTTTGTTACATTATCCAGATATTTCTTGGAGCACCGTTTTCCAAATGCTAAAAAAAGACCCAACCCTGAAAAACGTCTATAAATTCCAAACCCATTTCCCACACCAGACTAGTTTATTTTCACCTAGTACCTCAAGTAACTCTTCAGATAATTCTTCTAACTCTTCATTTAATCCTGATATCATTCGAGATCAAATCCGCCAATACGAAACCAATGATATAGCTGTGATCACTATTCTAGATAAAGAATATCCTTCATTGTTAAAAGAAATTTATCAACCACCATGGGCATTGTTTGCCAAGGGTGATCTCTCCCTCCTCGAAAAAGACCCCAAACTTGCCGTAGTTGGTTCCCGTCAGGCTACCCAGTATGGAAAAAATGCTATTCGAGTGATTTTTCCTGGTTTAATAGATAAGGGAATCCTTATAGTAAGTGGTTTGGCAAGAGGGATTGACGCACTTGCACATGAATATGCGATAAAAAATGGTGGAAATACTATTGCCGTGATAGCAGGTGGGTTTTATCATATTTATCCAAAGGAAAATATGAACTTAGCTTTAGAAATGATGAAAAATCAACTTGTTCTTTCAGAGTATCCCCCGGATACTAAGCCGCTCAGATGGCATTTTCCATCGCGGAATCGAATCATTAGTGGTTTGTCTAAGGGGACCTTTATTATAGAAGCAAAGCGAAAAAGCGGTTCTCTGATTACCGCCAATTTTGCGGTCAATGAGGGAAGAGAGGTATTTTCCTTACCTGGAAGCATTTTTAACCCTTATTCAATCGGCGCAAATGAACTAATTCAACAAGGGGCAAAGCTGGTAACTGGTGCGGAGGATATATTAGTTGAAATTAGATAAAACTCTAGGTTACCTAAAATTTTTAAGAAAAAATTGTTTATTTTTAAAGGTTTTTATGAATAAATGGAGAAATTAGCTTAAAAAGGTTGCAATAATTTCTAATTTGTTATACATTTTCCAACAGATGTTCGAAAAAAAGAATATTTGCACATGGAATAAATAATTATGTAAAAACACATATAAAAGAAAAACTTTGGGATAGGGCAGTTTTGTAAAGTATTTTCTCCGGTCATTTTAGGTAAAACTGGTATGTAGGAAAGCTTCTCAAATGAAAAGCACCTTAGAAACAGAAATTTTGCCAGAATCGGGGCGCTTCTACACTTTCCCTCTTAAGGAGGATATTTAAATGGCTGATTTTCTTGTAATCGTTGAATCGCCGGCAAAAGCGAAAACGATTGAACGATATTTAGGAAATAAATATAAAGTAAAAGCTTCAATGGGACATATTCGCGATTTGCCACGGAGCCAAATGGGGGTTAATGTAGAAAATAGCTATGAACCAAAATATATAACGATTCGTGGAAAAGGTCCTGTTTTAAAAGATTTAAAAACAGCAGCTAAAAAAGCGAAAAAAATTTATCTCGCAGCTGACCCGGATCGTGAAGGGGAAGCAATTGCATGGCATTTAGCCCATAGTTTATCAGTCGACATTAGTTCTGATTGTCGAGTTGTTTTTAATGAAATAACAAAAGATGCGATAAAAGAATCCTTTAAGCATCCACGTCCAATTAATATGGATTTGGTGGATGCCCAGCAGGCACGTAGAATTCTCGACCGGCTTGTGGGCTATAATATCAGTCCTCTTCTCTGGAAAAAGGTAAAGAAAGGCTTAAGTGCAGGTCGAGTTCAATCCGTAGCTGTCCGTCTTATTATCGATCGAGAAAATGAAATCAAAGCCTTTGTCCCAGAAGAATATTGGACGATTGATGGCGAGTTTTTAAAAGGAAAAGACCATTTCAGTGCCCAATATTTTTCCTTAGCAGGCAAAGAAAAATTTGAACTTAAATCTGAACAAGATGTTCAAAGCATTCTAAGCCAAATGGATGACAATAAGTTTGTAGTCATATCAGTTACAAAAAAAGAACGAAAAAGAAACCCTGCGCCACCTTTTATAACTTCATCTTTGCAACAAGAAGCAGCCCGAAAATTAAACTTTCGAGCTAAGAAAACGATGATGCTTGCACAGCAGTTATATGAAGGGATTGAGCTTGGAAAAGAAGGAACGGTTGGTCTGATTACATACATGAGAACGGATTCAACAAGGATCTCAGATGTCGCACAAACCGAGGCTGCTGAGTACATCCGCTCAGAGTATGGGGAAGATTATTTAAAAGATGAGCAAAGAAAAGAGAAGAAACAATCGAACGCCCAAGATGCACATGAAGCGATTCGCCCGACAAGTACTTTGAGAGATCCCAATAGCTTAAAATCATTTTTATCAAGAGACCAACTGCGTCTATATAAATTAATCTGGGAACGGTTTTTAGCGAGCCAAATGGCACAAGCTGTTATGGATACTATGAGTGTAGACTTGCAAAATGGGAATGTTCTATTCCGAGCAAATGGTTCAAAAATCAAGTTTCCTGGTTTTATGAAACTTTATGTTGAGGGCTCAGATGACAATGTAGATGAAAAGGATAAAATGCTTCCAGATCTAAAAGTTGGGGATGAAGTATTTAAAAAGGACATCGAGCCTAAGCAGCACTTTACTCAGCCACCTCCAAGGTATACGGAGGCAAGATTGGTTAAGACACTGGAAGAGCTGGGAATTGGCCGTCCGTCGACATATGCACCAACCCTCGACACAATTCAAAAGCGGGGGTATGTAGCACTCGATAATAAAAGATTTATACCTACCGAACTTGGTGAAATTATCGATGAGTTAATTTTAGAGTTTTTCCCAGATATTCTAGACGTCGAATTTACAGCAAAAATGGAACAGGGCTTAGATAATATCGAAGATGGTAAGGTCCCTTGGGTCAAAATTATCGATGAGTTTTATCAAGATTTTGAAATTCATCTAAAAAAAGCTGAAGAAGAAATGCAATCGGTTGAAATCAAAGATGAGCCTGCAGGGGAAGATTGTGAGAACTGTGGGAACCCAATGGTCTTTAAAATGGGACGGTATGGGAAATTTATGGCTTGCAGCAATTTTCCTGATTGCAGGAATACAAAACCAATTGTCAAAGAAATCGGAGTAACTTGCCCGAGTTGTAAAGAAGGACAAATCATTGAGCGTAAAAGTAAGAAGAAGAGATTATTTTACGGGTGCACTAAATACCCTGCATGTGAATTTATCTCTTGGGATAAACCACTTCCAAGGGAATGCCCTAAATGTGAAGGCATGCTGGTTGAAAAGAAATTAAAAAAAGGCGTGCAAGTTCAATGTGTTAGTTGTGATTACAAAGAGGAACCTCAAAACTAGGGGGAAGAGTGGACAAAGTCCACTCTTTTCATTTTGTTTTAATCATAATTAAAAACATTTCCACATTACTTAAAACTTTTTTCTTTTTCATTCGTATAGTACAATGCAAGATGGACTAAATTGTGGGAAAGGTAATGATAGGTATGTGAACTTTTCCACATTTACATAAACCAAGGTTAATATTAGGAGGATAATAAATGAAGGATGGTACTATAAATGTAATTGGGGCTGGTCTTGCAGGAAGTGAAGCAGCATGGCAAATTGCAAAACGCGGGGTCAAAGTAAGACTTTATGAGATGAGACCAGTGAGGCAAACACCTGCCCACCATACAGATAAATTTGCAGAATTAGTTTGCAGTAATTCTTTACGTGCTAATACATTAACAAATGCAGTAGGTGTATTAAAAGAAGAAATGAGAAAACTTGATTCTGTCATCATCGCGGCGGCTGATGCTTGTTCTGTACCTGCCGGGGGTGCGCTAGCAGTAGACCGACATGAATTTGCAGCTAAAGTGACTGAAATGGTAAAAAATCATGAAAATGTGACGGTAGTAAATGAAGAAGTAACGGAAATTCCTGAGGGCATAACAGTTATTGCCACTGGCCCGCTAACAAGTCCGGATCTTTCTGAAAAACTTAAGGGGCTGACAGGTGAGGAATATCTTTATTTTTACGATGCTGCTGCACCAATACTTGAAAAAGATAGTATTGATATGGAAAAAGTTTATTTAAAATCCCGTTATGATAAAGGGGAAGCAGCATACCTGAACTGTCCGATGACTGAAGAAGAATTTAACCGTTTTTATGACGCGCTAATCACTGCTGAAATAGTTCCTGTAAAAGAATTTGAAAAGGAAGTTTTTTTTGAAGGGTGTATGCCCATCGAAGTAATGGCGTCACGTGGAAAGAAAACGATGCTGTTCGGTCCGTTAAAACCAGTAGGATTAGAGGATCCAAAAACAGGAAAAAGGCCCTTTGCAGTAGTGCAGCTTCGTCAAGATGATGCGGCTGGAACACTTTTTAATATTGTCGGTTTTCAGACACATTTAAAGTGGGGCGCACAAAAGGAAGTCATTCAATTAATTCCTGGCTTAGAAAATGCAGAAATTATCCGTTATGGTGTGATGCACCGGAATACGTTTATCAATTCTCCAAAAGTCTTAAAAGCGACCTATCAATTCCGAAACAGAGAAGATTTATTCTTTGCCGGTCAAATGACAGGGGTAGAAGGCTATGTTGAATCTGCGGCAAGTGGGTTAATCGCAGGAATAAATGCCGCGCGGTTAAGCCAAGGATTGGATCCACTTGAATTTCCGGAAGAAACAGCGATTGGAAGTATGGCGCATTATATTACGACTACCAATGCTAAGAATTTCCAGCCAATGAATGCAAACTTTGGTTTATTTCCCGAACTGCCGGTAAGAATTAAAGGAAAGCAAGAGAGAAATTTACAGCACGCAAATCGAGCGCTAGAAACAATTCAGAACTTTGTGAAAGTTTTGTAAAGTTTATTGCAAGGGAATTAGAAGTATGTTACGATTTAGTAGCCCTTGCGAAGAAAATATTATGACAAATGTGAATATTTTCTTAAAGTTAATTATAGAGTATTTACAAATTGAAATTTCACATGTTACATAATTATCTGTGCGAAAATTAAATCGAAATCACTCCAAAAGGAGGTTCATCTTTATGAACCAATTTCATGCGACAACGATATTTGCAATCCATCATAATGGTGAATATTCAATGTCAGGTGATGGACAAGTGACATTTGGTAATGCGGTAGTGATGAAACACACAGCAAGAAAAGTAAGAAAGATATTTAATGGAAAAGTACTTGCTGGTTTTGCCGGTTCTGTTGCAGATGCATTTACCCTTTTTGAACTATTTGAGGGAAAATTAGAGGAATTTAACGGAAACCTTCAGAGAGCAGCGGTAGAGCTTGCTAAAGAGTGGAGAAGCGATAAAGTGCTCAGGAAGCTTGAAGCAATGCTAATTGTTATGAATCGTGAATATTTACTGCTTGTATCAGGAACTGGAGAAGTAATCGAACCTGATGATGGAATTCTAGCGATTGGCTCGGGTGGTAACTATGCGTTATCCGCTGGCCGTGCCTTAAAGAAATACTCAGGAGACCACTTGTCTGCAAAGGAAATAGCGAAAGCTTCTTTAGAAATAGCAGCAGAAATATGTGTGTATACGAACCATAACATTATTGTGGAAGAGCTATAACGGAAGGAGACGTATATTATGGGAAAAACCACTAATTTAACCCCTCGTCAAATCGTTGAAAAACTTGATCAATATATCATTGGACAAAAGGATGCCAAAAAAGCAGTGGCTGTTGCCCTTAGGAATCGATTCAGAAGGGGATTGTTAAATGAAAAACTTAGGGATGAAATTATCCCTAAAAATATTTTGATGATCGGGCCAACTGGCGTGGGTAAAACGGAAATTGCCAGAAGAATTGCTAAAATTGTCGGCGCTCCTTTTATCAAAGTGGAAGCTACCAAGTTTACGGAAGTGGGCTATGTTGGGCGTGATGTTGAATCCATGGTTAGAGATCTTGCTGAAACCTCTGTACGTTTAGTGAAAGAAGAACGAATGCAAAATGTGAAGGAACGGGCTGAGGAAAATGCAAACAGCCGACTGGTCGATTTACTAGTTCCGTCCGCTAAGAAAGCAAATAATTTTAAAAATCCTCTTGAGATGCTCTTTGGCGGTGGCAATCCGTCTACAGATACAGAAGCTCAGCAAGAAGATTATTCAATCACAGAAAAAAGAAAAATTGTGAAAGAAAAATTAGCATTAGGGCAGCTTGAGGAAGAAATCGTTACAGTAGAAGTAGAAGAGCAAACACCATCCATGTTTGATATGCTTCAAGGCTCAGGGATTGAACAAATGGGAATGAATATGCAAGATGCATTAAGCAGCTTTATGCCTAAAAAACGCAAAAAGCGCAAATTGACTGTTCGTGAAGCTAGAAAGGTGTTAACTAGTGAAGAGGCTTCTAAGCTAATTGATATGGATGAAGTATCGTCTGAAGCAATCTATCGTGCGGAACAAAATGGAATTATTTTCATAGATGAGATTGATAAAATTGCTAGCAAGAACTCTGGAGGATCTTCAGCAGATGTATCAAGAGAAGGTGTCCAACGAGATATTTTACCTGTGGTTGAAGGTTCAACAGTGGTAACAAAATATGGTTCAGTAAAAACAGATCATGTTTTATTTATTGCAGCCGGCGCATTTCACATGGCCAAACCTTCAGATTTAATTCCGGAGCTTCAAGGGCGCTTCCCGATTCGTGTTGAATTAACGAAATTGACTGTGGAAGATTTTTTCAGGATCTTAATCGAACCTGATAATGCACTAATAAAGCAATATCAAGCATTATTGGAAACCGAAGGTATACAAATTGAATTTTCTGACGATGCTATTCGTAGAATTGCTGAAGTGGCATATGAAGTAAATCAAAATACAGACAATATTGGTGCAAGACGTCTTCATACCATACTTGAAAAGCTTTTAGAAGATTTATCTTTTGAGGCACCAGATATTTCGATGGAGAAAGTTACTATTACACCAAAGTATGTAGATGATAAACTTGGTGCTATTTCGAAAAACAAAGATTTAAGTCAATTTATCCTATAAAAGTGAACATTTGTTTTATGAAAATTTTGGAAGCGATGTTCATTTATTAGATACCTAAAATGTAGAAATTACGCTTGATTAAAATTTAATAATGGTTGTAGTTACTTAGGAGGAAGAAACAGATGGATTTACTTACAAAAACTAGAAGAATTAACGTATTATTGCAAAAGGCGGCTGGAAAACCAGTTAATTTTAAGGAAATGTCCGAGACATTGAGCGAAACAATCGAAGCAAATGTGTATATTGTCAGCCGTCGCGGGAAGCTTCTTGGTTTTTCAATTTATCAGCAAATTGAAAACGAAAGAATGAAAAAAATGTTTGAGGATCGTCAATTTCCTGAAGAATATACAAATGGCTTATTTAATATTCAAGAAACATCTTCTAACCTTGATATTGAAAGCCAATATACTGCTTTTCCAGTGGAAAATGGAGATTTATTCCGTACAGGATTAACAACAATTGTGCCGATTATTGGTGGAGGGGAGCGTCTTGGAACACTCATTCTTGCAAGATTAGAAGCGAAATTCCATGATGAAGATTTAATCCTTGCAGAATATGGGGCAACAGTTGTAGGAATGGAAATTCTCCGTGAAAAATCAGAAGAAATTGAAGAAGAAGCAAGAAGTAAAGCCGTTGTTCAAATGGCGATTAGTTCATTATCATATAGTGAGCTTGAAGCGATTGAGCATATTTTTGAAGAACTGAATGGCCGTGAAGGGTTATTAGTTGCATCTAAAATTGCAGACCGTGTTGGAATTACCCGTTCAGTTATCGTTAACGCTTTAAGAAAGCTTGAGAGTGCTGGGGTAATTGAATCACGTTCACTTGGTATGAAAGGAACATATATCAAAGTCTTAAATGATAAGTTCTTGATTGAATTAGATAAACTAAGAGCAAATTAATTAAACCATTCCCTAGCTGAGCTAGGGAATTTGTTTTTTTAGTAAAGTAATGCTTGATTGTTATTACCACATATGCTATATTATTTCATGGTGTTAATACACACGCTCATTGATTTAAACAGATGGTGCTGTTAATGACAGTTTCTGTTTAGAAATGAAGTGAGCGGAGGAAAACAAACCATTAGGAGGAAAAAATCATGTCAGTAATTTCTATGAAGCAATTGCTTGAAGCTGGTGTACACTTTGGACACCAAACACGCCGTTGGAATCCAAAAATGAAGAAATATATCTTCACAGAGCGTAACGGTATCTATATCATTGACCTACAAAAAACAGTTAAAAAAGTTGAAGAAGCTTATAACTGGGTTAAGGACCTTGCTGGTAACGGCGGAACTGTACTTTTTGTTGGTACAAAGAAACAAGCTCAAGATTCTGTTAAAGAAGAAGCAGGCCGTTCTGGTATGTACTATGTTAACCAACGTTGGTTAGGTGGTACACTAACAAACTTTGAAACAATTCAAAAGCGTATTGGCCGCTTAAAAGATATTGAAAGAATGTCTGAAGATGGTACTTTTGAAGTACTACCTAAGAAAGAAGTAGTACAATTGAAGAAGGAACAAGAACGTCTTGAAAAATTCCTAGGCGGAATTAAAGACATGAAACAACTTCCAGATGCACTATTCATCATCGATCCTCGTAAAGAGCGTATCGCTGTTGCGGAAGCTAAGAAATTAAACATTCCAATCGTTGGTATCGTTGATACAAACTGCGATCCAGACGAAATCGATGTTGTTATTCCTGCGAATGACGATGCGATCCGTGCGGTTAAGCTTTTAACTGGTAAAATGGCTGATGCAATCCTTGAAGCAAAACAAGGTGAAGAAGTAGCTGTTCAAGCTTAATTTAAGTGATTGAATGAAAAGGTGATAAGAGGGAGACCCTTTATCACCTTTTTTTAAGAAGGTTTTTTTAAGAAAGTTTTATATTAGCTGTCATTGGCTAAGATATGGATACATAGAAAAATAAAGGAGGAATTTACATTATGGCAATTACTGCTCAAATGGTAAAAGAATTACGTGAAAAAACTGGTGCAGGTATGTTGGATTGTAAAAAAGCATTAACTGAAACTAATGGTGATATGGAAAAAGCAATTGACTTCTTACGCGAAAAAGGAATTGCATCTGCGGCTAAAAAAGGTGACCGTATCGCTGCAGAAGGGTTAACATATGTTGTTACTGAAGGAAACAATGCAGTTATCCTAGAAGTAAACTCTGAAACTGATTTCGTTGCGAAAAACGAAGCGTTCCAGGCACTTGTTAAAGAATTAGCTGCACATCTTCTAAAAAACAACCCAGCATCTGTTGAAGATGCATCTGCACAAACAATGGAAAATGGCGTGACTGTAGCAGACCATATCAATGCTGCGATTGCGAAGATTGGTGAAAAATTAACACTTCGCCGTTTTACAGTTTTATCAAAAACTGATAACGATGCATTTGGTGCTTACATTCATATGGGTGGCCGTATTTCTGTGTTATCTGTTCTTGAAGGTACTACAGATGCAGATGCTGCAAAAGATGTTTCTATGCATATTGCTGCACTTAAGCCGAAATATGTTTCCCGTGATCAAGTTTCACAAGACGAAGTAGAGCACGAGCGTCAAGTATTAACTCAACAAGCTCTAAACGAAGGAAAGCCTGAAAAGATCGTTGAAAAAATGGTTGAAGGCCGCCTAGGAAAATATTTTGAAGATGTATGTGTCCTTGATCAAACTTTTGTTAAAAACCCTGATCAAAAAGTACGTCAATTTGTTGAATCTAAAGGTGCTACAATCCGTGAATTCGTTCGTTACGAAGTAGGAGAAGGCATTGAAAAACGTGAAGATAACTTTGCAGAAGAAGTAATGAATCAAATTAAAAAATAATCTGAAATATTCTTGAGCAAAAGGGAATATTACGAAATAGTTATTAAATAGGGGACACTGTGTGTTCCCTTTTTTAAAAAGTATTAATACATAAATGGAGGTTTATATGAACGGTCCTAAGTACAAACGCGTTGTATTAAAGTTGAGCGGAGAAGCACTAGCAGGTGATGAGAGCTTTGGAATTAAACCTTCTGTGATCAAATCGATTGCTATTCAAGTGAAAGAAATAGCGGAACTTGGTGTCGAAGTTGCTGTTGTGGTTGGCGGCGGTAACATTTGGCGTGGTAAAATTGGCAGTGAAATGGGAATGGATCGGGCAACTGCTGATTATATGGGGATGCTTGCAACGGTAATGAATTCCTTAGCCTTACAGGATAGTTTAGAGCATTTAGGCATTGAATCAAGAGTGCAAACTTCTATCGAAATGCGTCAAGTAGCTGAACCTTATATTAGACGTCGTGCGATTAGACATTTAGAGAAAAAACGAGTGGTAATTTTTGCAGCTGGTACTGGGAATCCATACTTCTCAACTGATACAACAGCAGCACTCCGAGCAGCGGAAATTGATGCTGAAGTGATCCTGATGGCTAAAAATAATGTCGATGGTGTTTACTCTGCAGACCCTCGTTTGGATGCAAACGCAACTAAATATGAAGATTTGTCCTTCCTTGATGTGCTTAAAGAAGGATTAGCAGTTATGGACTCAACTGCCTCTTCATTATGTATGGACAATGATATTCCATTGATTGTATTCTCAATTATGGAGCAGGGCAATATTAAACGCGCTGTTATGGGTGAAAAGATAGGAACAATTGTTAGGGGGAAACATTAATGCCAAAACAGGTCATTGCTGCGACAAAAGATCGTATGACAAAAGCGATTCAGTCATATTCACGTGAACTTGCAAGTATTCGAGCGGGAAGAGCAAGTGCTTCATTATTAGATAGGATTACAATTGATTACTATGGTGCACCAACCCCTGTCAATCAAATGGCTGGAATTACCACACCTGAAGCAAGGCTGATTGTGATACAACCGTATGATAAATCCATTCTTGGTGATATTGAGAAAGCTATTCTCAAATCCGATTTAGGATTAAATCCTAGTAATGATGGAACGGTTATCCGCCTTGCGATTCCACAGTTAACTGAGGAGCGTCGTAAAGAACTGGTCAAGTTAGTTAAAAAGTATTCAGAAGAAGCTAAAGTAGCTGTCCGTAATATCCGTCGTGACGGAAATGATGATTTGAAAAAGCTTGAGAAGAACGGTGAAATTACTGAGGATGCTCTTCGCGGTCATTCTGATGATATTCAAAAGCTTACTGATGAGTATATTAGTAAAATTGATCAAATTACAAAAGATAAAGAAAAAGAAATTTTGGAAGTATAATTTATTATAGAACCCTCTGCATAGGGGGTTTTTCACTATTTTATTACGTAAATAATTCCAATTGAGGGATTTTGAAAGTTGTCTGAAAATAATTCTTAATTCCTTTTATTTTACATAAGTTAATTAATAGAGATATCTTAATGCTTTTTTGGTATGATAAAAACATGCTACCCCGAAATGTCCATTACATAACAACACACGCTTCAATGGAATTGATTGATGATTTATTTTCGGAGGAAATGATTAACTAATTAGAGGAGCAATGTCATGTTTAATAAAATAAGGCTTGGGAAGAACCGAAATACCTCTTCCACACTCCGAAATAAAATAGATGAAATAAAAAAATTGCCTGTTCCTGAACATGTGGCGATTATTATGGATGGAAACGGGCGTTGGGCTAAAAAACGAGCATTACCAAGGATTGCTGGTCATCACGAAGGTATGAAAGTCGTCCGAAAAACCACGAAGTTAGCCAATGAACTTGGAATTAAGACGTTAACATTATATGCGTTTTCGACTGAAAATTGGAAAAGACCAAAAAATGAAGTGGAGTATATAATGAGTCTTCCTGATGAGTTTTTAGGTACTTTTCTTCCAGATTTGATTTCAGAAAATGTACAGGTGAAAATGATGGGTTACAAAAATCAACTTCCCCCACATACACTGCGTGCAATTGAAAAGGCTATTGATGATACAAAGGATAACAACGGGTTAGTCCTCAATTTTGCTTTAAATTATGGGAGTAGAGCAGAAATACTAGATGCTGTTAAGAAGGTCTTAAAAGATAGCAAAAGTGGTAAACTAAAAGAGTCAGCCTTAGATGATAAGGTCTTTTCTTCCTATCTAATGACCGCCGACTTTTCTGATCCAGACTTATTAATCCGAACGAGTGGTGAAATCCGCTTAAGTAACTTTATGCTTTGGCAGTTAGCTTACTCAGAATTTTGGTTTACCGATGTGTTATGGCCAGATTTTAGTGAGGAACATTTACTGGAAGCAATAGAAACATTTCAAAAACGACAGCGTCGGTTTGGTGGTATATAGTACAACAAAGGTGTTGAAAATTAAATGAAGCAAAGAATCATAACAGGAGTCATCGCAGCTGCACTTTTTTTACCCATCGTTTACTTTGGCGGGTTTCCAATGGTATTGTTAACCTACTTTTTAGCGACGATCGGTTTATATGAATTATTGAAAATGAAAAAAATTAATATTTTTTCTGTAAATGGTGTTTTGACGGTTTTATTTCTTTGGGTGCTGCTTTTTCCTGAGGAGTATTATCACATATTGGATTCCTTTTATTATTCAAAAGTGGAGATATGTATTGCTTTAATTTTTTTGTTACTTACTTTTACAGTCATAACCAAGAATCAATTTACATTTGAAGATGTTTCATTTTCCATTTTGTCTGCTATTTATGTAGGGATTGGTTTTTACTTTTTCTTCGAAACAAGACAAGACGGCGGCCTCGTTTTTATCTTGTATTCTTTATTTATGATTTGGGCTACCGATTCAGGTGCATATTTTATTGGAAAGGCCCTTGGAAAGACAAAGCTTTGGCCGGAAATTAGCCCCAATAAAACAGTGGAAGGATCAATTGGCGGTGTTGTTTGTGCTGTTTTGGTTGCAGTTCTCTTTGCAATCTTTTCTGACATCAATGTCGGTCTCTTATCATTAATGGGAATTACAGTTGTTCTATCTATTTTCGGACAAATTGGTGACTTAGTTGAATCTGCTTTTAAGCGTCATTTCCATGTTAAAGACTCTGGGAATATCTTGCCAGGTCACGGAGGGATTCTTGACCGATTTGACAGCCTATTATTTGTTTGGCCCTTGCTTCATCTGTTTCACCTTTGGGTATAAAGCGTATGTGCTTTACATTTAGGAGTTGACCTTATTGAAAAAGATTAATTTATTGGGTGCGACAGGATCAATCGGCACTCAAACGTTAGATATTATTCGTGAACATCCATCCGAATTTAGAGTGACAGCTATTTCTGTTGGGAAAAATATTGATTTGGCTCGAAAATTTATTGTTGAGTTTCAACCTGAGCTTGTTTCTGTACAAGACTATCAGGATTGTCATACATTAAAAGCAGAATTCCCTAATATTAAGTTTACATTTGGTCAGGAAGGACTTATTGAGGCTGCCGTTTATGAAAAGGCAGATATCCTTGTCAATGCTGTTATTGGAAGTGTGGGTTTAAACCCAACGCTGCAAGCGATCGAGAGTGGGAAAATCATTGCTATTGCTAATAAAGAAACTCTTGTAACTGCTGGCCATTTAGTAATTGATGCTGCTAAAAGAAATAATGTTCCACTCCTACCTGTCGATAGTGAGCATTCTGCCATTTTTCAAGCCTTGCAGGGGGAGAAAGAAAAAAATATTGAAAGATTAATTCTTACTGCTTCTGGTGGAAGCTTTCGTGATCGAACTCGGCAAGAATTGAAAAATGTTACCGTCGAACAAGCTTTAAACCATCCAAATTGGTCAATGGGAGCCAAAATCACCATTGATTCGGCCTCGATGATGAATAAAGGTTTGGAAGTCATTGAAGCACACTGGCTCTTTAATATGCCATATGAAAAGATTGATGTACTGCTTCATAAAGAAAGCATCATCCATTCAATGGTTGAATTCCATGATAGCAGTATAATTGCCCAATTAGGTACACCAGATATGCGCGTACCTATCCAATTTGCTCTTACCTATCCCGATCGCTTAGCATTACCTACATCAAAACGTTTGGATTTAGCAAGTATTGGGAAATTGCATTTTCAGGAAATGGATGTTGCAAGATTTCGCTGTCTAGGGTTTGCCTATGAAGCAGGAAAAAAAGGGGGTTCGATGCCTACGGTATTGAATGCGGCAAATGAAGTGGCCGTTGCAGCATTTCTAGCGGGAAAAATCCATTTCTTGCAAATTGAAGATTTGATTGAAAAGGCATTAACTACTCACCAAATCGTGGATCACCCTAGCTTAGCAGCAATCCAAGAGATAGATACAGAAACAAGAGATTATGTACGTTCACTTCTATAAAAAAAGGTGGTTTTAATTTGACTACAGTAATTGCCTTTATTGTGATTTTTGGCGCGCTTGTATTCTTTCATGAATTAGGTCATTTGATTTTCGCAAAAAGGGCAGGTATTTTATGCCGTGAATTTGCCATAGGTTTTGGTCCCAAGGTATTTTCCCATAAAAAAGGGGAAACGACGTATACTATTCGCTTACTACCGATTGGCGGATTTGTCCGTATGGCTGGAGAAGACCCAGAAATAATTGAAATTAAGCCTGGCTATCGAATTGGCCTGTTGTTTGATAAAGATGAGAAAGTAAATAAAATCATCCTGAATAATAAAGAAAAATTTCCTAATTGCCGAATTGTTGAAGTGGAATATGCAGATATAGAAAAAGATTTAATCATTAAAGGATTTCCTGACGATGAGGAAGAGGAATTAAAAACATTTACCATTGACCCAAAAGCAGTCATTGTAGAAAATGGGGTCGAATCACAGATTGCTCCCATTGATCGTCAATTTGGTTCAAAAACATTGGGGCAACGAACAATGGCTATTTTTGCTGGACCAATGATGAATTTTGTACTTGCATTCATTGTATTTATTATTATTGCTTTTATTCAAGGTGTTCCTACGAATGAACCTAAGTTAGGTGAAATTACTCCTGAAGGAGCAGCAATGGCTGCAGGTCTTAAAAAGGGTGATTTAATACAGACAATCAATGGTTCAGAAATAACTAGTTGGTCTGATGTTGTGGAAGTTATTCGGAAAAACCCAAATGAAAAACTCGATTTTTCAATTCGCCGTGACAACAAGGATTTAGATATCACGGTAACCCCGATTGAAAAAACAGTGGAGGGAAAGAAAATTGGACTGATTGGTGTATATAGTCCAGTTGAAAAATCTCCCATTCAAGCGGTAAAAGCAGGATTCACAGAAACCTATTTCTGGACTAAGCAGATTTTTGTGATGGTCGGTAAATTAGTTACGGGACAATTTTCAATCGATGCTCTATCTGGGCCGGTTGGTATTTACCAAGCTACTGATTCTGTTGCTAAATCTGGAATTTATTATTTAATGAAATGGGCCGGGATTTTAAGCATTAACTTAGGAATTATGAACTTATTACCTATTCCTGCTCTTGATGGCGGCAGATTGATGTTTTTTGCTGTTGAAGCTGTCAGAGGAAAACCGATTGATCGTCAAAAGGAAGGAATGGTCCATTTTATTGGATTTGCCCTCCTCATGCTGCTCATGCTAGTCGTAACGTGGAATGATATTCAAAGATTCTTCCTGTAATTAAATATTAATGATTTATGGGGCCGTCTATACGGTCCCTTCATTTGTTTTCAGGAAAACTATTTTACCTAAAATGGAGAATTTTTTCTGTCGAATAAAGACGAATCCATTCAACTCATATGATATAATTATTTTTTGACGAAATAAAAATTTAATGATTTTTAATAGATGGGAGAGAGAAAGATGAGCGAACATGCCGACGGCAAAAAAGAGCGATTCCAACTCTTGCTCCAGCAGCTGCAATTAATCGAGGATGCTGTTGTAGTGCATTTCAACAATGCGCAAATAGATAGGCTTTTAGTTGAAAAAAAGAATCGAAAGTGGCATTTTCAATTTTCACTCGAAAATATCCTTCCCTATAATATCTACGTTCTGTTTACGACACAACTTGAACGGACATTTTCAAACATTGCCACGATATCGTTCCAAATTAATGTAACAAACCAAACCATTTCATCTGAATTAATACGAGATTATTGGAGTTATAGCATTCAGCAAATCGATGGGATTGCTCCGCCGCTTTTAAAACTTTTACATGAACAACTCCCTGAAGTGAATGGAAATAAACTAACAATTACAGTTCGTAACGATACAGAGGGACTTGCATTAAAGAGGAAATATGGAGAGATAATCTCAAATATATATCAATCGTTTGGATTTCCTAGCCTTTCAATAGAGACGGACCTGAAAAATGTAGAAAAAAGTGATGAATACCAACAATTTTTACTTGCTAAGCAAAAAGAAGATCAAGAACGCGGACTGCAGGCAATGGTTGAATTGCAGAAAAAAGAAGCTGAAAAAGATCAAGCTTCGGGTGATTTGCCATCTGGTCCACTTACTATTGGTCTTACGATTAAAGATAATAACGACTTACGCAGTTTGATTGATATTGTTGATGAAGAAAGAAGAGTAGCAGTGGAAGGTTACATCTTTGATGCTGAGATTCGTGAACTCAGGAGCGGCAGGTCGCTGTTAACCTTTAAAATAACTGATTACACAAGTTCCATCATGGTAAAAATGTTTTCACGAGACAAAGAGGACGCCGCTCTCTTCCAACTTGTCAAGAAGGGGATGTGGGTAAAGGTTCGAGGAAGCATTCAAAATGATACCTTTGTCCGAGACCTTGTCATGATAGGAAATGATATCAATGAAATCAAACCTGCAGGTCGTAAGGATACGGCTCCTGAAGATGAAAAACGGGTTGAGCTCCATCTTCATACCCCGATGAGTCAAATGGATGCTGTCACACCTGTAAGTGCGTTGATTGCTCAGGCAAAAAAATGGGGGCATAAAGCGATTGCCGTTACCGATCACGCTGTTGCCCAATCCTTTCCTGAAGCATATGGTGCAGGGAAGAAAAATGATATTAAAATTCTCTATGGCGTTGAAGTAAACTTAGTAGATGATGGGGTCCCAATCGCCTATAATGATGCGCACCGTCAGCTTACCGAGGATACTTATGTCGTTTTTGACGTTGAAACGACGGGTCTCTCAGCAGTGTACAACACTATTATCGAACTAGCTGCTGTAAAAATACATGATGGAGAAATCATTGATCGATTTGAATCCTTTGCCAATCCACATCACCGATTATCGGCAACAACAATCAATCTCACTGGAATAACGGACGACATGGTCCAAACGGCTCCGGAAATAGAAGAAGTTCTTCGGAATTTTAGAGAATGGGTCGGAGATTCTGTCCTTGTTGCCCATAATGCTTCCTTCGATATGGGTTTCCTAAATGTCGGCTATAAGAAAATAGGCTTTGATAAAGCAAATAATCCTGTTATTGATACGCTTGAACTAGGACGCTTCCTGTATCCAGAGATGAAAAACCATCGGTTAAATACGCTGGCAAAGAAGTTCGATATTGAATTAACCCAGCATCACCGGGCGATTTATGATGCGGAAGCCACTGGTTATTTACTTTTGAAAATGTTAAAAGATTCATTAGAAAAAGGAATCGAATATCATGATCAATTTAATGATAATATGGGTAAAGGCAATGCTTACCAACGTGCACGTCCCTATCACTGTACATTATTAGCTCAGACTCAAGCGGGTTTAAAGAATCTGTTTAAACTTGTATCCATTTCTCATCTTGAATACTTTTATCGTGTCCCACGATTGCCTCGATCTGTTTTACAAAAATACAGAGAAGGGATTCTTGTTGGCTCCGGATGTAATAAAGGGGAAGTATTTGAGGGGATGATGCAAAAGTCTCCAGAGGAAGTGGAAGGCGCTGCCCGCTTTTATGATTACATTGAAGTCATGCCAAAAGAAGTCAATGCCCCTTTAATTGAAATGGAATTAGTGAGCGATGAAAAAGCAATGGAAGACATTATTGCGAAAATCGTTAAATTGGGAGATAAATTAGGTCTTCCAGTTGTTGCCACAGGGAATGTCCATTATCTTAACGAAAATGATAAAATTTATCGCAAAATATTAATTAATTCGCAAGGGGGAGCGAATCCGCTCAACCGTCATCAACTTCCAGATGTTCACTTTAGAACAACCAATGAAATGCTTGATGCCTTTTCATTTTTAGGAAAAGAGAAAGCAAAAGAAATTGTCGTCACGAACACAAATAAAATTGCTGATATGATTGAAGTCATTAAACCAATTAAAGATGATTTGTATACACCGAAAATTGAGGGTGCCGATGAAGAAATGCGCGAAATGAGTTACGGAATGGCACGGAAGATTTACGGTGACAACTTGCCTGAAATTGTTGAAGCCCGGTTAGAAAAAGAACTGAAAAGTATTATTGGACATGGATTTGCCGTTATTTATTTGATTTCACACAAGCTAGTAAAAAAATCATTAGATGATGGTTACCTTGTAGGTTCCAGGGGATCTGTCGGCTCATCACTGGTTGCAACGATGACAGAAATTACGGAAGTAAATCCACTGCCGCCACATTATGTATGTCCAACCTGTAAGCATTCAGAGTTCTTTAATGATGGATCGGTTGGATCTGGGTTTGATTTACCTGATAAAGACTGTCCGCAATGCGGCGGTAAATACCATAAAGACGGACACGATATTCCGTTCGAAACGTTCCTTGGATTTAAAGGGGATAAAGTTCCCGATATCGATTTAAACTTCTCTGGTGAGTACCAGCCGCGTGCCCATAACTATACGAAGGTTCTTTTCGGTGAAGAATATGTTTATCGTGCTGGAACAATAGGCACGGTTGCCGATAAAACAGCTTTTGGTTATGTGAAGGCATATCAGCAAGATAACAATCTTCAACTCCGCGGTGCCGAAGTGGAACGATTAGCTTCGGGATGTACAGGAGTTAAAAGAACAACGGGACAGCATCCGGGGGGGATTATCGTAATCCCTGATTACATGGATGTTTATGATTTTTCACCGATTCAATTCCCAGCTGACGATAGAAATTCAGAATGGAAGACCACTCATTTCGATTTCCATTCCATCCATGATAATGTCTTAAAGCTCGATATTCTAGGGCACGACGATCCGACAGTCATTAGGATGCTTCAGGATCTGAGCGGAATGGATCCAAAAACAATCCCAACCGATGACCCTGAAGTTATGAAGATATTCAGCGGCACCGAGTCATTAGGTGTAACTGAACAACAAATCATGTGTAAAACGGGTACACTGGGTATTCCAGAGTTTGGGACTCGATTTGTTCGTCAGATGCTTGAAGATACAAAACCAACTACTTTTTCTGAACTAGTGCAAATCTCAGGTCTGTCTCATGGTACCGATGTATGGCTTGGGAATGCTCAGGAATTAATTCATAATAAAACATGTAATCTGAGTGAAGTAATTGGCTGCCGGGATGATATCATGGTCTACCTTATTTATCAGGGATTGGATCCTTCCTTTGCTTTTAAAATTATGGAATCCGTTCGTAAAGGTAAAGGGTTAAGTGAGGAAATGGAAGCTGAGATGAGGAAAAATGAGGTTCCGGAATGGTACATCGACTCCTGTAAAAAGATCAAGTATATGTTCCCTAAAGCTCACGCGGCTGCCTATGTACTTATGGCAGTTAGAATTGCCTATTTCAAGGTTCATTTGCCGCTCCTATATTATGCCGCTTACTTTACTGTACGTGCTGAAGACTTTGATATTGAAGCGATGTCGCGCGGTTCAGAAGCAATTCGTGCTAAAATTGAGGAAATCAATGCTAAAGGCTTGGAAGCATCAAACAAAGAGAAAAACTTATTGACGGTATTAGAACTAGCATTAGAAATGACAGAAAGAGGCTTTGTATTCCAAAACTATGATTTATATAAATCTTCTGCCTCTGAATTTATCATTGAAGGCAATTCCTTAATACCGCCATTTAATTCGATTCCAGGTCTTGGAACAAATGCGGCCTATAATATTGTCAAGGCTCGGGAATCAGGAGAGTTTTTATCTAAAGAAGATTTGCAGCAGCGCGGAAAAGTATCTAAAACTATCCTTGAATATTTGGACAAACAGGGGTGTCTCGCATCCCTTCCAGAGCAAAACCAGTTATCGTTGTTTTAAATAGGAAAATACTTGACAAACGGCGAAGATATTTGCATAAAAATGATGGTTATGGTATAGTTTTATTGGAAATACTAAGAAATACTCTCGTGAACAAGAGTGGGGAAACCCGCTCTTTCCTTTTTGTATACGACTTTTTTCTTAGTATAACTTGATAAAACTTTCCGTGAACTACATACAATATGGGTGAAATTATCGGAAAAGGAGGTAAAGCATGAGCAAGGTAACGGAAGTTGTAGAAGAATTGGCTGCACCTATTTTTCAAGAACTTGGTTTAGAATTAGTGGAAATTGAGTATGTGAAAGAAGGGAAAAGTTGGTTTCTACGCGTATATATCGATAAAGACAACGGTGTTGATATTGAAGATTGCGGACTCGTTAGCGAAAAACTCAGCGAAAAACTCGATGAGCTTGATCCGATTCCCCATAACTATTTTCTTGAAGTTTCTTCACCTGGGGCTGAGCGCCCATTAAAAAAAGATAAAGACTTTCAAAAAGCAATCGGTAAAAATGTTTTTATCAAAACTTATGAACCAATCGATGGGGAAAAAAGCTTTGAGGGGACCTTATTAGAATTTGATGGACAACTTTTAAAAATTGAAATGAAAATAAAGACCCGTAAGAAGACGATTGAACTTCCCTATGAAAAGGTAGCAAATGCGCGTTTAGCAGTTACATTTTCGTAATGAAATTATTGGAAAAAGATAGGGGGATACACAAAGATGAGCAGCGAATTATTAGATGCTCTTACTATACTGGAAAGAGAAAAAGGTATTTCCAGAGATGTTATCATTGAAGCAATTGAAGCAGCCCTTGTTTCGGCGTATCGCCGAAATTTTAATCAGGCACAGAATGTAAGGATTGATTTAAATTTACAGACAGGATCGATGCGTGTTTTTGCTAGAAAAGAAGTCGTCGATCAAGTATTTGACCCTCGTCTTGAAATTTCCTTAGAGGATGCTAGACAAATCTCACCAAATTATCAAGTTGAAGATGTTGTCGAAATGGAAGTCACTCCTAAAGATTTCGGACGGATTGCTGCTCAGACCGCTAAACAAGTTGTTACCCAGCGTGTTAGAGAAGCAGAACGAGGAATTATTTATTCAGAATTTATTGACCGTGAAGAAGATATAATGACTGGTATTGTTCAAAGATTGGACTCCAAATTTATTTATGTAAGTCTTGGGAAAATCGAGGCCTTACTCCCAGTGAATGAGCAGATGCCCAATGAACGGTATAAACCCCATGATCGAATCAAAGTATTTATCACAAAAGTAGAAAAAACAACCAAGGGTCCCCAGATATTTGTTTCACGGACACATCCAGGCCTCTTAAAACGTCTGTTTGAGATTGAAGTACCAGAAATTTATGATGGAACTGTTGAAATTAAATCAGTTGCTCGTGAGGCAGGAGACCGCTCGAAAATCTCTGTTCATTCAGATAATCCCGAGGTAGACCCTGTTGGTTCTTGTGTTGGACCAAAAGGAGCAAGGGTTCAAGCGGTTGTTAATGAATTAAAAGGTGAGAAAATCGATATTGTTAAGTGGTCAGCGGATCCAGTTGTTTTTGTGGCAAATTCTCTTAGCCCGTCTAAAGTTTTAGATGTTATGGTGAATGAAAATGAAAAAGCAACAACTGTTGTTGTTCCTGATTATCAACTTTCATTGGCAATTGGTAAACGGGGACAAAACGCCCGCTTGGCAGCAAAATTAACAGGCTGGAAAATTGATATTAAATCTGAAACAGAAGCACGCGAAATTGGTATCTATCCGCGTGAAGAAACCATTAGGCTTTTTGATGATCATGTTGAAAATGACTTCGATTATGAAGAAGAGCTTGATTAAAAAGTGAGGTGAATGATGAGTGAACCAAAAGAAAAAAGTTCCTTTGCGTAAGTGTGTAGCAACCGGTGAAATGAAGCCGAAAAAAGAACTAGTTCGCATCGTTCGCTCAAAAGAAGGGGATGTATCCATCGATCTGACGGGAAAGAAATCCGGAAGGGGTGCCTACCTTTCAAAGGACAAGGAAGCAATCTTACTTGCCAAGAAAAAAAATACCCTATCTAATCACTTACAGGTTTCTATAAATGATTCGTTATACGAAGAGCTACTTGAGCTTATAGAGAAGGAGAATTGACAATCCAAATGAAAGATAATCAATGGATGTCATTGCTTGGCTTGGCCAATCGAGCACGTAAAATCATATCAGGTGAGGAGCTAACCGTGAAGCAGATTCAAAGCGGAAAAGCACGACTCATTTTATTATCAGCAGATGCTTCTGCAAATACGACAAAAAAAATTACTGATAAGTGTAATTCGTATGAGGTTCCATATAAATTTGTGGAAAATCGTCATCTTCTTGGCCAAGCGATTGGCAAGGAAGCCCGCGTTGTTGTAGCTGTACTGGATGATGGCTTTGCAAAAAAAATGGTAACGTTGCTCGATTAAATCTAGCGGGGGTGAAAAGATGAGTAAAATACGTGTATATGAATACGCAAAAAAACACAACATTTCAAGTAAAGAAATCATCACTAAACTAAAAGAAATGAATATAGAGGTCTCTAATCATATGGCAACAATAGAAGACGCAGACATTAAAAAGCTTGATGAAACATTCAACAAAAAAGAGAACAAGACATCACAACAACAAGAAAATAAACAAAATGGACAACAGTCGCAACGAACTAATTCACGTCCAGCTCAAGGGCAGCAACGTCAAAACCAAAGACCTGCTCAATCCACACAGCGACCACAAGTACAAACCAAAACGGCTAAAGCATTTGAGGAAGCGGCAGATAATAATGTTGCTCCAACAAAAGTTAAAGTGGTCTCTCCTCCAAAATCAGGAGATGGAAAGAAACAAAATCAGGAATATCAATCAAAAGAAAATAAGGTCTTTAATAATGCTGATAAAGCAAAGTCTAAGCCTTATAATAACAACCAAAACCGCAATAATAATATTAATAATAAAAATAAAAAGAAAAATCATACGCCAGTTCAACAAACACAGCCACAGAAGAAAAAAGAGAAGGAACTTCCAGCTAAAATTACTTTTAGTGAATCTCTAACGGTTGGCGAGTTAGCGAAAAAGATCTATCGTGAGCCTTCGGAAATTATTAAAAAGCTCTTTTTACTTGGAGTAATGGCAACAATTAACCAGGTATTAGATAAAGATGCGATTGAATTAATTGCAAGCGAGTATGGTGTTGAGGTTGAAGAAGAAATTAAAGTGGATACAACAGACCTTGAAGTATACTTTACTGAGGATTCAGAGGATTCTCTTGTAGAAAGACCTTCTGTCGTTACAATTATGGGTCACGTCGACCATGGGAAAACAACCTTGCTTGACTCCATTCGTAACACAAAGGTAACGGAAGGAGAAGCCGGGGGAATTACTCAACATATTGGTGCGTACCAAGTTGTTGAAAACGGCAAAAAAATTACCTTCCTTGATACTCCAGGACACGCTGCCTTTACGACAATGCGTGCACGTGGAGCTAAAATTACGGATATTACCATTCTTGTCGTAGCTGCTGATGATGGTGTAATGCCACAAACGGTTGAAGCGATTAACCATGCAAAAGCTGCTGAGGTTCCAATTATTGTCGCAGTGAATAAAATGGACAAAGAAGCTGCCAATGCGGACCGTGTAATGCAGGAATTAACAGAACATGGTTTAGTTTCTGAGGCTTGGGGCGGGGATACTATCTTTGTTCCCCTATCTGCAAAAACAGGTGAAGGTATCGATAACCTATTAGAGATGATTCTTCTCGTTAGTGAAGTAGAAGAGTATAAAGCTAATCCAGATAGAAAAGCAGTCGGAACAGTCATCGAGGCACAATTGGATAAAGGGCGTGGATCTGTAGCCACATTATTAGTCCAAAACGGTACATTAAAAATCGGTGATCCAATCGTAGTTGGTAACACGTTCGGTCGTGTACGTGCGATGGTAAATGACAAAGGCCGCCGTGTGAAAGAAGCAGGTCCATCCACACCAGTTGAAATAACTGGACTTAATGATGTGCCGCAGGCAGGGGACCGTTTTGTCGTATTTGAAGATGAGAAAACTGCACGACAAGTCGGGGAAGCTCGTGCTCAATCTGCATTAGCAGCTCAACGTGGAGAAAAATCCATTGTTAGCTTAGAAACTCTATTTGATCAATTGAAACAGGGCGAAATGAAGGACTTAAACATCATCCTAAAAGCAGATGTTCAAGGCTCTGCGGAGGCTGTTGCTGCTTCATTGCAAAAAATAGATGTTGAGGGAGTAAACATTAAAATTATTCATAGTGGTGCGGGTGCCATTAATGAATCTGATATTACCCTTGCCGCAGCTTCAAATGCCATTGTTATTGGTTTTAATGTTCGTCCAGATGTTAATGCCAAACGGGCAGCAGAGGCTGAGAAAGTAGACGTTCGTCTTCACCGTATTATTTATAAAGTTATCGAAGAGATTGAAGCGGCTATGAAAGGTATGCTTGATCCTGAATTCCAAGAGAAGATTATTGGTCAAGCAGAGATTCGTCAAACTTTCAAGGTTTCAAAAGTTGGGACGATTGCTGGTTCATATGTTACAGATGGTAAAATTACCCGTGACAGTGGAATTCGTCTAATTCGTAATGGTGTTGTAACCTTTGAAGGTAATATTGATGCGTTAAAACGATTTAAGGATGACGTAAAAGAAGTATCACAAGGGTACGAATGTGGAATTACCATTAAAAACTTTAATGATGTGAAAGAAGGAGACATCATTGAAGCTTATGTAATGGAAGAAATTGAACGTAAATGATCATCGGTGCTGCTGAATGCGAATGTATAATTTATGATGCGCATTCTTTAAAAGAGAAACGAGCGGTTTTGCAAAGAATCCTAACTCGCTTAAAACAGAAATTTAATGTTTCTGTAGCTGAAGTAGGTTTTCAGGATGTGTGGCAGCGAACGAAAATTGCGATCGTTGTCGTCACTTCCACTCGTGTAAACACGGAACATGAGTTGAATAACGCGTTAAAATTAATTGACTCCTTTCCAGAAATAGAGAGAACGATCACCGAGATTGAATGGCTTTAAGTTAAGAGGTGAATGTGATGAGCCACAGAGCAAATCGTGTTGGAGAACAAATGAAGAAAGAACTTGGTGACATCATCGGTCGTAAAATAAAAGACCCACGGATTGGTTTTGTTACGGTTACCGATGTCGAAGTAACAGGTGATCTACAACAGGCTAAAGTATATATTTCCGTATTAGGTGATGAAGAACAAAGGGAAAATACTTTAAAGGGTCTAGCTAAAGCGAAAGGCTTTATTCGGACCGAAATTGGCCACCGAATCCGCCTTCGAAAAACCCCTGAGATTATCTTTGAATGGGATGAATCAATCGATTACGGGAATCGAATTGATACACTTCTTCACCAACTGCATAAGGATGAAAAGCCTTTAGAAAATAGGGAAGAAGAATAACTGGATAGACATATGTCTATCCTTTTTTTTGATTGGAGGTTTTACAGTGGAAGGAATTCTACCTTTATTTAAACCAGCGGGACTAACATCCCATGATTGTGTCTTTCGGTTACGGAAGATATTAAAAACAAAAAAAGTGGGGCATACGGGCACATTAGACCCCGACGTCACAGGTGTACTTCCGATATGTATTGGAAAAGCAACTAAAGTGGCCGAATATATTACGGATGCAGGTAAAGCATACGAGGGAGAAGTCACTATTGGTTATTCAACAACAACGGAAGATGCGTCAGGAGAAACAGTTGCCCAAAAGCCAGTAACCAGGGTTATTCATCGGGAAGAAATTCTTAAAGTTTTAAAGTCATTAACTGGTGAAATTGAACAAACACCGCCAATGTTCTCGGCAGTAAAAGTTGGTGGTGTCCGACTGTATGAATACGCGCGAAAAGGAATCGAAGTCGAAAGGCCAACTCGAAAGGTAACGATTTATTCAATCGACTTATTAGACGATCGATCTGAATATATCGGTGAAACGATAAAATTTAAGTTTAGAGTCAGTTGTAGTAAAGGAACGTATATTCGTACCTTAGCCGTAATGATTGGTGAAATGCTTGGCTTTCCAGCACATATGTCCTACCTGCAAAGAGTTCAATCAGCTTCTTATTCCTTAGAGGACTGCTTAACGTTTGAAGAGATTGAAAAACATATGGAAGCTGGAACGATTTTGAGTGTATTAAGGCCTCTAGAAACTGCACTTTCTCATTTGCCGAAACTCCAAATTAATGATAAAGTAGCAGAGAAAGTGAAAAATGGCGCATTATTACAAATGCCTGAACATTTAAAAACTAGTAACGGACCGATTATCGTTGAAACTGTAGATGGACTGGCTCTTGCTATTTATTCAAAGCATCCTAACAAGCCTGACCTCTTTAAACCAGTTAAAGTGCTACGAAATGATTTAGATTAAAAGGTACGGTATAGAAAAGGTGAGTTTCTTTTGGAAGTAATTAGGCTTAGATTCCCATTTAATAATGCAATAGATGAATATCCGCCTCTCTCAATGGCGTTAGGCTACTTTGATGGTGTTCACCGTGGACATCAACAGGTAATTCTCGAGGCTAAAAAGCAAGCTAAAGAAAAAGGAATAGGCAGTGCGGTGATGACATTTGACCCGCATCCTTCAGTAGTATTAGGAAAAACAGATAATCAGATTAAGTATATTTCCCCATTAACTGAAAAAATAAAGATAATTGAAGAGCTAGGAATTGATTATTTATTTATTATTCATTTTAGTGTGGAATTTGCTAATCTGCTGCCACAGGAATTTATTGACCAATGTGTGATTAGCCTGAACGTAAGGCATGTGGTCGCTGGCTTTGACTTTACCTATGGACGAATGGGAAAAGGAACAATGGAAACATTGCCCTTTCATTCTAGAGATAAATTTTCTTTTTCAGTTGTTCCAAAATTTACACAAGGTGATGAAAAGGTAAGTTCAACTAGAATTCGCAAACTGCTTAAAGAAGGCAGGACCAATGAACTCTATTCACTTTTAGGCCGATATTATACAACATCAGGCATCGTCATCCATGGTGATAAACGAGGCCGGACGATTGGTTTTCCTACTGCGAATGTAGATTTAAATGATGATTATATTATGCCGCCTGTTGGTGTTTATGCCGTTCGAATGAAGGTACATTCAAAATGGTATACTGGCGTATGTAATATTGGCTATAAACCTACATTTAATAAGGATGCACTCCTACCTTCCGTGGAAGTCCACTTATTTGATTTTAATGAAAATATCTATGGTGAAGAAGTGATTATTGAATGGCATCTCCACTTACGTAATGAACAAAAATTTTCAGGAATTCAAGAGCTAGTCGCGCAAATTGAACGAGATAAGCAAAATTCACTCAATTACTTTAACAAATAAGCTAGGTTATCGGTTACTATAGCCAAGTTGAATGGAGTAGGAGGCTCCCGGGAGTGCCCGTGATCCGCTCGCGCCTGAAGAGGAAATCAGACATTCTTCTTAATTATCGTCTTAAAAGGTGTTTTTCCTACAATAAACTTCGTTATATCCTTGCTTTTTGGCGTAAAAAGTTGTATTCTTATTAACGTATTAAAAATAACCTCTACTTGGCAAGACGAATCACCAACGCTTGCTCGGTATCAGGGGATTTGTAAAATTTAGGAGGTGAATTCGGATGGCAATCACTCAAGAACGTAAAAATGAACTTATCAATGAGTTTAAAACTCATGAAAGCGACACTGGATCTGCAGAAGTTCAAATCGCTGTCCTTACAGAATCAATCAACAATTTGAATGAGCACTTACGTACTCATAAGAAAGATCACCACTCACGTCGCGGTCTTTTGAAAATGGTTGGTAAACGTCGTAATCTTTTAACATTCCTACGTAACAAAGATGTTCAACGTTACCGTGTGTTAATTAATAAGCTTGGTCTACGTCGTTAGTTTACAGAAGCGGGATTATTCCCGCTTTTTTATTAGGCTAAAAAAGCTTACAGCTAAAAAAAGAATTTTTTATACATATTTTTAAGTCAGGACTTTTTTGTGCATACTAATAAGGTGATTTGCATTGATAATATAAGCTTTTTAAGCTTTTTAATATTAGTTTAGAATGATGATTACAGCGAGGGTAGAAATTTTCGCTTCATCCTCCTAAGTGATTTAGATAGAGAGGGGTAAAAATATGGAACAATTGAAACATGAGTATTCCATTGTTTGGGCAGGTCGTAAATTAACCGTCGAAATTGGACAATTAGCCAAACAGGCAAACGGTGCTGTCCTAGTTCGTTATGGGGACACAGCAGTATTGAGTACGGCAACAGCATCAAAAGAACCTAAAAACTTAGACTTTTTCCCATTAACTGTTAACTATGAAGAACGTTTGTATGCAGTTGGTAAAATTCCAGGGGGCTTCATTAAACGTGAAGGCCGTCCGAGTGAAAAGGCAATCTTAGCAAGCCGACTGATTGACAGACCTATTCGTCCACTATTTGCTGATGGGTTCCGTAATGATGTTCAGGTTATTAGTATTGTCATGAGTGTGGATCAAGACTGTTCAACAGAAATGGCTGCAATGTTTGGTTCTTCATTAGCACTAAGTACTTCGGATATCCCATTTGAAGGACCGATTGCTGGCGTTGTTGTTGGTCGGGTGAATAATGAATTTGTCATTAATCCAACCGTTGAGCAAGCTGAAAAAAGTGATATACATTTAACAGTAGCCGGTACGAAAGATGCCATTAATATGGTTGAAGCAGGGGCATTAGAGGTTCCTGAGGAAACCATGCTTGAAGCGATTATGTTTGGTCATGATGAGATTAAGCGCCTCATTGAATTCCAAGAAAAAATTGTCGCTGAAATAGGCAAGCCAAAAAGAGAAATAACTCTTTATGAGATTGATAAGGACCTCGAGGCTGAAGTGAGGGAAATGTGTGAAGCTGATATGGTAAATGCTATTCAGGTTCAAGAGAAGCATGCCCGTGAAGATGCCATTAAAGAGGTGAAAAACCGAGTAATTGCTAAATTTGAAGAACAAGAAGCAACAGATGAAGATCTGAAACAAGTTAAGCAAATATTGGACAAGATTGTTAAAGGTGAAGTCCGCCGTTTAATTACAGTTGAAAAGGTTCGTCCTGATGGCCGTAAAATCGATGAAATCCGTCCGCTTTCTTCACAGATTAGTATTTTACCTCGTACACATGGTTCTGGTCTGTTCACACGTGGTCAAACTCAAGCGCTCAGCATTTGTACTCTTGGGGCAATGGGTGACGTACAAATTCTTGATGGTCTCGGTATTGAAGAAGAGAAACGCTTTATGCACCATTATAACTTCCCTTCCTTCAGTGTTGGTGAAACAGGTCCAATTCGTGGTCCGGGTCGTCGTGAAATTGGTCATGGTGCACTTGGAGAGCGTGCGCTTGAACCAATTGTACCGTCTGAGAAGGATTTCCCATACACCATTCGTCTTGTATCTGAAGTGCTTGAATCCAATGGTTCTACGTCACAGGCAAGTATTTGTGCAAGTACATTAGCGATGATGGATGCTGGAGTGCCGATTAAAGCACCTGTTGCCGGAATTGCAATGGGTCTCGTTAAATCAGGTGAACACTATACCGTATTATCAGATATCCAAGGAATGGAAGATCATCTTGGAGATATGGATTTTAAGGTGGCAGGTACAGCTAAAGGGGTTACTGCCCTTCAAATGGATATTAAGATTGAAGGACTATCCCGTGAGATATTAGAAGAAGCTCTTCAACAAGCAAAAGTTGGCAGAATGCATATTTTGGATTCAATGTTAGCCACTATTTCTGAACCAAAAGCAGAGCTTTCACAATTTGCGCCAAAAATCTTGACGATGACAATCAATCCAGATAAAATTCGTGATGTTATTGGACCAAGTGGAAAACAAATCAATAAGATTATTGAGGAAACTGGTGTTAAGATTGATATTGAGCAAGATGGTACAGTATTTATCGCCTCAACAAATCAAGAAATGAACCAAAAAGCCAAGAAGATCATCGAAGATATTGTTCGTGAGGTCCAAGTAGGTGAATTGTATCTTGGTAAGGTGAAACGAATTGAAAAATTTGGAGCTTTCGTAGAAATCTTTGCTGGGAAAGATGGTCTTGTGCATATATCTGAACTTGCCGAAGAACGTGTTGGTAAGGTCGAGGATGTTGTAAAAATAGGGGACGAACTTTTAGTGAAGGTAACTGAAATTGATAAACAAGGTCGTGTGAACCTTTCCCGAAAAGCTGTTTTAAAAGAACAACGTGAAAAGGCAGAAGAAAACAAATAGTAAGAGTTTAGAATGATGAGTCAGGGTCCTTACCCTGGCTTTTTCAATTTGTTAAACATGTTCCTTTTTTCTTCTTATAATAGCATTAGTTGTATTAAACCGACAGTTCTACCTTGTCCTTTCTTTACATAATCTTTATGGAAAGGGGGAAAGTTAGATGAAAAAGGTTTATTTCATTATAATCATATGTGTAGCCGGATGGATCGCGGTAAGTAATCCATTTGTTAGCAAATATTTATCTTTCAAAATGGAATCATCTTTGCCAGCAGTAAAAGAATCAGACCCTCTTTATCAAAGCATTATTAAAAATGCTCCTACATATGAAATATCGCCTAAAGATGCAACTATAGACAGGGTCTGGAAAGCAATTCCAGGCTATAATGGACGTGAGGTTGACATTGCCGCATCATATAAAAATATGAAAAGCAAAGGTGTTTTTAATGAAAAGAAACTCGTCTTCACCGAGATTAAGCCTAAGGTGCACCTTAATGATTTACCGCCATCCCCTATTTATAAAGGGAATCCTGATAAACCAATGGTAGCTTTTATTATTAATGTGGCCTGGGGCAATGAATATTTATCAGAAATGCTTGCTACATTAAAAAGGCAAAATGTTTCGGTTAGTTTTTTTCTGGAAGGAAATTGGACTAAGAAAAACCCTGAACTCGCTAAATTGATCGTTACTTCTGGCCATGAGGTCGGTAATCATTCTTATTCTCACCCTGATATGAAGCAATTAACAGCTAGCAGGGCCAGAGAACAAATTCAAAAAACCAACGAAATTATTGAAGCTGCTACCGGTAAGAAATGTATTTGGTTTGCCCCGCCTAGTGGCAGTTATCGGGATGAAACAATAAAAGTGGCTGCTGAATTTAAAATGAAGACGGTTATGTGGACGGTTGATACGGTTGATTGGAGAAAACCATCTCCAGATCAGCTGATTTCCCGTGTCATGTCAAAAATTGATAATGGTTCAATGGTTCTTATGCATCCAACTGAGTCTACTGCAAAATCACTTGATCGCTTAATCACTCAAATTAAACAAAAGGATTTAAAAATCGGAACAGTTTCTGAGTTGATGAGCGAAGAAAGAGTGCAATAATTTTAACGTAAGAAATACTGGAAATTGGAGAAAATACAACATTATAAGTATAATGTAAGATGGAGAAGTAGCTGCGTTTGTTTATAGACTGGAGGAAGTCGATGATTAATAAATACACTTGCCAAAATGGCGTAAGAATTGTTTTAGAAAATATTCCTACCGTACGTTCGGTAGCAATTGGTGTTTGGATTGGTACTGGTTCAAGAGATGAGAACCCCGAGAACAATGGAATATCCCATTTTCTTGAGCATATGTTCTTTAAAGGCACCACCACGAGATCTGCGAAGGAAATAGCTGAATCCTTTGATAGCATTGGCGGACAGGTGAATGCATTTACATCTAAGGAATATACATGCTATTATGCTAAAGTTCTTGATACTCATTCCCAATTTGCACTAGATGTGCTCGCAGATATGTTCTTCAATTCCACATTTGTGGAAGAGGAATTAAACAAAGAGAGAAATGTAGTTTTAGAAGAAATAAAAATGTATGAAGATACCCCTGATGATATCGTTCATGATTTATTGAGCAGGGCTGTTTTTGGAGACCATCCATTAGGCTATCCGATTCTAGGGACAGAAGAAATACTTAATACATTTACTGGAGAAACTCTAAATGAATACATTCATGAGAGATATACTCCAGAAAATGTGGTCATCTCAATTGCAGGAAATGTTACTGATGCATTTATTAAAGAAGTTGAAAAGTATTTTGGTTCCTATAAAGGTGGTAACAGTCAAGTTACTGAAAATATTCCTACTTTTCATTCGAATCAAATCTCGCGGAAAAAAGAAACAGAACAGGCCCATTTATGTATAGGTTATGAAGGATTAAAGGTCGGCCATGAAGATATTTACAGCCTAATTACTTTAAATAATATTTTAGGCGGCAGTATGAGCTCAAGATTGTTCCAAGAGGTTCGCGAACAACGGGGCTTAGCGTATTCAGTATTCTCATACCATTCTGCTTACCAAGATAGTGGTATTGTAACACTATACGGTGGAACTGGTGCGAAGCAGCTGAATGTATTATTTGATACCATTCAAGAAACACTTAATACATTGAAGCGAGATGGAATTACTGAAAAGGAATTAACGAATAGCAAAGAGCAGCTAAAAGGCAGCTTGATGCTAAGTCTTGAGAGCACAAATAGCCGGATGAGCCGGAATGGAAAAAATGAACTTTTATTAAAACGTCATCGTTCACTTGATGAAATAATTGAACAGATTGATTCGGTTACAAAAAACGGAGTCGATGAAATGGCAAGAAATATCTTTACAGATAAATATTCTGTCACTTTGATAAGCCCAGACGGAGAATTTCCTAATAAACTTGCATAAAAAGAAGAGGTATTCCATTTAGATGGATACCTCTTTTTATATAGGAAAACTTCACCACTAAGTTCTGAAATCTTTTCTTTAGTCTAAATATGGACTTCCTCCTATAGACTATTAGTAAGGTGGAAAGGAAGGGGGGCATTTGCATTGAGATTGAGTGAATTAAGCGGGAAAGAAATTGTTGATGTAAAAAAGGCCGAACGAATGGGAGTACTCGGACAAACTGATTTAGAAATTAATGAAGGGACAGGCCAAATTCAGGCACTGCTTATCCCTTCTATAAAATGGTTTGGTTTTCGAAAACAAGGGGAAGAAATTAGGGTTCCGTGGCATCATATAAAAAAAATAGGCTCTGATATGATCATTATCGATGTACCAGACGAGGATTAATACACGCAAGCCCATGGAGGCCCAAGCAAGATTCATCTTGCTTGGGCTTTTTTATTTAGTACGTATGGAAAACTCACCGAATGAAGAGAACCGACATAAGATGGTGGAGTGATATATAGAAAAGGATTCTCTTAGTAGGATTTTTAAAAAAAGAAGGTGAATGTTTTCATGCTGACAGGGATGCAGATTGCCGTGATTGGCGGGGATGCCAGACAGCTGGAAATCATCCGCAAGTTAACCGAATTAGATGCGAGATTATCGCTTATTGGTTTTGAGCAACTTGATCACGCATTTACAGGTGCGGTCAAGGAAAAGTTGGATGAAGTAGATTTTTCAAATATGGATAACCTTATCCTGCCAGTACCCGGTACAAATTTAGAAGGTCAGGTAGAAACAATCTTTTCTAATGAAAAGGTTATTTTGACAGGGGATATGCTTGCAAAGACCCCCGAGCATTGTACGGTTTATTCCGGAATTAGCAATCCTTACTTAAATGGAATTACTAAGGAAGCTAAACGAACTCTTATACAATTATTTGAAAGGGATGATGTGGCCATCTACAATTCAATTCCAACGGTTGAAGGGACAATAATGATGGCGATTCAACATACCGACTTTACCATACATGGGTCAAATATTGCGGTTCTAGGCTTAGGGAGAGTGGGGATGAGTGTGGCAAGAACCTTTGCTGCACTAGGAGCAAAAGTTAAGGTGGGAGCAAGGAAAAGTGAGCATATAGCTCGGATTACTGAGATGGGATTGACACCATTCCATTTAAATAATCTAGTTAATGAAGTAAAAGACACTGATATTTTAATAAACACAGCACCACATTTGATCGTAACAGCGATGGTTATCTCAAAAATGCCTTCACATACGCTTATTATTGACTTGGCCTCCAAGCCAGGAGGTACTGATTTTCGTTATGCTGAAAAAAGAGGGATTAAAGCATTGCTTGCACCGGGACTGCCTGGGATTGTCGCTCCAAAAACGGCGGGTCAAATTTTGGCCAATGTTCTTGCCCAACTGCTTCAAGATGATTTAAGAAAGCGAAAGGGGAAAGTGAAATGAGTTTAAAAGGTAAAAGAATTGGCTTTGGCTTAACTGGCTCTCATTGTACGTATGATGCAGTATTCCCAGAAATTGAAAAGTTAGTTCAAGCCGGTGCAGAGGTAATGCCTGTCGTTACTTTTACGGTTAAAAATACAGATACCCGCTTTGGAAAAGGAGAAGATTGGATCCAAAGAATTGAAGATTTAACAGGAAACAAAGTGATCGACTCCATTGTAAAAGCAGAGCCGCTCGGACCAAAAATTCCTTTAGATTGTATGGTAATTGCTCCATTAACAGGGGTATCAATGAGTAAATTTGCGAATGCCATGAACGATAGTCCAGTATTAATGGCAGCAAAAGCAACACTGCGTAACTTAAAACCAGTGGTGCTGGGGATTTCAACAAATGATGCACTCGGTTTAAATGGAGTAAATTTAATGAGATTAATGGCTACCAAGAATATATACTTTATTCCATATGGGCAGGATGATCCAATTAAAAAACCAAATTCAATGGTTGCAAGAATGACATTGCTCACAGAAACAGTTGAAGCAGCTATCGAAGGGAAACAAATTCAACCTGTATTAGTAGAAAGGTATAAAGATTCTGACTAATAATTCCTTCATTCATCAAAATAGGTTATTTCTTTTAAGGAATATGTTAAAATAAATTATTCTATCATCAGTGGGAAGATTCAACCCACTGATGAGAAATAAAAAATTATTAATAACATGCTGGATGCTTTATACAGGCGATTTCCTTTTAAAGTATATAACCAGTTATGTACAACGATGAGTATGGAAGGGGAAAACTAGTAATGACTCAACAAAATGGATATCACGTTGCTGTTGTTGGAGCAACAGGAGCAGTCGGACAACAAATGATACAAACATTAATGAAAGAAAACTTCCCAATCAGAAAACTTACCCTATTATCTTCAGCACGTTCAGCAGGTAAAAAAGTAGATGTTAATGGTCAAGAATATACGATTGAAGAAGCAAAGCCTGAGAGTTTTGAAGGCGTTGAGATAGCCCTTTTTAGTGCAGGCGGTAGTGTATCAAAGGAGCTTGGTCCAGAAGCAGTTAAGCGTGGTGCGATCGTGGTGGACAACACTAGCGCTTTTAGAATGGATGAGAATACACCTTTAGTTGTACCAGAAGTGAACGAAGAAGACCTTCATCAACATAATGGGATTATTGCTAACCCAAATTGTTCCACCATTCAAATGGTTGTTGCCCTTGAGCCAATTCGTCAACAATTTGGTTTAAAGAAAGTTATCGTCTCCACTTATCAAGCTGTCTCCGGTTCAGGTGCAGCAGCTGTCGAGGAATTAATGCAGCAAACTCAGTCAATCTTAAACGAAGAAGCATATGAACCAAAGATTTTACCAGTGAAATCAGATAAAAATCACTATCAAATTGCTTTTAACGCGATTCCACAAATCGATAAATTTCAAGATAACGGATATACATTTGAAGAGATGAAAATGATTAATGAAACTAAAAAAATCATGCACTTATCAGAGTTACAGGTTTCTGCAACTTGCGTTCGACTTCCTGTAGCAGTTGGTCATTCTGAATCAGTTTATTTTGAAATTGAAGCGGATGATGTTAGTGCGAATGACATTAAAGCATTATTAAAGGATGCTCCAGGTATTATTTTACAAGATGATCCAGAAAATCAACTATATCCAATGCCTGCAAATTGCGTTGGGAAAAATGATGTTTTTGTCGGTCGAATTAGAAAGGACCTCGATGAATCTCGTGGTTTTCATATGTGGGTTGTCTCTGATAACTTGCTTAAAGGAGCAGCTTGGAACTCTGTCCAAATCGCAGAAAGTTTAGTGAAATTAGGTATTGTAAAATAAAGTTACATCACAAAGGCAGGTTTTTGTGTCACCATGAAAATTATTGTTCAAAAATTTGGCGGTACATCTGTAAAAGATGAAGAAAGCAGAAAATATGCTCAGAGCCATATCGAAAAAGCTTTAGCTGATGGCTATAAAGTGGTAGTTGTAGTTTCCGCGATGGGAAGAAAAGGTGACCCTTATGCAACAGATTCATTACTTTCTTTAGTCGGTGGAAATTTAAGTAAAATTTCAAAACGCGAACATGATTTATTATTGTCATGTGGTGAAGTTATATCTAGTGTTGTGTTTGTGAATATGCTGCTTGAGAGCGGAATTAGTGCTGTATCATTAACTGGTGCACAAGCAGGTTTCCGTACAAACAATGACCATACAAATGCAAAAATTATTGATATGCAATGTGATCGGTTGCTTAGTGAGTTAGAAAGTAATGATGTTGTCGTGGTAGCAGGCTTTCAAGGTGCGGCAAATAATGGTGATATGACAACCATTGGCCGGGGTGGAAGTGACACTTCAGCGGCTGCCTTAGGAGCTGCCCTAAATGCTGAGTATATTGATATATTTACAGATGTGGAAGGAATTATGACAGCAGACCCGCGTATTGCTGAAAATGCAAGACCACTATCTGTTGTAACTTACACAGAAGTGTGTAATATGGCTTATCAAGGTGCAAAGGTCATTCACCCTAGGGCGGTTGAAATCGCTATGCAGGCAAAAGTGCCAATCCGGATTCGCTCAACCTATTCAGATAATTTAGGAACATTGGTCACATCCATAAATAAAAATAATCGTGGCAGTGATATTAAGGAACGTGTTGTAACCGGAATCGCTCATGTTTCAAATGTTACCCAAATTAAAGTCTTTGCAAAAAAGGATCAATATTACTTGCAGGCTGAAGTATTTAAGGCGATGGCCAATGAAGGCATCAGTGTAGATTTTATCAATATTTCTCCTAATGGTGTAATCTATACAGTTACGGAAGAAATGACTGATCGTGCAATTACAGTTCTAAATGAATTAGGCAATGACCCCGTCGTTGAGCGTCATTGTGCTAAGGTTTCTGTTGTTGGTGCAGGAATTGCCGGTGTCCCTGGTGTTACCTCCAAAATCGTGACGGCTTTATCGGATTATGGGATTCGTATATTACAATCTGCAGATAGTCATACTACGATTTGGGTACTTGTAAAGCAGGATGATTTAGTTAAATCGGTTAATGCCCTTCATGATGCCTTTCAGTTAGAAGATGAATCAGTAGAATTTAATATTACTGAATTATAAAAGTTATCTTCAAATGAATAGTAAATCCCTAAGATGAATTGTGGATTTAATTATGCTTGATGGTATTGAGAGGAGTAGAAATATGGTTCATTTCGGGCGAGTTTCGACGGCAATGGTAACTCCCTTTGATAAAAAAGGACATATTGACTTTGCTAAAACCACGCAATTAGTGAATTATTTAATTGAAAATGGAACAGAATCCCTTGTAATTGCTGGGACCACTGGTGAATCTCCAACCTTGTCTAAGGAAGAAAAACTGGCATTATTTGATCATGTTGTTAAAGTAGTAAATAAGCGCATTCCAGTAATAGCTGGAACAGGAAGCAATAATACTTATGCATCCATTGAATTAACAAAAAAAGCTGAGCAGCTTGGAGTGGATGCAATAATGATTGTTGCTCCTTATTATAATAAACCAAATCAAGAAGGCCTTTATCAGCATTTCAAGGCTGTTGCAGAAGCAACCTCCTTGCCGGTAATGGTTTACAACATACCAGGCCGTTCTGCAGTTAATATCCATCCTGATACGATTATTCGATTATCAAAGATAGCAAATATTGTTGCAGTTAAGGAAGCAAGCGGTGATCTTAATGCAATGACACATATCGTTGCTAATACAGATGATGATTTTGTTTTATATAGTGGGGATGACAGTATGACAATCCCTGTGCTTTCTATTGGCGGGGTAGGTGTAATTTCGGTTGCATCTCACGTTATTGGGAATCAACTGCAGGAAATGGTTAAAGCTTTTTTTAATGGTGAAAACGAAAAGGCTGCTAAAATGCATCAACAGCTTCTCCCAATTATGCAAGGGTTATTTGCTGCACCGAGTCCTGCTCCTGTAAAAACGGCTTTACAGGTATCAGGATTAGATGTCGGGTCAGTAAGGCTCCCACTCGTTGGGCTGACAGAACAAGAACGAACAACATTAATTACTCTATTAAAACAAATAAAATGAATAGTCAAAGCCAACCGGATCAAAAAGTCGGTTGGCTTTTTGATTTAAAAGGCAGTGTTAAGGCTTATTGTATATTTTGGCAGCCTGTTGATTGGAGCGGAAATCAACTGGCAACTTTAACAGAGCCATCAGAAAAAGTCATTATTGCATTTTTATTGGAAAGGTTTTCAAAAATCAAGTATAATAATTATAACTGATTTGGATCGGAAATAAGAAAGGCGGATGCACCCTATAGAGCGGAGCTACAGCTAGACATTTTTCGGAGTTCAATTAAATAAATTTAGTTACAACATAGGAGGATTTACAAATTGATAAACAAAATTAATAACTCCATTAAGGTAATCTCACTTGGTGGCGTAGGAGAAATCGGAAAAAATATGTATCTTGTCGAAGTGGACAAGGATATATTTATTATTGATGCCGGCTTAATGTTCCCCGAGGAAGAAATGCTAGGCATAGATATTGTCATTCCGGATATTACATATTTAAAAGAAAATAAGGAACGGTTAAAGGCAATTTTCCTTACTCATGGACATGAAGATCATATTGGGGCATTGTCATATGTTCTTACCCATATTGATGTGCCTGTTTATGGAACAAAGCTCACACTGGCACTTGCAAGTGCAAAGCTTAGAGAACAGGATTATTTTAGTAAGACAAATTTTATTGAAGTGCAGTCAGATACGATTGTTAACTTAGATGCAGTTGATGTTAGTTTCTTTAAAACCAATCATAGTATTCCAGATTCTGTGGGGATTTGCATTCATACCTCTGAAGGATCCATTGTTTATACAGGTGATTTTAAATTTGATCAGGCGGCTACACAGCTTTATAAACCTGAAATTGGAAAGATGGCAGCTATTGGAGAACAAGGGGTTTTATGTTTATTGTCTGATAGTACGGAAGCTGAAAAGCCTGGTTATACTGCATCAGAAGCAATTGTGGAACGGGAAATGTCCAATACCTTCTATAATGCACCTGGGAGGATTATTGCAGCATGTTTTGCCTCGGATATAAATAGAATTCAACATATTTTTAACTCAGCAAAGGAAAACGGACGTAAAGTGGCTGTGGTCGGTAAGAGCTTGGAGCGGATCTATCATATTGCCCTTGATTTAGGATATTTAGAAGTAGAAGAAGATCTAATTATTCCTGTCAGTCAGTTAAAAGAATATCAGGATCATGAAATTGTCGTATTAATGACTGGGAGTCAGGGTGAACCGATCGAGGCTTTGCAGAGAATGGCAAAGCAAATGGATAAAGTGGTTAACATCCAAAAAGGAGATACGGTTTTGATTGCCGCTTCCCCGCTTAGAGGCAGTGAAGTATTTTTATTTAAAACAATCGACTTGCTCTTTAGAGCTGGTGCTAATGTTATATCGGGTAAAAGGACGATCCATGTATCAAGTCATGGCAGTCAAGAAGAATTAAAATTTATGATTAACTTAATGAAGCCGAAATATCTCGTTCCTGTACATGGTGAATATCGGATGCTTAAAGCGCACCGAAAATTAGCTTTGGAATGTGGTCTCACAGATGAACAAATTATTATCCCTGACCGTGGAGATATTCTAGAATGGAAGGAAGGCAGACTAGCCATTTCGGGTAAGGTTCCTTCTGGGAATATTCTAATCGATGGCATTGGTGTTGGTGATGTCGGGAATATCGTCCTACGTGACCGAAGGCTCTTATCGCAGGATGGAATCCTAATTGTCGTAGTGACATTGAAAAAACAAGACAAGAGTATAGCAGCTGGTCCTGAAATTATTTCTAGAGGATTTGTTTATGTTCGCGAATCGGAGAAGTTGATGGAGGAGTCAACAAAACTAGTTCGTGACATTGTAGAAAGAAATATTGCCAAAGAAACATTTGAATGGTCTAGTTTAAAGCAAGAGATAAGAGAAGAATTAAATCGAAATTTATATGAAAAAACAAAAAGAAGACCGATGATTCTCCCAATCATTATGGAAATCTAGAATGAAAGCACTGGACATCCAGTGCTTTTTATTTTTGGCATGATTTTACCTTATAAGATAATACTAACCTATATCATGCTTGAAGGGAGTATTAAGGATGAATAACGATTTTCAAAAGGATAAAACTGCGAGTCAAGAAGGCGGCGAACCTCAAAAAGAGGATAAACCATCTTCTGCATTAATAGAAAAAATTCAGCAGCTAGGACAAACAAATGTCCCGCAGCTGTCAACAGATTCTAAAATTCATTGTTTGACAATTATTGGTCAAATTGAAGGGCATTTGGCACTGCCACCACAAAACAAAACAACAAAATATGAGCATATCATTCCTCAACTTGTAGCAATAGAACAAAACCCTAAAATAGAGGGTGTTCTCATTATTTTAAATACGGTTGGCGGGGATGTTGAGGCAGGCCTAGCTATATCTGAAATGCTTGCGACTCTGTCAAAGCCGACGGTTTCCATTGTATTAGGAGGAGGCCACTCCATTGGAGTTCCAATTGCTGTTTCCTGTGACTACTCCTTTATTGCTGAAACGGCAACCATGACGATCCACCCTATTCGATTAACGGGTCTTGTAATTGGTGTGCCGCAAACCTTCGAATATATGGATAAAATGCAAGACCGGGTCATTAACTTTGTAACCAAGCATTCAAAAATTAGTGAAGAAACATTTAAAGATTTAATGTTTGCAAAAGGAAATTTAACTAGGGATATTGGAACGAATGTAATTGGTGTTGATGCTGTTAAGACAGGTTTAATTGATGAAGTAGGCGGGCTTGGACAGGCAATGAAAAAGTTAAATGAAATGATTGACCTACATAAAGAAAAGGATGAGGGGATGATCCAATGATACTTTATACTATGGTGCCACCCGAATTAATTTTTCCTTATGAGGTGGAATCACCCAGACAACCACAAATGGTCAGTTACCAGGGCATACCCCTCATGGTAGAGTTTGTAGATGGTCAAAATGTTCAAGTCATCCGGAATCTAAGTACAGATCCCCAGCATTACTTGGATGACCAACTATGTCCGGGAGCAAAAATTTCTTTCGCGAACCTGGACGGATTGTCCGCTATGTAATAGAAGATTATGGTATAATCAAGGGAAGACACTAAAGCAGCCAGTAAGGCTGCTTTCTTCCTTTTTACCCTCTTATACAGGGATGTTAGATACTAAAGGAATAATATACCATAATAAACACAGGGTGATTAGATGGCAAAGAAAAAGAGAAGACAACCTAAAAAAAGAGATAACCATTTGAAAAAGACTGTTCAATTTGAATTATCCGCATTGGCCATTTTAGCAATTGCAATCATATCGATAGCAAAACTTGGTGCAGTAGGAAAAGCAACCGTGATTTTCTTCCGATTTTGGATGGGAGAATGGTATATGCTCAGTTTAATTGGACTAGTTGTATTAAGCGTTTATTTAATGTGGAAACGAATTATTCCTTTTTTCTTCCATATTAAATTAGTTGGAGTGTACTTTATTACTTCAGCGATTCTGCTCCTAAGTCATGTCACGCTTTTTCATTTGCTAACCAATGATGGGAAATTTAAAGACCCCAGTGTGATCAGCAATACATGGGAATTATTTATGATGGAACTAAGAGGTGAAACAAGCACAACCGATTTAGGTGGGGGAATGCTTGGGGCAGTATTATTTGCTATATTTCATTATTTATTTGCAGAGACCGGGACGAAAATTATTGCTTTTATTTTCATCCTAATTGGAGTTATTTTACTAACTGGAAAATCTTTTGGAGATTTTGTTGCGAAAATCATGATGGTTCTTGTTGATTTCTCAAAAAGTCAATGGGATGCATTTAAAACCGATATGACAGAATGGAAACAAAAACAACAGGAGAAAAAAGCAGAAAGAACTACACAAAGAAGACAAGTGCAGGAGAACAGTGAACAGAATCGCCAGACAAGATCAACTACAGAATCACAATCACCTCAGGAAGAAATCAGTTCTCCAGAGCCAATTATTTCTAGCTTTGCAGATAGGGCCTATGTCGAAGAGGTAATTGAAACAAATCAGCCTGCAGAAACGAAGCAAACTAAAAGCAAGCCGGAAGAAAATGAAGATCCAATACCGCCAATCACTTTTACAGAAGTCGAGAATATCGACTATGAGTTACCCCCGCTTAGATTGTTAAGTTTGCCAAGAAAAGCAGACCAAAGTGGAGAATATGAACAAATCCATGCGAATGCGGCAAAGCTCGAGAGAACATTTCAAAGCTTTGGAGTAAAGGCGAGAGTTACTCAAGTACATTTAGGACCAGCTGTTACAAAATATGAAGTTCATCCCGATGTAGGTGTAAAGGTAAGTAAAATTGTCAGTCTAAGTGATGACTTAGCATTAGCACTAGCTGCTAAAGGAATTCGAATTGAAGCGCCAATCCCTGGTAAATCAGCGATTGGAATAGAGGTCCCTAATTCAGAGGTGGCAATGGTTTCACTTCGTGAGGTATTAGAAGCAACCCAAAATGACAAGCCCGACTCAAAACTGTTAATTGGTTTAGGCAGAGACATTACTGGTGAGGCTGTTTTGGCGGAATTAAATAAAATGCCCCATTTGTTGGTTGCTGGTGCAACTGGAAGCGGAAAAAGTGTATGTATAAACGGAATTATCACTAGTATATTGATGCGAGCAAAGCCTCATGAAGTAAAATTAATGATGATTGACCCGAAAATGGTTGAATTGAATGTTTATAATGGGATTCCACACCTATTAGCACCGGTAGTAACGAATCCAAAAAAAGCCTCACAAGCATTGCAAAAAGTAGTAAGCGAAATGGAACGACGTTATGATTTGTTCTCCCATACGGGAACGCGTAATATTGAGGGCTATAATGAACATGTAAGAAGGCACAACTTAGAAGAAAATGATAAACAGCCATTGCTGCCATTTATTGTCGTTATTGTTGATGAGTTAGCAGACTTAATGATGGTTGCCTCTTCAGATGTGGAGGATTCGATTACCCGCCTTGCACAAATGGCCCGTGCGGCAGGAATTCACTTAATTATTGCAACCCAACGGCCATCTGTTGATGTCATTACTGGGGTAATTAAAGCAAATATTCCATCAAGAATTGCCTTTGCCGTATCCAGTGCTACCGATTCCAGGACAATTTTGGATATGGGTGGTGCAGAAAAACTGTTAGGCAGAGGCGATATGTTATTCCTTCCAGTTGGAGAATCAAAGCCAGTTCGAGTTCAAGGTGCTTTCCTTTCGGACCAAGAAGTGGAGGATACGGTAGAATTTGTAATTGGACAGCAAAAAGCGCAATATCAGGATGAAATGATACCAGATGATATCCCAGAAGTAACGGGTGCGGTCGATGATGATATTTATGAAGAGGCAGTTGACTTAATTATCGAAATGCAAACAGCATCTGTTTCTATGTTACAAAGACGTTTTCGTATTGGGTATACAAGAGCAGCAAGATTAATAGACGAAATGGAGGCACGTGGGATCGTTGGACCTTATGAAGGCAGTAAGCCACGAGCTGTCTTGCAGGCGAAACCAATAGATAAAGAAGAACAAAGTTCATAAATTAGTTGGTGAAATTTCTAGAAACTGTAAAAGGTAGACTAGAAAATATAGTGCCTTTATTATGATGGGAAAATTATCATAATAAGGGCTGTTTTTTTTGTGGGTGAAATTACTCAAAAAATCCAAAATAATATATAGGAAAAATTTCCTTGATACATTTGTGACATAACCTTCCCCATTATCGACAAAATTTATAAATAGCTATTTATTTATACCCAAAAAAGTGTTAATATAAATTTCGATTAGTAGAAATGATATCAGATGTCTGATGTCTAAGGAAAAGGCTGGAGGATACAGGATGTCTATAAAATCAGATAACCGGCATTTATACCTACAAGTTATCGATCGTCTAAAGCAAGATATAGCAGATGGGGTATATAAAGAAAAAGAGAAATTACCTTCTGAGTTTGATCTTGCCAAACATCTTGGTGTGAGCAGAGCAACTCTTCGAGAAGCATTACGGATCCTCGAAGAAGAAAATGTCATCATTAGACGACATGGCGTGGGTACTTTTGTTAATGTAAAGCCCTTGTTTACATCAGGTATAGAACAACTTAATAGTGTAACAGCCATGATTAAACAAGCTGGAATGACTCCTGGAACAATTTTCCTTAGTTCATCAACACAAGATGCTACCGAAGAGGATATTCGCCGTTTTTCCTGTTCTATTGATGAGGAGATTTTCGTGATGGAGAGGGTTAGAACCGCCAATGGGGAGCCAGTCGTTTATTGTGTCGACAAGGTACCCAAACGTATTCTGCCGGAAACATTTTCACATGCAGAAGAATCGATCTTTCATATTTTGGAAGAAAAAGCTAACAGAAGAATTACATACGCCGTTGCTCAAATTGAGCCCTTAGGCTATCATGAAAAAATTTCCCCAATTCTAGAATGTGAACCAGAAACTGCATTGTTAGTCTTAAAGCAAATGCATTTCGATGAAATGGATGAACCTATTCTTTTTTCGGTAAACTATTTTAAAGCAGACAAGTTTAGTTTTCATGTTTTAAGGAAAAGAATTTAAATTTTTTTCATCCATCTTGAAAACGCAATCAGTCTTGCTATTCAAACATTTTTACTTAATCAATCCATATTCATAGGGGGTCAATACCATGAAAAAGCGTAAAATTGGAACGGCATTATCACTTGTTCTTGCTGCTGGTACACTATTAGGAGCATGTGGAAAAAGTGATAATACAAACAAAGATACATCAAAAGGCGGAGAAAAGAAAAATGAATTCTCTGTAGCAATGGTTACTGATGTTGGTGGTGTTGATGACAAATCATTTAACCAATCTGCTTGGGAAGGTCTTCAGAAATTTGGTAAAGATAACGGATTATCAAAAGGTAAAGGCGGATATGATTACGTTCAATCAAAATCAGATGCAGATTACGCTACCAACTTAAACACTCTTGCCCGTCAAGATTTTGATTTAGTATTCGGTATTGGATTTTTGATGCAAGGTGCTGTGGAAGAAATTTCAAAGCAACAAAAGGATCATCACTTTGCAATTGTTGACTCTGAAGTCAAACAACCAAATGTTGCAAGCATTCTATTTAAAGAACAAGAAGCATCATTCCTTGCAGGAGTTGCAGCAGCAATGACAACTAAATCCAATAAAATTGGATTTATTGGTGGTATTGAAGGGGCAGTTATTGAACGTTTTGAAGCAGGCTTTGTAGCTGGTGTTAAAGCCGCAAAACCTGAAGCGACTGTTGACATTCAATATGCTGGTGCATTTGATAAAGCAGAGCTTGGACAATCGATTGCTTCGAAAATGTATTCTTCAGGCGATGATGTAGTTTTCCACGCTGCTGGTGGTACAGGTGTAGGCTTATTTAAAGAAGCTAATGACCTTAAGAAAAAAGATCCATCTCGTGAAATTTGGGCTATCGGGGTTGACAGTGACCAAGCAAACATGGGTCCAGATATTGTTTTAACTTCCGCTCTTAAACGCGTAGATAATGCGGTTTATGACGTTTCTACAAAAACGAAAGATGGTAACTTCCCTGGTGGGGAAGTGGCATTATACGGTCTTGCTGAAGACGGTGTTGGGTTAGCTCCAATCAATAGCAAAGCACCGAACAAGGCTGCGATTGAAACATCTGTTAAAGATTGGACTGACAAAATTAAATCAGGTTCAGTGAAAGTTCCTGGTACTCGTGCAGAATTAAAGACTTTTAGCGCAAAATAATTTTTGTGGAATAAGCGGGAGAATTCTCGCTTATTCCAAACTATGGAATCCTAACTGAAGCGTGGAATAAATGTTCTACCTTTCATTTAAGATTTTATTAGGGAGTTAATCCCTGTTTTTTAAAAATCCTTAAAGGTCTGACCTCTTACTACTATTGGTCAAATTTTCCTTTTATCTTAACACAGGGAGTGAGAAAGATGGATTTTGTAATTGAAATGCTCAACATTCGAAAGGAATTTGGCGGTTTCGTTGCGAATGATAACATTACCCTTCAATTGAAGAAGGGCGAAATTCATGCATTACTTGGTGAAAATGGTGCAGGCAAATCCACTTTAATGAATGTACTTTTTGGTTTATACCAGCCGGAACAAGGAGAAATTCGGGTAAAAGGGAAACCAGTTAATATTTCTAACCCAAATATTGCTAATGATCTAGGGATCGGAATGGTTCACCAACACTTTATGCTTGTCGATACTTTTACTGTAACGGAAAATATTATTCTCGGCAGAGAAATCACCACAGGCGGTCGAATTGATCTTAAAAAGGCAGAAAAAGAGGTTCGTGAAATTTCAGAACGATATGGTTTGGCCGTTGACCCTCAAGCAAAAATTTCCGATATATCTGTTGGAATGCAGCAAAGGGTAGAAATTTTAAAAACGTTGTACCGAGGTGCTGAAATTGTCATTTTTGATGAACCATCAGCCGTACTAACCCCACAAGAAATAAAAGAACTTATGCAGATTATGAAAACGCTTATAAAAGAAGGAAAGTCGATTATATTAATCACTCATAAGTTAAAAGAGATTATGGAAGTTGCCGATCGGTGTACCGTCATACGCAAAGGTAAAGGAATTGGGACTGTAAATATTAGTGAAACAAACCCTAATGAACTTGCGAGCTTAATGGTTGGGCGTGAAGTCGTCTTCAAAACCGAGAAAACAGAAGCAAAACCCAAACAGGATGTATTACAGATTCAAGACTTACTAGTAAAAGATGCTCGCGGTATTAATGTTGTAAATGGTCTTAATCTATCCGTAAAGGCCGGGGAGATTGTTGGGATTGCGGGTGTTGATGGCAATGGACAATCAGAATTCATTGAGGCTATTACTGGTTTACGTAAGGCAGAAAGTGGCAGCGTGAAGTTAAATGGAAATGAACTTATTAATCATACTCCTAGAAAAATAACTGAGGCGGGTGTTGGTCATATTCCTCAGGACCGCCACAAACACGGACTTGTGTTAAATTTCCCAATCGGTGAGAACATGGTCTTACAAACGTATAATAAAAAGCCATATTCAAAAAATGGGATTCTAAATTTTAAAGAGATTTATAAAAAGGCAAAAACTTTAATTAGTGAGTTTGATGTCAGGACTCCAAGTGAGTACACCTTGGCTCGCGCTCTTTCTGGCGGTAACCAGCAAAAGGCCATTATTGGACGTGAGGTTGACCGTAATCCGGATTTATTAATTGCAGCACAGCCTACACGTGGATTAGATGTTGGTGCGATTGAATTTATTCATAAGCGTCTTATAGAGCAGCGTGATAATGGAAAAGCTGTTTTACTTATTTCATTTGAATTGGATGAAATATTAAACGTGAGTGACCGAATTGCTGTTATATATGAGGGGAAAATTGTTGCGGTAGTTAACCCAAGAGAAACTTCAGAACAAGAACTTGGCTTATTGATGGCTGGGTCAAATAGAAAGGAAGCGGGTGAACACGCCAATGCTTAAAAGCTTTAAAAGTATCTTAACACCTATTATTGCCGTTTTATTGGGGATAATTGTTGGAACTATTATTATGATCATCAGCGGTTATGATGCACTCGCAGCATTCACAGCATTATGGAACGGGGCTTTTGGTGATTCTTATTATCTAGGAGAAGTAATTAGACAGTTTACTCCTTATATTCTTGCAGGATTAGCTGTAGCATTTGCTTTTCGTGTCGGCCTGTTTAATATTGGAGTAGAGGGACAATTTTTAGTTGGCTGGCTAGCCGCAGTATGGGTGGGAGTTGCCTTCGATCTCCCGAAAATTATCCATTTACCATTAGCTATTATAGCAGCTATGGTAGCTGGAGCCTTGTGGGCGTTCATCCCTGGCTTCTTAAAAGCTCGTTTTCGCGTTCATGAAGTAATTGTTACCATTATGATGAATTATGTTGCCCTGCATGTTTCAAATTATTTTATAAAAAATATCATTACAGATAATAAAGATAAAACAGATATGATTAAAGAATCTGCCACATTAAGGTCTCCCTGGTTAGAGAGTTTAACTGATTATTCAAGACTTCACTGGGGTATTATCCTTGCCATTTTATCCTGCTTTGTTATGTGGTTCTTATTAGAACGGACAACTAGAGGATTTGAATTAAGATCAGTAGGTTTTAACCAACATGCTGCCCATTATGCTGGGATGAATGTTAATAAAAATATTATCCTCTCTATGGTTATTGCTGGTGCTTTTGCTGGGTTAGCAGGATCGATGGAAGGATTAGGAACTTTCGGCTACGCCACCGTTAAAGGCGGTTTTACAGGTGTTGGATTTGATGGGATTGCTGTTGCCCTGCTAGGTGGGAATACATCAATAGGTGTATTTTTCTCAGCTATATTATTTGGTGCACTAAAAGTGGGAGCATTAAATATGCCTCTCGAAGCGGGTGTTCCGAATGAATTAGTTGATATCATTATTGCCTTGATTGTATTCTTTGTTGCATCAAGTTATATTATTAGAATATTTCTTGACCGATTTAGTAAAAAGGAGGTGAAGTAAGTTGAGCTTAATGGAAATATTAATGATTGTTGTTCCATCCACTTTGTTATGGGCAGCTCCACTTGTCTTCACTGCATTAGGCGGTATTTTCTCTGAGCGTTCGGGAGTTGTAAATATTGGTCTTGAAGGATTAATGGTTATAGGTGCATTTACAGCTATTGTCTTTAACCTTACCTTCGTTAATTCGTTCGGAAGTTGGACACCTTGGATTGCAATTGTAGTTGCTATGGTTGCGGGTGCGATATTTTCAATGTTACATGCGGTAGCTGCGATTACATTCCGTGCTGACCATACTGTTTCTGGTGTTGCTATTAACTTACTTGCATCAGGCTTAACATTGTTTCTAGTGAAACTAATCTATGATAAAGGTGAAACAGATATTATCAGCAAAGGATTCAATAAAATTGATATCCCGGTTTTAAAAGATATTCCAGTTATTGGGAAAATATTTTTCCAAAACACGTATTGGACTTCATTCTTAGCAATCATTGTTGCAATTATCGTTTGGTACATTGTATTTAAAACACCATTTGGACTGCGCCTCCGTTCTGTTGGTGAACATCCAATGGCTGCTGATACAATGGGGATTAATGTTACTAAAATGCGTTATTTAGGTGTTATTCTTTCAGGTGCTTTTGGTGGTCTGGGTGGTGGAGTGTATGCACAATCCATTACATCTAACTTCAGCCACTCAACAATCAGTGGTCAAGGTTTCATGGCATTAGCTGCAATGATTTTCGGGAAATGGCATCCACTTGGCGCACTTGGTGCTGCAATATTCTTTGGTTTTGCACAAAGTATTAGTATCATTGGATCAAGCTTACCTTTCTTAAAAGAAATTCCGAATGTGTACCTGTTAATTGCTCCTTATGTTTTAACTATATTAGCTTTAACTGGCTTCATCGGTCGTGCAGATGCACCTAAAGCATCTGGTACTCATTATATTAAAGGTAGTAGATAATTCATCTACTATACGGACGGAATCCTTGGTTATCTTGCCAGGGGTTCTTTTTTTATGAGAGAAAAAGTGATATTGCTTGTATTGACCAACCCTGCCAAATTATAGTAATAAGTATAGGTTTTCTTTCAAAGGAAATGATATAAAGAAAAATGCTTACATATTGTAATGTATAACCTTTAACAGTTAAGGAGGAATGGATGTGGCAACAGCTGCAGAAAAAATAACAGAGCTTAATGGATATAGACTTCATGTGATCCCAACAGAAAAATATAAAACGAATACTTTAATTTGGAAAATGAAAGCCCCGCTTACAAAAGAAGATGTAACCAAACGAGCACTTCTTCCACAAGTATTGCAAAGCAGTTCAGCAAAATATTCTTCAACCACTGCACTTCGGTCCTATCTTGATGAGTTATATGGAGCGACACTTTTCGTTGATCTATCTAAAAAAGGTGAATACCATATCATGAGTTTTTCAATCGAAATTGCCAATGAAAAATTCTTAAGTGATCCAAGTCCATTATTAAGAAAAGGGTTTGAATTATTAGCAGAAATATTAACAAATCCAAACCTTAAAGGTAATGCTTTTGATCCAGGCACTGTAGAAAAAGAAAAGCGGACACAAAAACAAAGGATTCAATCCGTTTTTGATGATAAGATGCGCTACTCAAATGTACGCCTGATTCAAGAAATGTGTAAGGGGGAACCTTATGCTTTAGAAGTAAACGGGGATGCTGCCGATGTAGATGCCATAACTCCAGAGAATTTATATGAATATTATCAAGACGCCTTTTTATCTGATGAAATGGATTTATATATTATCGGTGATGTTGATGAAGAAGAAGTGAAGCAATTTGCATCAGATCTATTAAGGTTTGAGGATAGAACACCGAAAAAATTAGTACAAGAAAAGGTAACCTTGAATAGACAAGTTAATGAAGTGAAAGAGCAGCAAGATGTAAAACAAGGGAAATTAAACATTGGCTATCGCACAAACATCGTCTATGGTGATTCGGATTATTTTGCCTTGCAAGTGTTCAATGGCATATTTGGCGGGTTCTCACATTCTAAATTATTTATAAATGTACGTGAAAAAGCAAGTCTTGCCTATTATGCAGCAAGCCGTCTTGAGAGTCATAAAGGCTTAATGATGGTTATGTCAGGAATTGATTTAAAAAATTATGATCAGGCAGTTGGAATTATACATGATCAATTAGAGGCGATGAGAAATGGTGATTTTACAGACGAAGAACTCGTCCAAACAAAAGCAGTTATTCAAAATCAAATCCTAGAGACCATAGATACATCAAGAGGGTTAACTGAAATTCTTTATCATAATGTTGTGGCCGATGCAAATATTAATCTTGATACATGGCTGAAAGAAATGCAAAATGTAACGAAAGAAGAAATCATCGCAGTCGCTAAAAAAATTGAAATCGATACCATCTACTTCTTAACAGGAACGGAGGCGGGCAAATAAATGGAGAAAATTAGTTTCGACCAACTTCAGGAAGAACTTTACCATGAAAAACTGGCCAATGGTCTAAATGTGTATATTTTACCGAAAAAAGGATTTAATAAAACCTTTGCTACCTTTACGACAAAGTATGGTTCTGTGGATAATACATTTGTTCCATTGGGAAAAGAAGAGTATGTAAAAGTTCCTGATGGAATTGCTCACTTTTTAGAGCATAAGCTGTTTGAAAAAGAAGATGGCGATGTTTTTCAACAATTTAGCCGCCAGGGAGCATCGGCTAATGCGTTTACCTCCTTTACTCGAACAGCCTATTTATTTTCAAGCACGTCAGACGTAGAAAAAAATCTAGAAACCCTCATCGATTTTGTTCAGGAACCATATTTTTCAGAAAAAACAGTTGAAAAAGAAAAAGGGATAATTGGGCAGGAAATTACTATGTATGATGATAATGCGGATTGGCGTTTATACTTTGGATTGATTCAAAATCTTTACCAAAACCATCCGGTAAAGATTGATATCGCTGGAACAATTGAATCGATTTCCCATATTACTAAAGATTGGCTCTATGAATGCTATAACACCTTCTATCATCCGAGTAACATGCTATTATTTATTGTTGGCCCAGTAAACCCAGAAAGTTTCATGAATCAAGTTAAAGAGAATCAAGCGAAAAAGGAATACAAAGATATGCCTGAGATTCAGCGGAAATTTGAAAATGAGCCGACAGAGGCAGCTGAAAAAAGACGTGTGCTTGAAATGAATGTGCAAACATCAAAATGCTTACTTGGAATAAAAGCACTACATGTCGATCAAAGCGGAAATGAAATGTTAAAAAATGAATTAACCATGAATGTCCTATTGGATTTATTGTTTGGGAAAAGTTCGGAAAACTACAATCAACTCTATAATGATGGACTAATTGATGAAACCTTTTCTTTCGATTATACCCAAGAGCAGGGCTTTGGGTTTGCCATGATCGGCGGAGACACTGGAGAACCTGATAAATTAGCAGAAACTCTTCAAAAAATGCTTCTAGATGCTAAAAATCAAAATGTCTTTAATGAGGATCAACTAGAAAGAGCGAAGAGGAAAAAGATTGGTGCATTTTTGCGGGCGGTAAACTCACCAGAGTATATCGCCAATCAGTTTACGCGCTACGCATTTAATGATATGAATTTGTTTGATGTGGTTCCAACACTTGAAAAAATCACCCTAAACGATGTTCAGTCACTAGCGTCAGAAGTCATATCAGAAGACCGGTTTTCAGTATGTCAGGTAATTCCTAAGAAAAAATAAATACATGAAAGCGTCGATTAACCGGCGCTTTTTCTTCGTATTAGTCACAGCTAAAAGAGAGTGGGAACAAAATGAAATATGTATTAATAACGGGTGCAAGTGGTGGAATCGGCCAAGCGATAGCATATAACCTGGCAGAAAAAGGCTATCATTTGTATCTGCATTACCATAAAAATACACAAGCAATAAAGGAATTAATAAATAATCTAGAGGCATACGGTGGGGAGTATATTCCGATTCAAGCAAATTTAGCTGATCCAAGTGGATATAAAAAGGTCAATTCAGAAATATTTTCATTAGATGCAATTATCCATTGCGGGGGCCAAAGTCAATATGGGCTTCTTGTTGATTTACAACAATCTGAAGCAGAAGCATTATTAAATGTTCATGTGTTAACGCCATTAATGCTGACAAAAGAGCTCCTTCCGAAAATGCTTGCTAAAGGAAACGGAAATATTGTGGTGATTACTTCGATTTGGGGGCAAACAGGAGCGGCTTGTGAAGTTGCATATTCTACGGTTAAGGGAGCGCAAATTGCATTCGTTAAGGCATTGAGTAAAGAAGTAGCCAGGAATGGAATTCGTGTAAATGCCATTGCCCCTGGAGCTATATTGACACCAATGATGGAAGGTTTTACACCAGAAGAAGTAGATCAGCTTTCATACGAAATACCAATGGGCAGATTAGGGCAACCGGAGGATATAGCGAGGGGTGTAGCATATTTACTTTCCGAAGATTCATCCTACATGACAGGACAAATCCTAGCAATAAATGGCGGGTGGTATACCTAAAATTTCAATGTAATCAATGTATAGTTCCCTCCTCTTCGTCACAAAATAATCTTGTACTAATAAAAGAGGAGGGAAATAACCATGTCTGTTTTAGATAACTGGAAACAATGGGAGGACTTCTTAGCCGATCGTCTTCATCATGCACAAAATGAAGGTATGAGCGATGGAGCCATTAGTAACCTTGCTTTTCAAATTGGTGATTATTTATCAAACCAAGTAGAACCAAAAAATGAACAGGAAAGAATTCTTGCTGATCTTTGGTCAGTTGCAGATAAAGAAGAACAACAGGCAATTGCAAATATAATGGTTAAATTGATTCAAAATAACGGCAGTCGTTAAAAGAGAGGAGGACTTTCTCCTCTCTTTTTGTATGCATTCTTGGAGAATCACTGTTAACGAACGGAATATCTTTGTTTTTACTTTCATCTTCATCCAAAATCATTTATTATAAGGGTTAGATAAGAAATTGTAAAAAAAATGTCGAAACTTCTTTTGAGGAGGTTTATTACTTGAAAAAAGAATGGTATTTAGAATATGAGATTCAGAAGAACCGACCAGGCCTACTAGGGGACATTTCATCCCTATTAGGAATGCTCTCTATTAACATTGTTACAATAAATGGTGTGGATGAAGGACGACGAGGATTACTCATTTTAGCAAAAGATGATGACCAAATTAAACGCCTTGAGTCAATTTTACATACGATGGACACAATAAAACTAATTAAACTTAGAGAACCCAAACTGCGTGACAGGCTTGCGGTAAGACATGGACGTTATATTCAAAGAGATGCGGACGATAAAAAAACCTTCCGTTTTGTAAGGGATGAACTTGGCTTATTAGTTGATTTTATGGCAGAATTATTTAAGCAGGAAGGCCATAAGTTAATTGGTATTCGCGGAATGCCTCGTGTAGGAAAAACAGAATCATTGGTGGCTGCAAGTGTTTGTGCAAATAAACGCTGGTTATTTGTGTCTTCCACTTTGTTAAAACAAACAATCCGTAATCAATTAATTGAAGATGAATATAACGAAAACAATCTATTTATACTGGATGGAATTGTTTCTACCAGACGTGCTAATGAGCGTCATTGGCAGCTTGTTCGTGAAATCATGAGACTTCCGTCTGTAAAAGTCATCGAGCATCCTGATATTTTTGTTCAAAACTCAGAATATACACTCGACGATTTTGATTACATTATTGAGCTTAGGAATGACGCGGAAGAAGAGATTACATATGAGGTCGTTGATCAGCATAGTATGTTCTCCGGATCTGATTTTGGAGATTTTGATTTTTAATAAATTGGAAGGTGTTAACAGTTGACTGAATTAGGGAATCGACTAAAAGAAGCCCGATTAGCTAATGGATTAAGCTTGGATGATTTACAATCCATGACGAAAATTCAAAAGAGGTATTTAATTGGTATTGAAGAAGGGAATTATGCGAGCATGCCCGGGAATTTTTATGTTCGCGCATTTATTAAGCAGTATGCAGAGGCACTAAGTCTTGATCCTGATGAAATTTTTGAAACCTATAAAGGTGAAATTCCTGCAAGCTTAAATGACGAATTGCCACAGCAATTGTCCAGAGTGAAAACACATAAATCAATTTCAGAAAGCAATTCTAAAATTTTTGATATATTACCAAAGGTTTTAATCTGTGTTTTTGTAATTGGAGTTGCCAGCCTGTTATATTATTTTGTATATAAACATGCGGGTGATAATACGAACGAATCAATTAATAAGGAAAATGAACCGGTTAAAATTGTGAAATCGGAGAATCTTGAAAAAGAAAAAGCAGAAGAGAATAAGAAGGATGACATCCAACAAAAGAAAGATAATACAGAGCAGGAAGAGCAGCAAACAACTGTGGAAGAATCACCAAAACAAGAAATTACAGCCGTTCAAAGCAGCGGCAGGAATTCAACCTATGAATTAAAAAATGCAGACAAGTTTGTTGTGAAGTTGGTTTCTAAAGGGCAGACTTGGGTTAGTATTAAAAATGGAAAAGGGAAGTCCTTTTTCCAAGGATTATTAAAAACAGGCGGTACTGAAAGTCAAACAGAAGACTTATCAGCAGAGAGTGCGGCCGTTATTCGAGTGGGAAATGCCGCTGATACAGAAATCTATGTTAATGACCAAAAGCTCGAGTATGCAGTGCCAGCGACTGCAAATGTTCAGAACATAACGATCCAATATGTTCTGAAAAACGAATAGTCATCTGTTGATGACTATTTTTCGCTTTTAATATTAAAACGGAGGAAAACTATGAATATTCCGAATAGAATCACTGTATCAAGAATATTATTAATTCCAATATTCTTGATTATTATGCTTGCTCCTTTTGAATGGGGCGATATGCATCTACTGGGGACAGACCTTCCCGTGACCCATTTTGTCGGTGCATTGATTTTTATTTTAGCCTCATCCACTGACTGGGTTGATGGGCATTATGCCCGAAAGTATAACCTGGTGACTAATATGGGGAAATTTCTCGACCCGCTTGCTGACAAATTATTGGTCTCGGCTGCATTGATTGTTCTCGTTGAATTGAATGATGTTTATGCACCTTCATGGATTGTGATTGTTATTATTAGCAGGGAGTTTGCGGTAACAGGATTACGTCTCTTACTTGCAGGAGAAGGAGAAGTGGTTGCGGCTAACATGCTTGGAAAAATTAAAACCTGGGCGCAAATTGTCGCTATTTCAGCACTTTTATTACATAATATTATTTTTGCAATGATTCCATTTCGTTTTGATATCGTGGCATTGTGGGTTGCATTAATTTTTACGATTTGGTCTGGATGGGATTATTTTGCGAAAAATAGTCATGTCCTTAAAAATTCAAAGTAAGTTTTACCAACTTAGGAGTAAAGGATGTTGATTACGATGAATGCTGAGATTATTGCAGTTGGTTCGGAGTTATTGCTCGGTCAAATTGTGAATACGAATGCACGTTTTTTGTCCCAGCAATTGGCGGACCTTGGGATTAATGTCTTTTATCATACGGTGGTTGGTGATAATCCTGATAGATTAGAATCGGCAATTGAAATAGCTGAGAAGCGTGCGGATCTTATAATCTTTACGGGTGGCCTTGGACCAACAAAGGATGATTTAACGAAGGAAACAATTGCGCGGCACCTTGGAAAAGAACTTGTGACCGATGAGGATGCATTAACTTCGATAGAATCATACTTTAAACGGACCCATCGCCCAATGACCGAAAATAACCGAAAACAGGCACTTGTATTAAGCGGTGCACGTATTCTTCCAAATGATCATGGAATGGCTCCAGGAATGGTTGTTAAATCTAACGATCACACCTATATGCTGCTCCCTGGCCCACCTAAGGAACTTGAGCCGATGTTTAGTCAATATGGGTGTCAGGCACTCTCTAAAGAAAACCTGTCCAAAGAGGTAATTGTTTCAAGGGTGTTAAGGTTTTTTGGAATTGGTGAAGCTGCCTTGGAAACCGAGATTATGGATTTAATTGACGCACAGAGCAACCCAACGATCGCCCCGCTTGCTGGGGATGGGGAGGTTACATTGAGGCTGACTGCAAAACATGTAGACGGAAAAATAGCTCAGTCACTTCTCGATAATCTAGAAAATACCATTAACCAGCGTGTAGGTGAGTTTTTTTATGGATATGACCATACGTCACTAATGGAAGAAGTAAGAAAGACCTTACAGACACGAAAACTTACAATTACTGCGGCTGAGAGTTTAACCGGTGGACTGTTCCAACAAGGGCTGACCGCCATTTCGGGTGCAAGTTCGGTGTTTACTGGTGGAGTTGTCTGCTATTCAAATCAAGTAAAACAGCAGATTTTAAAAGTGCGGCAAGAAACACTAGAAACAGAAGGTGCAGTTAGTGAACAATGTGCTAGGGAACTGGCTGAAAATGCTGCCCAATTATTTAAAACGGATATTGGAATTAGTTTTACTGGTGTAGCAGGTCCTGAAGAGCTTGAAGGCAAGCCGGTTGGTACTGTATTTATTGGGATTTCAATAAAGGGAAAGCCAACCGTTGTTGAAAAACTTATCCTTGGCGGTACAAGAGAAGCCAATCGAGGGCGTGCCGTAAAATATGGGTGTCATTTTCTCCTTCAATTGTTAAAAGAGTCACAGAATGCTTAATAGTATTCTGTGATTTTTTTTGAATAGATTAGTTAGCGGAAAAATCAGAAAATGGATGAAACTAACTTTATCTGCCTGCTAAAGTTGCAAAAAAATACAAAAAGCATAGAGAATTACCTAAAATTACATCAAAGTTGCTTTGAAAATAAACGAATGAATGTTCGTTTTTTTGCTCGACAAATATTCGAAAAGAAGTTATATTATTAATAGGAATTAATTTAATAGATTATAGCAATTAGCATGTGTTTATATATAAGGGAGGAAATGATTCGTGAGTAATGATCGTAAAGCGGCCTTAGAAATGGCGTTAAAGCAAATAGAAAAGCAATTTGGTAAAGGTTCCGTCATGAAGATGGGAGAAAAAACGGATACAAAGATTTTAACGAGTCCAAGTGGCTCATTAGCACTTGATGCAGCACTTGGGGTAGGTGGATATCCTAGAGGACGTATTATTGAAGTATATGGCCCTGAGAGCTCTGGTAAAACAACGGTTGCATTACATGCAATTGCTGAAGTTCAAGCAAACGGTGGACAAGCTGCATTTATCGATGCTGAACATGCGCTTGACCCAACGTATGCCCAAAAATTAGGTGTTAACATTGATGAGTTATTATTATCACAACCTGATACGGGTGAACAAGCGCTTGAAATCGCGGAAGCATTAGTACGAAGCGGTGCCATTGATATTCTTATCGTTGACTCTGTAGCCGCATTGGTTCCAAAAGCGGAAATTGAAGGGGAAATGGGAGATTCTCACGTTGGTTTACAAGCACGTCTAATGTCACAGGCACTTCGTAAACTATCTGGAGCCATTAACAAATCTAAGACGATCGCAATCTTTATTAACCAAATCCGTGAAAAAATTGGCGTTATGTTCGGGAATCCTGAAACCACACCTGGTGGTCGTGCGTTAAAGTTTTATTCAACAGTCCGTCTTGAAGTGCGCCGTGCGGAAGCGTTGAAGCAAGGGACTGACATTGTCGGGAATAAAACCAAAATAAAAATCGTTAAGAATAAGGTTGCTCCGCCTTTCCGTACAGCAGAAGTAGATATTATGTATGGCGAAGGGATATCTAAGGAAGGCGAGATTGTTGATTTAGGTTCTGAATTAGATATCGTCCAAAAAAGCGGTTCATGGTATTCCTATAACGACATTAGAATTGGTCAAGGCCGTGAAAATGCAAAACTGTATTTAAAGGAAAACCCTGATATTCGTCTCCAGATTCAAACGCAAATACGTGAACATTATGGCTTAGACGGTGAGAAGTTTGTAACTGAAACAGATGATGATGAACAATTTGAACTAATTGATTAATGTAAAAGAGCAAAGCTATTTATATGGTTTTGCTCTTTTTTTACAAAGGCTGTGTTAAAAGGGCACTTTTGATTTAATAGCAAGTTGATTGGAGCGGAAGGCACGAAGACTCCCGCGGAAAGCAAAGTGCCTGGAGCGGAAATCAACAGCCAAGTATAACAGAGCTTCACAAAATATATTTTAATTACAATAATATAGTCATAAGTTGATAAAGATTTTAGCCTATCGGTCATAAAATGATGTCCTATTCTAAATATTTCAAAAAGCCAATAGGACTAAGCCTTGACAATGAATATTCCCACCTTTACAATTAACATGTATATTTTACATTTTTGGTATTATTACAATCCGAAAAAAGCCTTGGTGCTTGCTGTATGTTGAGTCTAAACAATGTACATGCCGACACTTAAAAAATGTAACAAAAGTTCATAGCAAGAGGAGGTGTAACGATTGGATTTAATTACTATCATCTCCATTTTGCTTGGCCTTATCGTCGGTGCCGTTGTTGGCTATTTTGTTCATAAGTCCATTGCTGAAGCAAAAGTAGCAGGTGCAAAGAATGCTGCAGAGCAGATTCTTGAAGATGCGAAACGTGATGCTGATTCACTGAAAAAAGAAGCTTTGCTAGAAGCAAAGGATGAAATTCACAAGCTGCGTACAGAAGCAGAACGTGAGGTTCGTGAACGAAGAAATGAAATGCAAAAACAAGAAAACCGTTTACTGCAAAGAGAAGAGAATTTAGATCGAAAAGAGGAAACGTTAAACAAGCGTGAAAATCTTTTAGAAAAGAAGGATGATTCTCTAAACCAAAGACAACAGCATATTGAAGAGATGGAAAGCAAAGTGGACGAGTTGGTACGAAAACAACAAACTGAACTCGAACGAATTTCAAGCTTAACGCGCGAGGAAGCAAAAGCTATCATTATCGACAGAATGGAGCAGGAATTAACCCATGACACTGCCATAATGATTAAGGAAAGTGAGAATCGTGCGAAAGAGGAAGCAGACAAGAAAGCGAAGGAAATTCTTTCGCTAGCAATCCAGCGTTGCGCTGCTGACCATGTTGCGGAAACGACTGTCTCTGTCGTCAACCTGCCAAATGACGAAATGAAGGGCCGTATTATTGGCCGTGAAGGAAGAAATATTCGTACGCTAGAAACATTAACAGGAATTGATTTAATTATTGATGATACTCCTGAAGCTGTAATTCTATCAGGTTTTGATCCTATTCGTCGCGAAACGGCTCGCCTGGCATTGGAGAAATTAGTTCAAGACGGGCGTATCCATCCAGCACGAATTGAGGAAATGGTTGAAAAGTCTCGTCGTGAAGTGGATGAATATATCCGCGAGGTTGGTGAGCAAACCACCTTTGAAGTGGGGGTTCATGGACTTCATCCAGATCTTATCAAAATTCTTGGCCGCTTGAAATTCCGTACAAGCTATGGTCAAAACGTCTTAAAACATTCAATGGAAGTAGCACAGCTTTCTGGATTACTTGCTGCTGAATTGGGTCAAGATGAAACCTTAGCACGTCGTGCGGGCTTGCTTCATGATATTGGAAAGGCAATTGACCATGAAGTAGAAGGCAGTCACGTAGAAATTGGTGTTGAACTTGCAACTAAATACAAGGAACACCCTGTAGTAATTAATAGTATAGCATCACATCATGGGGATACAGAGCCAACGTCTATCATTGCTGTTTTAGTTGCCGCTGCGGATGCATTATCAGCTGCAAGACCTGGTGCCCGTAGTGAGACTCTTGAAAACTATATCCGACGTCTTGAAAAGTTAGAGGAAATCTCTGAGTCTTATGAAGGTGTAGAGAAATCTTTTGCTATTCAAGCTGGACGTGAAGTTCGTATTATTGTAAGACCTGATTCGGTTGATGATCTTGCTGCGCATCGATTAGCTCGTGATATTCGTAAGCGCATTGAAGAAGAACTTGATTATCCTGGACACATTAAAGTGACAGTTATCCGAGAAACACGGGCTGTTGAATATGCGAAATAAAGCGGTGCACATGCACCGCTTTTTTTTATGAAAGTGCTTATCCGATTAAATGAAGTCTGAATGTGATACAATTGAAACATTAACAATTTTTCTTGATGAGAGGATTAAAAATGAATCTACTTTTTATAGGTGATGTTGTCGGGTCACCAGGCCGAGACATGGTAAAGGAATATTTGCCAAAATTAAAAGAAAAATATCGTCCGCATTTTACCATTATTAATGGGGAAAATGCTGCAGGCGGTAAAGGAATTACAGAAAAGATATATCGTGAATTTTTAGGTTATGGCGCACAAGCTGTAACCCTTGGTAATCACTCATGGGACAACCGTGAGATCTTTGAGTTTATCGGTTCAGCCAAAAATATGGTTAGACCAGCGAATTTTCCTGAAGGAACACCAGGTAAAGGGATGGCATTTTTTAAAGTAAATGATTTAGAAGTTGCCGTCATTAATCTGCAAGGGAGAACTTTCATGGCACCGTTGGATTGTCCATTTAAAAAGGCAGACGAATTAATTGAAATTGCCAGAGAAAGAACTCCATATATTTTTGTGGATTTTCATGCCGAAGTAACCAGTGAGAAGCAGGCAATGGGTTGGTACCTGGATGGGAGAGTATCTGCGGTTGTAGGGACACATACACATGTTCAGACGGCTGATAGCCGCATTCTGCCTAATGGCACAGGGTATTTATCCGATGTGGGCATGACGGGTCCGTATGACGGTATTTTAGGGGTGGAGAGAGATGCTGTTCTTAAAAGGTTTCTGACGAGCCTTCCTGTCCGGTTTGAGGTGGCGGCAGGCGGAAGAAATCAGCTTAGTGCCGTCTATATTGAATTGGATCGGAAATCCGGCTTTACAAAAAAAATTCAACCTATCTTAATAAATGATGATCATCCGTTTTATACTTAAAGAGCAAATTGGTTTTGCTCTTTTTTTTTATAGCTCCAAAAGCTCCAGAGCCTAGAGACTGGCGCATTTTTTTTGTCCAAGCCGGAATATGTTTTTTGACAACTGAATATAGTAGCAGTGGAATGTTATAACCTGATTTGTTCATGAAACTGCTCATGCGGGATCGGGATTTTCTAAGGAGGAGCTAGAAATGGATATATTAAAAGTTTCAGCAAAATCTAATCCTAATTCTGTAGCTGGTGCGCTTGCCGGGGTTCTGCGTGAAAGAGGTGCAGCGGAAATACAGGCAATTGGGGCGGGTGCATTGAATCAAGCCGTTAAGGCAGTAGCGATTGCTCGAGGATTTGTAGCACCTAGCGGAGTTGATTTAATTTGTATCCCTGCGTTTACCGATATTTTAATTGACGGGGAAGAACGCACAGCTATCAAACTAATTGTAGAACCGCGTTGAAAGAGATAGACTTTTGACAAGTAAAAACAAATAATGATTGATACTACCTGCTTGTATAATCAAGCAGGTATTTTTTAGTTATAGGTCAAAAATCAAAAATATCGATAAAACATTATTCTAAGATAGACTATAATTATTTCTAGAATATAAATAATAGATATTTGTTTGAAGAATAAATGTTAGAAAAACTGCCATATAATGAGGTGGATTTTTGTTTTTACAGCAGTCGACATAATCGAATCCGAGTATATTTCAAATAATAAAAAAATATTCATATTTTAGACAATATTTCGCTTTAAAGGGTTGCAATTTTTAGTGCATAGGTCTAGAATTGTAAGCGTTTAGTACATATCTTAAGTTACATTTTTTAGTCTTGCTATTATAGGCTAAATTCTAGTGAAATACTCGGAATAGTGCTAAACTAATAAATGAATCAATTTATTCTAATTAATTTTTACATATCCAAAGGGGTGTAAGTCATGATCAATCAACTTTCATGGAAAGTTGGAGGACAACAAGGGGAAGGTATTGAAAGTACTGGGGAAATCTTTGCAATTGCACTGAATCGCCTGGGCTATTACTTGTATGGTTATCGTCACTTTTCTTCACGGATTAAGGGTGGTCATACCAACAATAAAATCAGAGTAAGTACGACAGAAGTGCGTTCAATTTCTGATGACCTAGATATCCTAGTAGCATTTGACCAAGAAACGATTGATTTAAATTACAAAGAACTACACAGTAATGGTGTAATCCTTGCTGATGCGAAATTTTCACCAAAGAAGCCTGATGATACACAAGCATCATTGTATGCGGTACCATTTACTGAAATTGCCACTGAACTTGGAACTTCTTTAATGAAGAACATGGTAGCAATCGGTGCAACATCTGCTATTTTAGACTTAGATATTAATGTATTTGAAGTAGTAGTTCGTGAGATTTTTGGCAAAAAAGGCGACCAAGTTGTTGCGAAGAATATGGATGCAATCAAAGCCGGCTTTGAAAAAGTGAAAGAAAATCTAGCTTCAGGTGTCCCAACAATGGAACTTGAAAAGGCTGACGGCCAAAAAAGGATGTTTATGATTGGTAACGATGCGATCGCACTTGGTGCTATTGCAGGCGGATGCCGATTTATGGCAGCTTATCCTATTACACCAGCATCTGAAATAATGGAGTATTTGATTAAAAAATTACCTGCTTTAGGTGGTACAGTTATTCAAACAGAAGATGAAATTGCTGCTTGTACAATGGCCATTGGAGCTAACTACGGCGGTGTACGTGCAATTACTGCTTCAGCTGGACCTGGGTTATCATTAAAAATGGAAGCAATTGGACTTTCTGGTATCACTGAAACGCCGCTGGTAATTGTGGATACGCAACGTGGAGGTCCTTCAACAGGATTACCAACAAAGCAAGAACAATCGGATCTTATGGCAATGATTTATGGTACACATGGTGAAATCCCAAAAATTGTTATGGCTCCAAGTACGGTTGAGGAAGCTTTTTATGATACAGCGGAAGCATTCAATTTAGCAGAAGAATATCAATGCCCTGTCATTATTTTATCTGATCTTCAATTATCTTTAGGAAAACAGACCGTTGAACCATTAAATTATGACAAAGTTGAAATCAGACGTGGAAAATTGGTAGCTGATGAAATCCCAGCTAACGAAAATAATGCATATTTTAAACGGTATGAAGTTACAGAAGATGGTGTTTCACCACGTGTAATTCCTGGTATGAAAAATGGTATCCACCATGTAACAGGTGTTGAGCATGATGAAACAGGTAAACCATCTGAATCTGCTGCAAATCGAATTGCGCAAATGGATAAGCGTTTCCGTAAAATCGAAAATATTCGCTTTAATACACCTGTATATAAAAATACTAAGCACGAAGATCCAGATGTATTATTTGTCGGTTTTAATTCAACACGCGGTGTTATTGAAGAAGCGATGACACGTTTAGAGAATGATGGCTTAAAAGTAAATCATGCTCAGATTCGCTTAATTCACCCATTCCCAACAGACGAAGTTCTTCCGTTAGTTCGTGCTGCTAAGAAAGTGATTGTTTTAGAAAACAATGCAACCGGGCAATTAGCAAATATTATGAAAATGAATGTTGGACATGCTGAAAAGATTACTAAGCATCTTAAATATGATGGAAATCCATTCTTACCACACGAAGTTTATACAAAATGTAAGGAGTTGTTCTAAATGGCCACTTTTAAAGACTTTCGTAACAATGTAAAACCGAACTGGTGCCCTGGCTGTGGCGACTTCTCTGTACAAGCGGCAATGCAACGTGCGGCAGCGAATGTTGGTTTAGAACCCGAAAATCTTGCTGTAATTTCTGGAATTGGCTGTTCTGGCCGGATTTCAGGTTATATTAATTCCTATGGTTTCCATGGAATTCATGGCCGTTCACTTCCAATTGCACAAGGTGTGAAAATGGCAAATCGTGACTTAACTGTTATCGCTTCTGGCGGAGACGGAGATGGATATGCAATTGGAATGGGTCATACGATTCATGCTATTCGTCGTAATCTCGACATTACTTATATCGTAATGGATAACCAAATTTATGGTTTAACAAAGGGTCAAACATCACCACGTTCAGCAGCAGGCTTTAAAACAAAGTCATCTCCGCTTGGATCGATTGAGCAATCAATTTCTCCAATGGAAATGGCGTTAACTGTAGGAGCAACATTTGTAGCACAAAGTTTCTCTACAGACTTAAAAGATTTAACTGCTTTAATTGAAGCAGGTATTAATCACAAAGGATTTTCATTAATCAATGTGTTCAGTCCATGTGTTACTTATAATAAGGTAAACACATACGATTGGTTTAAAGAAAATCTAACTAAACTTAGTGATATCGAAGGTTATGATCCTTCAAATCGCGAAGAAGCAATGCAGACATTAATGAAGCATAATGGTCTTGTTACAGGGCTAATTTATCAAAATACTGAACGTAAGTCTTATCAAGAATTAATAACTGGCTTCTCTGAAACACCATTATCAAAAGCAGACCTTAATTTGGATCAAAATTATTTTGATAAATTAGTTTCTGAATTTATTTAATGGCAAATAGAAAATCCCGGGGCTATAGCCCACGGGATTTTCTATTGTTTTCAAGTCCGTTAACCTTTATACTATAATAATGTGTGGACTATGTCTGAAAGGGGCATTTGAACAAATGAATGAAAAACAACGTTTAGAAGGTACGCAAGTCGAGTCTGTTAATTCTTCGGACAAAAAATCCGCCAAGGATTACAGCAAGTACTTTGAACAAGTAATTACTGCACCATCCTTGAAGGATGCTAAAAAGCGTGGAAAAGAAGAAGTAAAGTACCATAATGACTTTGCGATTCCAGAGGAGTTCCGTGGAATGGGCGAGGGTAGAAAGTTTTATATCCGTACCTATGGGTGTCAGATGAATGAGCATGATACGGAAGTTATGGCAGGGATATTTTTAGCTTTAGGTTATGAACCCACTGACAGCACTGAAGATGCAAATGTCATTTTATTAAATACATGTGCAATTAGGGAAAATGCTGAAAATAAAGTGTTTGGTGAACTAGGTCATTTAAAGTCATTAAAATTGGAAAAGCCTGACTTACTTTTAGGTGTTTGTGGATGTATGTCACAAGAAGAATCTGTTGTTAACAAAATTCTAAAAACCTACCATCAGGTTGATATGATTTTTGGTACCCATAATATTCACCGTTTACCACATATCTTGAATGAGGCATACATGTCAAAAGAGATGGTTGTTGAGGTATGGTCTAAAGAAGGAGATGTCATTGAAAACCTTCCAAAAGTCCGTCGTGGGAATATTAAAGCTTGGGTTAACATCATGTATGGTTGTGATAAATTCTGTACGTATTGTATCGTACCATTCACTCGTGGGAAAGAAAGAAGCCGCAGGCCGGAAGAAATCATTCAAGAAGTACGTCATCTTGCCGCACAGGGTTACCAAGAAGTTACCTTGCTTGGTCAAAATGTAAATGCTTATGGAAAAGATTTAGAAGAAGGTTCGTATGGTCTGGGTGAATTGATGGATGAATTACGAAAAATTGATATTCCAAGAATCCGCTTCACCACAAGCCATCCGCGTGACTTTGATGATCGTTTAATTAATGTGCTGGCCAAAGGTGGAAACTTAATGGACCATATTCATTTACCGGTTCAATCAGGTTCTACTGATGTATTAAAAATTATGGCACGTAAGTATACTAGAGAACAATATTTAGAATTAGTAAGAAAAATTAAAGCGGCAATTCCTAATGTAGCTCTAACCACAGATATTATAGTGGGTTACCCAAATGAAACGGATGAGCAGTTTGAAGAAACAATGTCTCTCTATCGTGAAGTCGGTTATGAATTAGCATATACCTTTATTTATTCTCCACGTGAAGGCACTCCAGCTGCAAAAATGGAAGATAATGTTCCAATGGAAGTTAAGAAAGCACGGTTACAACGCTTAAATGCACTTGTGAATGAACTTTCCTTAGAAGCGATGAAAAAGCATGAAGGGCAAATCGTTGATGTCTTGGTTGAAGGGGAGAGTAAGAACAATCCTGATGTCCTTGCAGGTTACACATCTAGGAATAAGCTTGTAAACTTTGTTGCACCAAAATCTGCAATTGGAAAAATTGTAAAAGTCAAAATAACAGAAGCAAGAACATGGTCATTGAACGGAGAAATCGTGAAAGAACTAGATCCAGCAGAGGTGAAGTAAAGTGGCGAAATATACAAAAGATGATATCGTTGCACGTGCAACAGACTTAGCTCGAATGATTGCAGAAACAGAAGAGGTTGACTTCTTTAAACGTGCAGAAGCACAATTAAATGAAAACACGAAAGTTCACACTTTAATTTCAGATATAAAAGGATTACAAAAGCAAGCTGTAAATCTTCAGCATTATGGAAAACCTGAGGCCTTGAAAAAGGTTGAAGATAAGATTGCTTCGATTGAGCAAGAATTAGATGAAATTCCTGTTGTACAGGAGTTCAAACAATCACAATTAGATGTAAACGAATTGCTTCAAATTATTGCTTCAACCATTTCAAATACAGTCACCGATGAAATCATCATTTCAACGGGCGGCGATGTATTATTAGGAGAAACTGGTTCAAGCATGCAAAATGGCGGCGGTTCTTGTGAAGGTCACGACGATTGCGATCACGAACATTAAGATTCCAGCCAGGCTTACTAGAGCCTGGCTTTATTTTTTTCCTCCTATTTATTTTCCCCTCCAATCTGAATCTTATTACTCTTCATTTTTAAAGTACATGCATACAAGGCACACACCTATAACTCCCGCATAAAATGAACTATGACTAAACTTTTATCCAGTACTCAACAAAATAAATTTCACACTAGTCTTATATCTTGCATACGATGAAATGAAAATGAATGAGGAGGGTTCGCGCGAAATGGGAGAATATAGAGAGATAATTACCAAGGCCGTAGTAGCGAAAGGACGTAAATTTACACAGTCCAATCATACGATTAGCCCGGCGCATAGTCCAACAAGTATACTTGGCTGTTGGATCATCAACCATAAATATAATGCGAAAAAGGTTGGCAAGACTGTAGAGATACATGGCTCTTATGACATCAATGTTTGGTACTCATTTAATGATAATACCAAAACAGAAGTTGTCACAGAACGTGTCCAATATACAGACGTCATTAAGTTAAAGTATCGTGACCATGATTGCCTCGATGACAATGAAATTAGTGCTCGAGTGCTGCAGCAGCCAAATTGTGTTGAAGCAGTCATTTCTCCGAATGGCAATCGTATCATCGTCCATGTTGAAAGAGAATTCCTCGTAGAGGTGATTGGCGAAACAAAGGTTTGTGTTCTTGTCAGCTCTGATGGATGCAAGGACTGCGATGATGATTGGGGTATGGATGTAGACGATGAAGAATTCGAAGAGTTAAATCCAGATTTCTTAGTCGGCTCAGAAGAAGAATAAAAGTAACTAGGAGGTTTTACTTCCTAGTTTTTTTCTTTTTCATGGGAATTATTAAATGGAAAATTAGCATGCTATGATAAGGAGGTGTTAGAAAATGGAACCTAGACAGCCTGGAAATAAAAATATACCCGATTTTGACAAATTAAATGACCGAATAATTGCAGAGAGTTCACCCTCACCAATGTTAGTGATCAAAACCAATCTCGATCCACAAGATGCTACTGAATGTAATCCGTACTATAATGATACCATCGGGAAAAACCCTAAAAAAGTAAAGGATTACTTTGAGGAATAAGAAAGCCAGGAGATTACCCCTGGCTTTCTGTCCATTCTGCTTTTAATAACGACAAAACGTACGTATTATAAAATTGTTCATTTTGATTAATATAGCCGCGAAGAATTCCTTCCTTTGTGAAACCAATCTTCAGTAGTAAATTGATTGATGCTACATTTTCCGGAAAGACAACGGCACCAAGTCGATTTAAATCTAAGTGTTGAAAGCTAAAGCGGATTACTTCATTTATTGCTTCGGAACTTAGTCCCCTTCTCCAATAATCTGGATGGAGTTCATAGCCAATCTCAGCACGCCTATTTTTTAAATGTAAACCGTTAAGCCCCACCGTACCGATGAAGCGCTGATTTTCTTTTAATTTTATACCCCAACGGATCCCGCGTTTTTCAACAAAATTCTTATAAAACATGTCAATTAATCTTGAAGCTTCAACAGGTAAAGTAAAACGATTAGTCCCATAAAACCTCGTCACTTCTTCTAAGGATAAAATTTCGTATATGTAGTCCACATGCTGATGGGTTATTTCAATTAATTTAAGTCTTTTGGTTTCTAAAATGGGAAAAGTCATAGCAAATCCTTTCTATTAGCCCTTAGTGCTTCGAATTTCCATATGAATTCTAAATCTTAATACTAATTATTAGTGTATAATGGCATAAAAGAAATTTCCATTATATTTTGGTTTAGAAGGTGTACATTTTGCAAAAAGCGGAGTATATAAATTTAATAGAAACAGAGCTATTCCCGAAAATACAATTAACGACAACAAGTCCGTTTGACCCAATTATAGTAGAAAATCAATCACAGATCTGGAAAACCATCGGAAGTGGTAATTATGCTGGAGTATTTTCGCTTGATGCAAAGCCAGAATGGGTTGTAAAAGTATATGGTCGAAATCCTGAGGAACTTAAGAAGGAAATTGAAGTATATAAAAGATTAGGAAATCATAAAAGTTATTCTACTCTGTATGATTATGGGGAAAATTATTTAATCTTAAAAAAGCTAGAAGGTATCACTTTGTTTGATGCCCTGGTAAAGGGGGTTCCAATTCCCGAATCAGTTATAAATGATATTGATTCCGGTTTGGATTATGCAAGGTCAGTTGGATTAAATCCCTACGATGTCCATGGGAAAAATGTCGTCATGTTTGAGGGTAGGGGTTATATAGTGGATATATCTGATTTTTATAAAAAAGGATTTTGTAGGAAATGGAAAGATTTAAAAAAAGCTTATTATAAGATTTATTTACCATATATATATAAATATCATCCACCAATCCCTTTTTTTATGGTTGATGCAATGCGGAAAGGATATCGGATGTATCGTCGTTTGAAAAAGAAAGGCAAAAAATAATTATATGTAGCGAGGTGTTATTATGGATGACCGTCAGTTTCGAAACGCAATGGGGAAATTTGCAACTGGAGTAACAGTAGTGGCAACAGAAGTAGCGGGAAATGTACATGGAATGACTGCAAATGCCTTTATGTCTGTTTCGCTTAATCCAAAACTTGTTGTCATATCGATTGCTGAAAAAGCACAAATGCTTGAAAAGATAAAACAAAGCAAAAAGTTCTCGGTCAATATACTTGCTGCAGGACAACAAGAATTATCAATGATATTTGCAGGACAGTTAAAAAATCAACAAAATGTAGTGTTTGACCGTCTTGAAGGAATCCCGGTTTTACCTGGCGCAGTGGCACAAATTACATGTGAAGTATCGGCAGAGCATGTTGAAGGAGATCATACCCTTTTTATTGGCCGGGTAACTAGCATTAACCTGGAAGATTCGGACCCGTTGATTTATTTTAGTGGAAGATATCGATCGCTTCGAGACGAGTAAAAAAGATTCAATAAGTCCTATTTGGTAGGGCTTATTTTTTTATTTTCTGAAAATTTGATACAATAATAATAAAATACAACCCATAAATAAAATGAAAGGAGCCATTACAATGGTTTTACAACTCGAAAATGTCTCATTAAGACGAGAAGGAAATTGGATTTTGCAAAATGTAAATTGGCAGATTAATAGAGGAGAAAATTGGGTATTATTTGGTTTAAATGGCTCGGGTAAAACTGCAATCTTAAATTTATTAAATGCCTATTATTTTCCGACAAAAGGGAATGTAACTGTACTGGGCATGGAATTTGGGAAAACGTATTTAAGTGAGAAACTGCGCAAACAGATTGGATTTGTATCATCTTCACTTCAGGAAAAATTTCATTCCGGAGATAACGCATTTGAGGTTGTCTTAAGCGGGGCTTTTGCATCGATTGGTCTCTATGAAACACCCACAGATGAAATGAGGAAAAAGGCTGTTGGCCTTTTGGATTCACTTGGTTGTATTAGATATGCAAACCGAAATTACGAAAAATTATCACAGGGTGAAAAGCAGCGTGTATTAATTGCTCGTGCACTGATGGCAGACCCTTCTTTGCTGATTTTGGATGAACCGACAAATGGATTAGATTTTATTGCACGTGAACAACTATTAGAATCGATTGAAAAAATTGCAAAAGATCCCGATGCCCCGAGCTTGATTTATGTCACCCATCATGTTGAAGAAATCCTGCCTGTTTTCACTAAAACCCTTTTACTAAAAGAGGGTCAAGTTTTTGCAGCTGGGGAGACAAGTAAATTGCTAACAAGTGAAAAGTTAACGGAATTTTTCAATCTTCCAGTACAGGTTGAGTGGAAGATAAACCGTCCATTGCTTACAAGACTACAGGTTGATGAGAAAGATAGAATCAGTACATATTGATGATTGAAGAGGCGTATGAATTCATCATGCGCCTACAATCGTTATTTTGGTTTATGTGTAAAACTTCACAGATTTAAAGAAGATTGTATTATATAGTAAAAGGGAGCTGTGATATTAAAATTTATCTGACTGAGAGGATAGGCACGATGAAAAAATCTTTTGTTTTCATATTGAGTCTGATGTTTATATTTATTGCAGGCTGTGGGTCAGCAAGTAACTTAACGATAAAACTTTCTACTCCAAAAACATTTACATCTGGAAAAATATATGCGATGCAGTTTTCTGTGGTCGACAAACAGGGAAATCCGGTGGAGGGGGCTAAAGTGAGTGCTGAATTAAATATGAAAAATATGGACCACGGAACAACCCCTGTAGCAGTTAAAGAAATTGGGGATGGCAAATATATTGGAACCGCTAATATAGCGATGAACGGTGATTGGATGGCTACAATAAAAGTAGAACAAGATGGCAAAATTGTTGAGGATGAAAAGCAATTTACTGTGGAGGCAAAAACATTAGCGAATGCCCATAAAGCGACAAAAGAAGTTACTTTACCTGAATTTAAGTTAATGGACCAGAATGGAATTTCAGTAACGAAACAAGATTTTTTAGGAAAAACCGTTGTACTGACCTTTACGTATGTTAATTGTATCGATCCAAACGCATGTCCCATATTATTGGGGAATTTCAGCCATTTGCAGCAGGATCTGAAATCAAAAAGAAGTAAGACAGATAATCTTTTACTTGTGTCCATTTCACTTGACCCTGAAAATGATAAACCAGAAATCATGAAAGAACATGCAAAGAAAATGAATTTTGATTTATCCTACCTGAAAATGCTGACAGGGGATAAGAAGCAGATTCAAAACTTGGCAAATACCCTCGGTGAGCATTATGAAAAAAGAGGGTCTGAAGTTTTACATGACAACAAAACGTTTATCTTTAATGGAGACGGAAGGCTGACGCATGAATTTACAGGAAGCATCATTGATCGTGATGAATTATATCAGGATGTTGTTTTCAAATTGGAGGAATAGTAAGATAGCAGCAGCCTGAAGAGCCTAAAAAAAGGAGTATCTACAATGCCAATTATTAATGTTCAAATATTAGAAGGAAGACCAAAAGAGAAAATAGAAGAAGTTATTCACAATCTTACTAATACTGTTTCAGAAACATTAGACGCTCCAAAGGAGAGCATAAGAGTTATCGTTACAGAGATCCCAAAATCCCATTGGGGAATAGCTGGGGTCCCAGTTTCAAAAAGGTAATGGAGAGTATAGTGGTTTTTTGGGGGGAATTAGATCCTTGTAGTTAGCAAAAGTGTGTGAGTGCGAAATAACTTGTCATTTAGACTATCCTTTAGAGGACAGTCTTTTTATTTATTATGGTAAAATTAATCTGAGGTTTTTGACCGGAAAATCTAGTATAATCATTTGGACAACCTTTAGATAAATGAATCGGAGAGAAATATATGTTTTTTCGTTTAATGTACCATATCGTCTTGCCTATTTATGTTGTATTTGTGATTTTTTCCTCTACAACGTTGAATAAATCCCAAAACCACTTTTTAATGATTTTACTAGGCATTATTTTTATAATAAGCATTTTTTTGGAAAGGATTTATCCACGCTATTTTATTTATATAGCGGCTATTGAGATCATTTCGTTACTATTGTTTCATTTTACAACCCAGTTGAATTGGTGTTTCTCCATTTATATTATTTTACTTAGTAAATTCTTATTTCAAATCAGGGGTGTGCTTAAAGGGATTTTTCTTGGTTTTGTCTTGATTGCCTTTTACACATTAATAAGAATTTCGTATACTCCTGTCGATGCCTATAGCGTACTTGCAGTTGGATCGGACTTCTTAACATCTCTAGCTGTAGTGCTTATCATTCAATACATCATCGAGACAGAGAGAGCAAAAAATCTCCTCAAAGAAGAGAAGAAACGGGAAGAATTACGTTATCAAGAGGAAAAAATGAAACTCTTAGGAGAAATGGCTGGTGGCCTCGCACATGAAATTAGGAACCCTTTGACCATTATCCAAGGATTCATCAAACATTCTAAAGAGCATAATTATAATATAAAACCTTGGTATGACTTAATCCTTAGTGAAGTCAGTAGAATGAATAAGTTAACAGTTGAATTCCTGCAATTTTCAAAACCAAATGTCTCTTTATACCAAACATTTTCCAAGCATGAGTGTTTAAAGAGGGTAATCGTATTAACAGATTCCAAAGCCCGTAGTTCGGGACATCAAATCATATACACGGATTACAATCCCGATCTGTTTTTACCAATGGACTTGGATAAAATGGTACAAGTTTTTGTGAATTTAATAAATAATGCCATCCAATCAATGGTTGAAAATGGAGATATTACGATTCGATTATTAAAAGATGAGAACAAAGCTGTAGTTGAGATTAGTGATAAGGGTGTTGGTATCGAAGATGCAAATCTGGAGAAAATCTTTAGTCCTTTCTATACAACGAAATCTGATGGAACGGGGTTAGGGCTTTCTATTTGTCAGAAAATTATTCAGGATCATGGAGGAACGATTAAGGTGACTAGTATCCCAAATCAAGGAACTAAATTCACCATTTGTTTTCCTTTAAAAAATGAATATCACGAAACTCATGCGGTAAAGTAGAGGTTGCTGTTTTAAAGGCTATTTCATTTGGAACAGAGAGAGAAGGTGGCTTTATGAAATCAAATGATCAATTCACAGGAAAAGCAGAGGTATATGCAAAATATCGTCCCAGCTACCCCCCTGAATATATTGAATATATAATTTCTAAAGCTGGTTTAAATGAGGATAGTATTATTGCAGATATTGGCTCGGGAACCGGAATATTAAGTGGGCAGCTTATTGATAGGGGATTTACTGTAATTGGAGTGGAGCCAAATGATGATATGAGGACAGTTGCAGAACAAGCTTTGAAGACGGATTCCCGTTTTATTTCGATTAAGGGTACGGCTGAAAACACAAGTTTAACTGATAATAGTATAAATCTAGTTACCGTAGCACAAGCATTTCATTGGTTCGACATGGAGCCATTCAAATTGGAATGTCAACGGATTTTACATCAAGATGGAAAAGTTGCTCTTGTCTGGAATAGCCGGGATGGGTCAAGCGATATAAACAAGGAAAGTGCAGAGGTTTGCCAAAGGTACTGCCCAAATTTTAAAGGATTTAGCGGTGGTATGGAGGAAACTCCGATTGCATTTCAGCAATTTTTTAAAGATGGAAAGTATGATTTAAAGTTCTTTCACAATGACCTGCAATTTAATTTAAATGGATTTTTGGGACGATACTTATCCGCTTCATATTCCCCCAAAAAAACCGATGAGGAATATCATCCCTTCCTTACAGCATTATCAAATCTATTTTCCAGATATAGCAATAGTGGGCAAATAGTTATTCCAAATATCACAAGGAGCTATCTAGGTATAGTGTAATTGCTTAACAATTTGTCTCCGAACAACATTTTTACCTAATTAGGGTAGTGAAACAGGTCACGTAGAAGAAGACTACGTGACCTGTTTCACCTCTTTCAATTGTGTTTCCAATCGATTTTTTCGATAAAATTGACAAACGCCTTAACAACATTCCACTCCATAGCTTCTTTATGGTAATACATCCACGTTCTTCGCAAAATTGAATTTCCTTCTTGGTCTTTTAAATTGATTTTGTATATGTCTTCTATCCCTTTGAGTACTCTGCTAGACAAAATGCAATATCCTAAACCATTTAAAACCATTTCCTTACAGGGGTCTACTTGATCGACTTCTATACTTATAAAGGGGGCTTGCGCAAAATTTTCTGCCCACCAATGATCAATGAGTGATTTTAATAGGTAGTCCCCTCGATATTCGATTCTAGGAAGACGAGGCAGGTCCTTCATATTAAATTCATTTTTTGAAGCAATGCAAATAGTTTCCTCAAACAATTGATGTTTCGATAATCCCCGCCAGCCATAATCTCCACGAACAAAGCTGATATGAACGTCTTTATTATGAATAAGTTGAGTTACGTCTCTGCTCCATCCCGTCGTTACTTTGAATTCCACATGTGGATATTGCATTTTAAATAATTTCAAAATATAGGGAAGTTCGTAATTCGCGAAAAAGTTGGAAACCCCCAATTTCAACGTACCTACCACTTGGTCACTTTCGTGATTACTCATATTTTGGACATTTTCTTTTATCTTTTCATAATGTGCTAATGCCTCCTCAGCACAATGAACAAGGTATTCTCCTTGTGGGGTAAAATGCACTCCCCTGCTTTCACGGGTTACGATTTTTACGCCTAGTTCTTCCTGCATATGCTTTAATCGAGTCGTTAATGCGGGTTGAGTAAGAAATAAGAGGCGGGCTGTTTTTGTTAAATTCTTTTGATGATAAAGCACCTTTAGTATTTCCCAGTCACGGTAATCCATTTTTCCACCCATCTATCTGATATTAATATTTTTTATAAGTTAATATTATTTTTTAGCATTTTATTTATTTCAATTATTACATTATCCTTAACCTTAAGCAATTGAAAATTACTTACTAAATAATCTGAAACAGAACATATAAGTAACACAACATTGGGGGAATTGTGAATGGGAGTACAGAAGAACCAGCATAATCCATGGAGGAAATTCAATGGTCCAAACCTTGGCTATGTTATTGAACAATACGAGCGGTATACAAACGGAGAAGAATTGATTGATCCAAAATTAAGAGAGCTTTTTCTAAAATGGGGCTCACCATTGTCTTTTGAGTCAAGACATACCGAAGAATACCCTAATAATGATTCTTTCAATCCTAATAATTCTACAAATATACAGATAGTACTGAAAGTGGTAAAGCTGCTTAAGAACATTCGTTCTAACGGTCATTTAGAGGCAAACATGAACCCACTAGAGGGGAATGTGCAAAATCAAGAGTTGTTTCATCCAGAAAAACATGGGGTAAGTGAGGAAGAGTTGAAAGCGATTCCAGCCAAACTAGTTTGGGAGGAGGCCCCGGCAGGAATACAAACGGCATGGGATGCGATCAACCATTTAAAGGATATTTATACCTCCACACTAGCCTTTGAATTTAACCACGTGCACCATATGGATGAACAATCATGGTTGACTCAAATGGTGGAAACAGGTTCCTTGCATCGGTCCTTATCAAAAGAAGAACAAAAAAACTTGCTTCAGGGTTTGACAGAGGTTGAGGGATTTGAACAATTTTTGCATAAAACCTTTGTCGGTCAGAAGAGATTCTCCATTGAGGGCGTTGACATGCTAGTACCGATGCTGAATGAGGCCGTGCACGAAGGTGTCGGGGATGGAGCAAGTAATGTCGTGATTGGAATGGCGCATCGCGGCCGCTTAAGTGTTCTTGCGCATGTGTTAAACAAACCATACAGCAAGATGTTCTCTGAATTTCTACATTCGTCCGCTAAACAACAAGGTCCTTCAGAAGATTTAGTCGATATTAGTGAGGGCTGGACAGGAGATGTGAAATATCATTTAGGCCGGAATCGTTTCTTGGAAGGCCCCGGGAATGTTCGAGCGCGGATTACCTTAGCGAATAATCCGAGTCATCTTGAGTTTGTTGATCCGGTAGTTGAAGGTTTTGCGAGAGCGGCCCAAGAAGAACGGAAGAATGCCGGTTACCCTAAGCAGGATGTTACGAGGTCGTTTGCGATTTTGGTCCATGGTGATGCAGCTTTTCCGGGTCAGGGAATTGTAGCGGAGACCTTGAATTTAAGCGGGTTAAAAGGATATCGAACGGGTGGAACCATCCATATCATTGCCAACAACATGGTAGGCTTTACAACCGATAGCCACGATTCACGTTCGACGAGATATTCGAGTGACTTAGCAAAAGGATTTGAGATTCCGATTGTCCATGTCAATGCGGATGACCCTGAAGCATGTCTGGCCGCTGTTCGTTTGGCTTATCAGTACCGCGCTCGTTTCCAAAAGGACTTTTTGATTGATTTGGTTGGATATCGTCGATTTGGCCACAATGAAATGGACGATCCAGCGGTTACTCAGCCACAGGTATATAAAAAAATTGTGAACCATCCAACTGTAAGAGCAGTGTATGCTAAACAGTTGCAAAATAGGGGCATTCTCAATCAAGCTGAAGTTGAGCAAATGAATCGCAGTGTGCAAGATATGTTAAAAGTGGAGTTTGAAAAAGTATCAGATAAGACGCAAAGTGAACCTCCAGCAGAAGTAGAAGTTCCAATGGTAATTGCCAAAGGAATTCCACAGTTGGAAACAAGCGTGCCACTTGATACACTTCGTGAAATAAACCAAGATTTACTGAAATGGCCGGAAGGTTTTCATGTATATCCAAAATTAAAGCGGATTTTAGAGCGTCGTGATCAGGCATTAGAAGTTAATGGGAAAGTAGAATGGGCGGTAGCAGAAGTGCTGGCATTTGCGTCGATGTTAAAAGATGGTACACCCATTCGTCTAACTGGCCAAGATTCTGAGCGTGGAACGTTTGCGCAGCGGCACATTGTGCTCCACGATGCAGAAACCAATGAGACGTATTCACCATTGCATCATCTTCCGCAAGCACGAGCTTCGTTTGCGGTTCATAATAGCCCGCTGTCGGAAGCAGCTGTTGTAGGTTTTGAATATGGATACAATGTATTTGCTCCTGAAACACTTGTCATGTGGGAAGCTCAATATGGCGACTTTGCCAACACGGCACAGCCGCTCTATGATCAATTTGTTTCATCTGCAAGGGCAAAATGGGGACAAAAATCAGGCTTAATTCTCCTGCTGCCTCATGGGTATGAAGGCCAAGGTCCGGAGCATTCAAGTGCCCGCCCTGAACGGTTTTTACAGTTAGCTGCTGAAAACAACTGGACGGTGGCCAACCTGACAAGTGCGGCCCAATATTTTCATATATTACGCCGTCAAGCTGCCATCTTAGGATCAGAGTTTGTTCGACCATTGGTGATTATGACGCCAAAGAGTCTGCTCCGCCACCCGCTAGTTGCTTCTACTGGTACTGCACTAAGCGAAGGTCATTTCCAAACGGTTTTGGAACAGCCTGAACTCGGAAAAGTGACAGAAAAGGTAAAGCGTTTAGTGTTAACAACGGGTAAGATGGCCATTGATCTGGCTGTTGGAATAGACTCACAGAAAGAAAATCGAAACCTAGAAGAGGTTCATATCGCTCGAATTGAACAATTGTATCCATTTCCTGAGGAAAAAGTAGAAGCCATCATAGAGCGTTATCCTAACTTGAAGGAAATTGTTTGGGTGCAGGAAGAACCGAAAAATATGGGTGCGTGGCATTATATCGCTCCAACTCTCTTTGAACTTGCTTCTGGCAGACTGACTGTTGGTTACATTGGACGTCGTGAACGTTCAAGCACAGCAGGAGGCGATCCAGCCGTTCATAAGAAAGAACAAGAACGGATTATCCAACAGGCTCTGAACTATATTGAGTCTAATAGATTCTCAGAAACAAGAAAGAGAACTAGTTACTAATTGCATTTAAGGAAAATAATTTAAGTAGAAATACTAACTTAATAGGGGAATTACCAACAAACATAGGAGGATACACCACATGATTGAAATCAAAGTACCAGAACTGGCAGAATCCATTACAGAAGGAACTATTGCTCAATGGCTCATTAATATTGGTGACAAAGTAACCAAAGGGGATAGTGTTGTTGAGTTGGAAACTGATAAAGTTAATATAGAATTAAATGCCGAATACTCAGGTGTAGTTACAAAGGTTTTAAAAGGGCCTGGCGATATCGTAGAAGTAGGCGATGTTATTGCGATTATCGAAGAGAATGAGAATGCAGCTACTGTAGCCAATTCATCTGTTCCAGCAGCTCCGGAAAAATCAGCTGAAGTAGAAACCTTTAATCAACAAAGCACCCAAGCTGAGCAAGAACTTCCGAAAGCTGCAAGCCCGATTGCTTCACCAGCTGCAAGAAAATTGGCCAGAGAATTGGGAATCGATTTAGCGCAAGTAAGCAGCAGGGATCCACTTGGCAGAATTAGACCAGAGGATGTAAAAGCATACACTCCGGCACCTTCAGTTAAAGAAGAGCGAAAGTTGGAAAAAACCAGCCCAAAACCAGCCGTACAACAAATAGATGAAGAGTTTGACAAACCAGTTGAACGGGTGAAAATGTCCCGCCGGCGTCAAACTATCGCTAAACGCCTAGTAGAAGTCCAGCATACAGCAGCGATGTTAACCACTTTTAACGAAGTCGATATGTCGGCCGTTATGGATTTACGCAATCAACGGAAAGATGCTTTTTATGAGAAACATGGTGTTCGTCTGGGATTCATGTCATTCTTTACCAAAGCTGTAGTCTCAGCTTTAAAGCAATTCCCACTTTTAAATGCTGAAATACAAGGCGATGAGTTGATTATCAAGAAATTCTATGATATTGGTATTGCTGTTGCAGCACCTGAGGGGTTGGTCGTCCCGGTTGTCCGCGGTGCGAACCAGAAAAACTTTGCCGAAATCGAACAGGATATCAGTAATCTTGGTAAAAAAGCTCGTGATAATGCACTTACGTTAAATGATTTGCAAGGTGGAACATTTACCATTACAAACGGTGGAGTTTTCGGTTCGTTAATGTCAACGCCAATCTTGAATAGCCCGCAAGTAGGGATTCTCGGAATGCATAAAATCCAAACAAGACCAATTGCGATTGATAAGGAGCGAATGGAAAACCGCCCGATGATGTATATCGCCTTGTCATACGATCATCGAATTGTAGATGGAAAAGAGGCTGTTAGCTTCTTGGCGACAGTCAAAGAATTATTGGAAGATCCACACTCGTTATTATTAGAAGGGTAAGAGTTTCAAAGGATTCATAAATATTGTTTCTCAGACTGTCGACAAATCCGAAGGATTTCGGGTTTTAAATCGGCAGTCTTTTTGTTTGGCTACATTAAACTAGTCTGTTGATTTCCGTTCCAGGCGGCTTCGCTTTCCGCGGGCGGTTCGGGAAGCCCTAAAGCAGATGCAGCTAAGGCAGAATTTTACAATATTGAAAATTCAGAATATTTATGTTAACCTTATTGATGTACATCAATGACAGGCTGCTATTTTAGCAGTAATTTTTGTATTACATAATAGTAAAGCGCTTTCATAGATTTAGCGCTGAACTAACCAACTAGTCGGTCACTATGGAATTTATATTTTCAATTTAGGGGGATTTATATGGATGTAAGCGGAATTTTAAAGGTAGTTGCAGAAAGTAAACTTGTATATCCAAGCGAAGAAAAACAATCTATCACCTCAATTGGAAGCAGTAAAGCTTTTCAAGAACTTCTTCAAAAATCCCAAAAAGATCCCGAAGCCTTTTGGAACGATGTGGCGAAAGAGCTATTCTGGTATGAGCCTTGGCAAAAAACAATAAGTGGAAGCCTTCCTGACTTTCGCTTTTTTGAAGGGGGCATCAGTAACCCTTGTGTTAACTTACTCGATCGTCATGTGGAAAATGGTGCTGGAAATCGCACCGCACTGATTTGGGAGGGAGAAAACGGGGACACTAAGTTTTTTACATATAATATGCTGTTAGCAGAAGTAAATCGCTTTTCGAGTGTCTTGCGTTCCTTTGGTGTGAAAAAAGGGGATTGTGTGGCGATTTTTCTTCCGAATTTGGCAGAGGCAATAATTGCCGTGCTCGCTTGCTTTCGGATTGGGGCAATTTACAATACAGTATTTTCAGGATACTCCGAAAAGTCATTGAAGGACCGTCTCATTAGCTTTGAGCCAAAGATTATCGTAACGACTGACGCTACGATAAGACGTGGAAACAAAGTTTGCTTAAAGGAAAAAGTGGACAGGGTAATACCAGATATTCCATCCATTGAAGCGGTAATCGTCGTTAATCGCCTTAATTCAGAAATCAATATGACAGAAGGACGGGATTTCTGGTGGGAGGAACTAACTAGAATGGCAAGTATCCATTGTGAACCTGAGAAGCTAGAGGCCAATGAATATGGAATTGTCTTCTATACAAGCGGTACAACAGGAAAACCAAAGGGAGTCGTTCATTCAGGAATGGCCTTTGTAATCCAAAATTACATTTATAGCAAATATCATATGGATCATCATGATGATGATGTTTTCTGGTGTACGGCTGATATTGGATGGTTAACGATGCATATTTGGGGAATTGCGGGCGCACTCGCAAATGGAGTGACCACTGTCGTATATGAAGGATCGATTGACTTTCCAACAAAGGACAGATTTTATCAGGTAATCGAGAAATACCGTGTTAATAAATTGTTTACCGCACCAACTGCTTTACGGATGTTAAAAAGTCTAGGGGAAAAAGTACGGAATCAATTTGACTTATCATGTCTGGATGTCGTTTCCCTAGTGGGTGAACCCTTTGATCCAGAATCATGGCAATGGACGTATGATGTATTAGGAAAGAAAAAAATATGTGTTAATAATACGTGGGGACAAACAGAAACAGCGGGCTGCCCAATTGCTGGTGCCTCATGGTTAACTCCAATGAAGCCGGGATCAGCCGGAATGCAATTTTTAGGTGCAGATATAGCTGTAGTGGATGAAAAGGGAAATCCAGTAAAACCGGGTACGTTAGGAAATTTAATCATAAGAAAACCATTCCCAATGCTTTGCCGCACACTCTGGAAGGAACCGGAGCGCTATATTTCCTCTTATTTTAGTCAGGTAGAAGGAAGCTATTTTGCAAGTGATTTGGCCCTAATTGATGAGGATGGCTATGTTTGGGTTGTTGGTCGTTCAGATGATGCATTCAACGTTGCCGGTCATCGTTTAAGTACAATGGAAATTGAAAGTGCAGTTCTTGAATGTGAAGGAGTTGCTGAAGCGGCCGTAATTGGTGTCCCAGATGAAATCAAGGGTGAGGTACCGCTTGTATTTGTCCGGGTAAATGATCTTTCTCTAGGGACTGATGATTTAAAAGAAAAGATTAATGAGCGTATTATACAGCTTATCGGAAAAATTGCTCTGCCAAAATCCATCATCTTCACAGAAACACTGCCGAAAACAGTTAGCGGAAAAATCATGCGCCGCTTATTAAAGGAAATTTTCGTGTCTGGAAAGGTTTCAGGTGATATTACAGGGCTTGAAGATCCAGCAACAGTGGCGCAAATTCAAATGATTATCAATGAAAGGTCGATAGTGAAATAAAACAAAAAGTCTGATGGAATTTCCATCAGACTTTTTATATATCAAACTACTATGCTTTTTTCATCTCTATTAGTAAGATATGAGAGTTTTTTTCTGCCTTAATTGTGATATCTTCTTCAACAATCTCCATTCCATCTCTATCAGAGAGTTCAATGCCATTAATGACAGAAGTACCTTCTATTTGAACTAAATAAGCCTGCCTGCCTTCTTTAACTGGAAAACTTATATCTTTTCCTTGCTGCAATTCCAAGGAATAGATGTTTGCATCTTGGTTAATCGTAATTTGAGCATCTCCGTCTCTTCCCGAAACCATGTGCAGCCAATTATTTTTCCTATCATCCCAATTGAATCTAAAATCACCATAGGATGGTGCATGGCCATTTTTGTCTGGTAAAATCCAAATTTGTAAAAACCTTGATGTATCTTTGCCTAAATTGTATTCGCTATGCAGTACACCCGTACCTGCACTCATATATTGAACTTGTCCGCGTGTTATTGTATTTTGGTTACCCATGCTGTCACCATGAGTCAACTCACCATTCACCACGTAGGAGATAATCTCCATATTTTTATGTGGATGCGTGCCAAAACCTGTTTGCGGATTAATTAAATCATCATTGATTACACGTAAAACCCCAAACTGAATATTGTCTGGATTATAATATTCTGCAAATGAAAAGTGAAATTTACTTCTTAACCAACCAAGATTACTAGAACCCATATCATTGCTGTTGATTTTTCTTAGCATATTTTTCTCCCCAATCTATTATAAAAAATGTATATACAGAAAACTTGCCTCTTTTGCGCTCTATTGATATTTGTGATTCTAAAATATAATTATCTCGAATCCGAGATAATTATATACATTATATTTCAATGTGTCAACATTAGTAGAGGGCAATAATAAATTAACTTCTTTTATATTAAAAGGAAATGTGGGTATTTCTCAATTTAAACGGAATTTTACTTTTTATTTTTCAAGCACAGTGAAATCAACATTCAGTTATAATAAATCCTAAAAAAAAAAGAAACCCTTGATAAATAAGGATTTCTTTGACGTCCCGAAGAGGATTCGAACCTCCGACCTACAGTTTAGGAAACTGTTGCTCTATCCTGCTGAGCTATCGAGACAAGTATTAGGAACGTTATTCATTATAATTTGTTAATGACAAAAGGTCAACAAAAAGTTGATATTATTGGAACGGTAGTTCTCTGGCCACTTCGGTTCCTTTCGAAGTCTTTTCACGGAATATCAACCAGACGATCAAACTGAGCCCAATTAGTAAACCTTCCAGCGATAAAATGTACCAAGGATAGGGTCCTAAAACATCTAATAAACTGGCACTGTCGGGTTTATGGCTTAAAAACATATAATTTCCGCCCACCAGCTTATTAATCAACATAATGATTGGCATAAGCACATTTAAAAAGATACATAATTTTAAGACGGACCAAATTGTCGGCCGGTAACCTTTTGCCCATGTAAAATAAAGCGGCACCCAGATTTCCATCAGATGTGTATAAAAGAAATGGAAAAACCGAAAATGTGGGAAGTCATAATTTAAAGCTGGAGTGAATAATGCCTGTGATGCGCCTAATAAAGCAGTAAATAATAATATCTCGTAGATAATTCTTTTCCTTGTCAGCAACAGAAGGACGGTTAATATTAAACTAATGCTGCATAACTCCAATGGAATAGCGTGACTAACATTCCAACTGCCATTTATAATCATCCAAAAATGATAGGTCAATTCCATGATGATGAGAGTGATAGCGATACCGATCTCGGTTCGCCGTCTTTGCCTAGCATTCAGTTGATCTCTATTAAGATAGATTATGCTGGAACCTAGGATTAAGATGGTGATAATTACAAAATGACTGGTTGAAAACATGTCAAAATCATAGTTTGTGAAACTGCGGCCAAACACCCCATCCATAACTCCACCACCTAATTCGGCTAATGTACCTTTACCTTTTCTAATTATATTCGATGGAATTGCTTTTACACCTCTTCAAAAATATAAAATAGTTCCATTTCACTCCGTTCTATAATTAGGATTTTTCTTCCTAAAGAAGTCTGTATGAAGTATGGTATAATAGTTTGTCGAAGAAAATCGAAAGTCTTTTTTTAGTGGAGGTCATTATGGCTGCATATACGCCGATGATACAACAATACTTAACCGTTAAGGCAGATTACCAAGATGCCTTTTTATTTTTTCGCTTAGGCGATTTTTATGAAATGTTTTTCGATGATGCCATTAAAGCATCACAAGAATTAGAAATAACTCTAACAAGCAGACAAGGTGGCACGGATGAACGGATTCCGATGTGCGGCGTTCCCTATCATTCTGCACCTAACTATATTGAACAGCTCATTTCAAAAGGCTTTAAAGTGGCGATTTGTGAGCAGGTTGAAGACCCGAAGCTGACCAAGGGTATGGTGAAAAGGGAAGTTGTCCAATTAATCACGCCTGGTACAGTGATGGAAGGGAAGGGGTTATCGGATAAAGAGAATAATTATATTGCCTCAATTACCCAATTTGATGATGAAACCTTTGGGTTTGCCTACAATGATATCTCAACAGGTGAAAGCCGAGTCACACTCCTATCGAAAAATTTTGATGAAGTCCTAAATGAGTTAGCAGTCTTAAGTGCGAAGGAAGTAGTTGTTGCGAGCAACTTTGATGGGGAATGGCAAAAGAAACTTCGGGAACGTGACGTCTTAGCGATTTCATTTGAAGATAATAGTTCAATAGATATGAATTTTTCTCATTTGCTAAAAGATTTGAATCAAGAAAAGCTAAAGCAAACAATGGCGCGGCTTTTTCATTATTTATACCGGTCGCAAAAAAGAAGTTTGGATCATCTACAGCCAGTCACCACCTACCAAATCCATCAATATATGAAAATTGATTACTATTCCAAACGTAATCTTGAATTAACAGAAACGATTCGTTCCAAAGGAAAAAAAGGTTCTTTATTATGGCTCTTAGATGAGACGATGACCGCAATGGGCGGAAGGATGTTAAAGCACTGGATCGACCGTCCATTAATCAGTCAAATTGAGATTGAATCGCGCCAATCAATTGTGGAAGTCCTAATATCACATTATTTTGAGCGTCAAGAACTACGTGAAAAACTAAAGGAAGTTTATGATTTAGAACGATTAGCTGGAAGAGTAGCCTTTGGGAATATCAATGCCCGTGATTTGGTCCAATTGAAGCGCTCGTTAATGCAGGTTCCATATTTACAACAAATTTTGCAAGGTATGAAGGATGAAAAAGTGAACCAAATCGCAGAGCTGCTTGATCCTTGTGAAGAAATTACGGATTTGTTGGAGCAGGCGATTGTTGAAAATCCACCGCTTTCCTTAAAAGAAGGGAATATGATTCGCGATGGGTACAATGCCCAGCTCGATCAATATCGTGATGCCAGCCGGAATGGAAAAACGTGGATTGCTCAGCTGGAACGGGAAGAACGCGAGAAGACCGGTATTAAATCACTAAAAGTTGGTTATAACCGTGTATTTGGTTATTATATTGAGATTACACGTGCAAACCTACATCTGTTAGAAGAAGGACAATACGAACGGAAACAAACATTATCCAATGCGGAACGGTTTATTACTCCGGATTTAAAAGAAAAAGAAGCATTAATTTTACAAGCAGAGGAAAAAAGCAGTGAACTGGAATATGAATTGTTTACGGAGATTCGCGAGATTGTAAAAGAACAGATTCCGCGTTTACAAGCATTAGCCAAAACGATAAGTGAACTGGATGTCCTGCAGTGCTTCGCTCAAGTAAGTGAAGACCGCCATTATGTCAAACCACAGTTTTCAATGGAGGGTCGTGTCGTTGTTAAAGAAGGCCGTCATCCCGTGGTAGAAAAGGTATTGAACGCCCAGGAATACGTCCCAAATGATTGCTTCATGGACAGCGACCGGGAAGTTTTATTGATTACAGGCCCGAACATGTCGGGGAAAAGTACCTATATGCGTCAAGTCGCTTTGGTTGCGATACTAGCGCAAATCGGCTGTTACGTCCCAGCCTCCGAAGCGGTCCTGCCCATTTTTGATCAAGTATTTACCCGGATTGGTGCAGCCGATGATTTAATTTCCGGACAAAGTACTTTTATGGTTGAGATGCTTGAAGCTAAAAATGCGATTTCAAATGCTACACAAAACAGCTTAATCTTATTTGACGAAATCGGGCGTGGTACTTCCACTTATGATGGGATGGCCCTTGCACAAGCAATCATTGAATACATTCATACCAATATTGGGGCAAAAACTCTTTTTTCCACCCATTATCATGAATTAACGGTTTTAGAGGAAGAACTATCTAAGCTGCAAAACATCCACGTTAGTGCAATTGAGCATAATGGAAAAGTCGTCTTTCTTCATAAAATAAAAGAAGGACCAGCCGACAAGAGTTACGGAATCCATGTCGCTCAGCTGGCAGGACTGCCTTCAGACTTAATAAGCCGTGCGAATGAAATATTAACTGCACTAGAGCAGTCTGATTCCCAGGAGGTCAAGCCGAAAACAGAAGTAGTGGAGGTAGTTCACGTAGAAGAACAGCCTGCTCAACTTTCTTTCTTTGATGAACCGAAAGATGTGAAGAAGCAAGAGTTATCTTCTAAAGAGAAGCGTGTGATTGATAAAATGAAGGAATTAGATATATTGGATTTAACACCACTTCAAGCAATAAATATGTTGTATGAGCTCCAAAAAAAGTTAAAGTAGGGGGTGAATCGGAATGGGGAAAATTATTCAATTAGATGATGCCTTATCGAATAAAATCGCAGCGGGAGAGGTAGTCGAGCGTCCTGCCTCCGTGGTAAAAGAGTTGGTTGAAAATTCAATTGACGCGGGCAGTACGGTGATTGAAATTGAAGTGGAAGAAGCCGGACTTGCCAAAATCCGCATTACCGACAATGGATATGGGATTGAGGAAGAGGATGTGTTACTCGCCTTTCAACGCCATGCCACCTCTAAAATAAAGAATGAAAATGACTTGTTCCGAATCAGGACCCTCGGATTCCGGGGAGAGGCTCTGCCAAGTGTCGCCTCTGTTTCACGGCTCGAGATGAAAACTTCTACGGGTGAAGGGGCAGGAAATCGGGTGGTTATCGAGGGCGGCAAAGTGGAAATATTTGAGAAAGCATCGAGCCGAAGAGGAACCGATATTACGATTACCGATTTATTTTTCAATACACCTGCCCGCTTGAAATATATGAAGACCATTCATACCGAGCTTGGAAATATAACGGACGTTGTGAATCGATTGGCCCTTTCCCATCCAGAAGTAGCCTTCCGCCTCATCCATAATGATAGGAAATTATTGCAAACCAATGGAAACGGAGATGTTCGCCAGGTCCTAGCATCGATTTATGGTTTGGGAATCGCCAAGCAGCTGGTTCCCATCTCCGGGACATCGCTTGATTATAACATCACTGGTTTTGCTTCCATGCCTGAGGTAACCAGAGCATCACGAAACTATATTTCAACGATGATTAATGGACGTTTTATCAAAAACTATCCATTAGCCAAGGCGATCCAAGAAGGCTACCATACCTTGCTTCCAATCGGCAGGTTCCCAATTGTTCTCCTGAACATTGAGATGGACCCTTTGCTTGTGGATGTCAATGTTCACCCTTCCAAGATGGAGGTCCGTATTAGTAAAGAAGCAGAGTTGAATGAACTTGTCACAACGATGATAAAAGAGGAGTTTAAATCGAAAATCCTCATCCCGACAGCCTATACAGCCGTGAAAAAAGAAGCGCCAAAGGAAGAACAAACTTCCTTGACCCTTGATGAAGGAACCATTACGCCCGTGGAGAGGAAAGAGTTGGAGTGGTTCCAGCCAGAAGCCACGGCAATCGTCCAAGAAAAACGTCCGTCGCTGGGTGATGGCCCAACAGAAACACCTATTTCCAAATGGCCGATTCAACCCGAAATCGAAGAGGAAGAAACAATGGTGCCTGACACCTGGTTCGAGACGAATCCATTTAGTGAGGCGCCGGCTAGGTCTGATTCATATGTAAGCACTACAGTTCAACCCAACCCTGATATAATCGAGACTAAGTGTGACACACCTTCAGGAAGTAGAGTCCCCCGGTTATATCCAATTGGGCAAATGCATGGGACCTATATTTTTGCCCAGAATGAAAATGGCTTATATATCATTGACCAGCACGCAGCCCAAGAGCGGTTAAAGTACGAGTATTTCCGGGAAAAGGTAGGTCAGGTCCAATCTGAGTTACAAGAAATGCTGGTACCCTTAACGTTTGAATATTCGACGGATGAATTTTTGAAAATAAATGAATACCAACACGAGCTCGAAAAAGTCGGAGTTTTTCTTGAGGAGTTCGGGATTAATAGCTATATTGTTCGTTCCCACCCGCAGTGGTTTCCAAAAGGGGAGGAAAAAGAAATCATTGAAGAGATGATTGAGCAGCTATTATTAATGAAAAAGGTAGATATAAAGAAACTGCGTGAAGAAGCGGCGATTATGATGAGTTGTAAGGCATCCATTAAAGCGAACCGCCATTTACGAAATGACGAGATCCAAGCACTCTTGGATGATCTACGTAAGGCCTCCGATCCATTTACGTGTCCGCATGGAAGACCGATCATTGTCCATTATTCGGTTTATGAAATGGAAAAAATGTTTAAACGGGTGATGTGATTTTCAATATGTAGAAAGCGAGCACAGAACCTATGAGAAGAGCAAAAAGCCTTACTCTTTATTGAGTAAGGCTTTTTGCTCTTCTTTAATTCCGTAGCATCAGCCAAGTTCTTGACGGCGTTTTTGTCTATTTCTCTGCAATTCTCCCTGTTTCCACGTATATTTTTGCATATACAACTTTAAAACATCATTAATTGTCTTTCCGCTTTTTTCTACTGCTTCCAAAAATCTGTCTCTAATATGTGGTGGAACGTCGATACTTACTTGAACCGTTTCGGTCAAATTCTTCTCCTTTAGTTCCTCTTTTCTTAGCTGCTGCATTAATCATGCCTCCCCTGTGCAATTAAAAAAAAAGAATAGTTTAAAAACAAAAAAAATTATAAATATTTATGATAAAATAATTTTAACAAGTGGAAGCGGATACAATGAAATAATATTTTTCGACAAATTTCGACATTTTTTCAGCATAAAGGTTTTCTGTATCAAAATATAAACCTCCATTGCTTATAAAAAATAAATGATGTACAAGAATAAAGAAAAAGCTGCAGAATGTTGTGTTCTGCAGCTCTTTCAACTTCTATCTATTTTAGTGTTAACTAGTTAGAATTTCTATCAGAAGCATCTTATATCACAGCAACTGGAAGCTTGTTCATGTACATCAGGGCTTTTCCAGTTCCAATTGCTACCGATTCTAGTGGGTTTGGTGCAAGTTGAACAGGAACGACAATCTCTTTGCTTAGCCATGCCTCCATACCATTTAATAAAGCTCCACCGCCGGTCAGAATAACACCACGGTCAACGATGTCTCCACTGAGTTCTGCTGGGCAATCTTCAAGGGTTGCACGGATTGCCTCTAAAATATGCAAAAGTGGTTCCTTAATTGCTAAACGAATTTCATAGGAAGATAGTTTAATTGTTTTTGGCAGCCCAGTTACAAGATCACGGCCGCGGATATCCATGAAAATTTCCTCGTGGTCAATGAGAGCATAACCAATTTCCATTTTGATGTTTTCTGCTGTTCTTTCCCCAATCAGGATATTATATTCTTTCCTGATATGTTGAATAATATCTTCATCGAGACGGTCACCACCGATTTTAATGGAATGGCAGGAAACGACACCGCCAAAGGATATTATGGCAACTTCGGTATTACCGCCGCCAATATCGACCACTACATTCGCTACAGGCTCATCGATTGGTAATCCTGCTCCAATTGCCGCTGCGACCGGTTCTTCAATTAAGCTGATTTTCTTTGCACCCGCTTGTTTTACCGCATCTTTGATCGCTCTTCTCTCAACACTTGTAGAACCAGACGGGATACTTACGACAACATTTGGTTTCCGAACGGCAAATCCAATCTTTTTGGATGCCTTACGCATGATGTGTTTTAGCAATTCAGTCGTTACATCATAATCAGCTATAACTCCATCTTTCATAGGACGAATGGCAATGATTTTTTCAGGGGTCTTGCCAATCATTTCCTTAGCTTCTTGTCCAATAGCTACTACATTTTTGGTGACCGTATCGATTGCCACCACCGCCGGTTCATTTATCGCAATTCCTTTATTTTTACTATACACAAGTATATTTGCAGTTCCTAAATCAATTCCAATATCAAAAGTTGATAACATCTTTTTTCACCTTATTCCATTATTTTTGGTTACTAGATATGCTACGGGTAGTCTATCATAAAGTTGGGGGTAGTAAGCGGTTTGTAAATGAACCGTTATCCTTTTGTAAAGTTACAAGAAAATTATTCCTTTTTGGTAATGAAAATGAAAAATTATGATTCATGTGGATTAGGAGCATAGAAAAGAACTTTTATGTATATAATAGTTTGATGTTCAACTGCTTTTTAAATTTATGTTACGATGAAGGGGTGAAAGTGGAATCGAAAGTGTGCTTTCACTGAAAATGGGATAAGGCAGTGTGAAAATATTGGATTTAAAACAAAAGTTATTAGTAATCATCGGACCAACTGCTGTCGGAAAAACAAAGTTAAGTATCGAAATGGCTAAACGCTATAATGGAGAGATTATCAGCGGGGACTCGATGCAGATCTATCGTGGCATGGATATTGGTACAGCAAAAATTAAACCAGAAGAAATGGAAGGAATTCCACACCATCTAATTGATATTAAGGAGCCAACTGAAAATTTTTCGGTTGCCGAATTTCAACACCTTGTTCGGGCTAAGATTGATGAGATTGTTCAAAAAGGCAAGCTGCCTATCATTGCTGGTGGAACAGGGTTATATATACAGTCTGTCATTTATGATTATCAATTTTCCGATGTGCCCGGTGATGAGACATATCGTCTTATGCTGGAGGAAAGAGTAAAGGAAATCGGTAATGAAGCTCTGTATAAAGAATTAATGGAGGTGGATCCTGAAAGTGCTTCACAAATCCACCCGAATAATATAAGAAGAGTCATTCGTGCTCTTGAAATTTTCCATCTGACAGGAAAGACAATGCAAGAGTTTCAAAGTACGCAGCAACCAGACCTTTTGTACGATACTGCGATTATTGGGTTAACAATGGAACGAGAGAAACTTTATGAGCGGATCAACTACCGAGTGGATATTATGGTTGAGGAAGGGCTCATAGAAGAAGTAAAACGTCTATATCAACAGGGTTTACGTGATTGCCAATCCATCCAAGCGATAGGCTACAAAGAGATTTTTACATACTTTGATGGTAAAATGTCGTTAGAAGAAGCAATAGCCAATTTAAAGCAAAATTCGAGAAGATACGCGAAAAGACAATTGACATGGTTTCGGAACAAGATGGATGTTGTTTGGTTTGATATGACCGATGTGGAGAATATATCAAAAAAAATAAAGGAAATTTCACATTGTGTTGAAGGAAAGCTTAAAGTAAAATCGAATACATATTAGTAGAGATAAAAGAGGAGGAAATACAAATGAAAACAACAATTAATATTCAGGACCAATATTTAAACCAGTGCCGCAAAGATAACATACATGTGACCGTCTTTTTATTAAACGGATTCCAATTAAGAGGCCAAATTAAAGGCTTTGATAATTTTACAGTCCTTTTTGAATCAGAAGGTAAGCAGCAATTAGTATATAAGCATGCCATCTCAACCTTTGCACCGCAAAGAAACGTTCATCTTGAATTGGATAACCAATAAGTTTTTAAGAGCCCATCTTAAGGGCTTTTTTTTTATTTTTGTGAAAACTTTTTTAATGAAATTCACCGTGTATGAATACATATTAGTTGAAGGACTATGCATTTCTCCTAAGTATATTTGAGGTCGGAATTTAGAGGATAAATTCTGAGTGGCCATAAAAAAGCATCCTTTGTAATCTGTTGGCGAAAATGAGAGGTGAAAGCTTTGGACCAACCCATTCGAATGAAAAGTAACGGCCAAATAAGTGTTGTCCTCAACTCACAAAAGGGAAAAACCATTTCAAAAGAGTTACCTGAATTTCAAGTGGTTCCGAAGGATATTCCGCCTGAACACACGGCTCTTAAAGAAATTGAAGACGAGCTTGGGGCATTGGTTGGGATGGAAGAAATGAAAAAGATGATTAAGGAAATTTATGCTTGGATTTATGTAAATAAAAAACGTGAAGAAATGGGTTTGAAAGCAAGAAAACAAGCCCTTCATATGATGTTTAAAGGAAATCCAGGTACAGGAAAAACGACAGTAGCAAGACTAATTGGCAAGCTTTTTCAAAAAATGAGTGTATTAACAAAAGGTCATTTAATTGAGGCTGAGCGTGCTGACCTTGTTGGCGAGTATATTGGCCACACCGCACAAAAGACTAGAGATTTAATCAAGAAGGCCCAAGGGGGAATCTTGTTTATTGATGAGGCGTACTCATTGGGCCGAGGTGGTGAAAAGGATTTTGGCAAAGAGGCTATTGATACCCTAGTAAAGCATATGGAGGATAAACAGCATGAATTTATTCTGATTCTTGCCGGATATTCTCGGGAAATGGATCATTTCTTAACGCTTAATCCTGGGCTGCATTCGCGCTTTCCGATAGTGGTAGATTTTCCTGATTATAATATCGAACAATTAATGGAAATTTCTGCAAGAATGCTAATTGAAAGAGAATACGCATTCAGTCATGAAGCGGAAAAAAAGCTTAAAGAACATTTAATATGGGTGAAAGCAGTATTAAGCCCAAATAGTTTTTCAAACGGTAGGTATGTTCGAAATATTATTGAAAAATCAATCCGTGCTCAGGCGATGAGGCTGCTTATGTTAAATAGCTATGACCGTCATGAATTAATGACACTTAGAAGTAATGATCTTGTGTTTGAAGAAGATTAACCACAAAAAAACGACAGATTCTTGATAATCTGTCGTTTCTATTTGGAAAAGAATCTTAATTTGCTTCGAGCTTACGAATGGGCAATTTCCAATTAAAGGTATAAGAAAGTACTCGTAACACAGTTACAATAACAAATAAGGAATATAACTCCAATGGCTGTTCAGCAATACCCAGCCCGAGAAATAAGCCTGTCAAAATGGCCCAGAGCGCATAAATTTCTGCTCTTAGTACAATAGGCTTTCTTCCGGCTAATAAATCACGAATGATTCCGCCGCCAATTCCAGTTAAGACCGAGGCAACGATTACAGCACTAAGAGGGAGGTCCATTTTTACAGCGTAAATGCCACCTTGAATGGCAAAAGCAGAGAGGCCGATCGCATCAAATAAGTTCCCCCATTTTTGCCAGTGTTTGAGAAGATTGCTTGGAAATAAAAACACAGCAGTAATTGATAACAAGGCAATTTGAAAAAATAATCCTTGGTCCCAAAGTGCAGATACCGGTACGCCAATTAATAAATTTCGAATTGCTCCGCCTCCGAAAGCAGTAACGATTCCTAAAATATAAACCCCGAAAATATCATATTCTTCCTCCATCGCCACAATTGCTCCACTGACAGCGAAGGCTATGGTTCCAATCATACTTAAAACATCCCATGTCATTTTTGCTATCCCCTTGATGTCTATTTTATTTTTACACTATTAATATAGTAAATATGTAACAGGTTTCAAACATTAAAATTTTATCATGTTGTAGAAAAAATACAATAAGTTTTTGGGGAATTGGAGAAAATAGAGATTATATATATTTTTTGTTATGATGAAAGCTAGATGTTTAGAAAGGAAGGTTGCCTTTTGGAACAGAAAGAAACGAAAGAGAAAGTAATCCTAGTTGGCTGCCAAACCAGCGGGGACGATGACTTACGTTTTCACTATTCAATGGAGGAGTTAGAGGCATTAACTGAAACCGCTCAGGGGGAAGTGTTGGTATCTGTCGTTCAAAAACGAGAGCGCCGTCATCCAGCGACATACATAGGTAAAGGGAAAGTCGAAGAACTAAATGCACTCGTAGAGGAACTTGAGCCTGATATCGTCATTTTTAATGATGAACTCTCGCCAAGTCAAAAGAGAAATCTTGCTACAGAATTAAATGCCCGGGTGATTGACCGCACCCAGCTGATCTTAGATATCTTTGCACAGCGAGCGAGGTCCAAAGAAGGAAAACTGCAAGTGGAACTTGCTCAATTGCAATACATACTACCGCGGCTTGCCGGTCAGGGGACCGCTTTATCTCGTCTTGGTGCCGGAATTGGGACTAGAGGACCTGGTGAAACGAAATTAGAATCGGACCGTCGTCACATCCGGCGCCGAATCGATGATATCAAAAGTCAGCTTTCTGTCATCGTTCAGCACAGGGATCGATACCGAGAAAGAAGGAAGAAAAATAAAGCCTTTCAAGTGGCTATTGTTGGATATACTAATGCTGGTAAATCAACCTTGTTTAACCGTTTATCCGAAGCCGAGTCTTATGAGGAAAATCAATTGTTTGCCACCCTTGATCCAATGACACGAAAACTGATCCTGCCCAGTGGTTTCTTTGCTTTGATTACGGATACAGTTGGCTTCATTCAAGATTTACCGACAACGCTTATTGCTGCCTTCCGGTCCACCCTCGAGGAAGTAAAGGAAGCAGATTTGCTGCTTCATGTAGTGGATATGTCCAACCCGGATTATTTCCATCATGAAAAAACAGTAAAAAAGCTGTTAGATGATTTGGAAGTGAAAGATATCCCGCAAATAACGGTATATAATAAGAGGGATATTCAGCATGCTGATTTTGTCCCAACTGCGGATACACCAACAGCATTTATCAGTGCTTTTGACGAGAATGACCGCCATTCTTTAAAAGAAAAAATAGAGCAAGTTGTGATGGAATTGATGGTTCCTTATGAGGTAGCCGTTCCTTCTACGGAGGGAAAACTGCTTTCTCAATTAAAAAATGAGACCATCTTAAGAGGACTTTCTTTTGATGAAGATAGTCAGTTATATCACTGTAAGGGATTTTCGCTGCAAGATCATCAAATTACAGGCCAATTACAGAATTATAAAAGTAGATAGGAGATTCATGCATGTTTCAACAGTTAAAAAATGGGGAAAAACTCCAGCCAATCGTTAGGGAAGTCGAACAACAAATTGCTGGGGTACATAAGGAAATTGATGAAAGAATCGAAACCAATCAATTTAGGGTTTTACAGAGGTTTCAAAAACATCGGGTCAGTGACTCTCATTTTATCCCGTCAACTGGATACGGCTACGATGACATAGGAAGAGATACGTTGGAAAATGTCTATGCAGATGTCCTTGGCGGTGAAGCAGGACTGGTTCGCTCGCAAATCATTTCTGGTACCCATGCCATTTCCATTGCATTATTTGGTGTTCTTCGCCCTGGGGATGAACTCCTCTATATTACAGGCAAACCGTATGATACCTTGGAAGAAATCGTCGGTCTTCGTGGAAATGGGGTTGGTTCTTTAAAAGAATTTGGCATTTCTTATGATAGTGTTGCCCTGACAAATGAAGGGCGAATTAACTGGGATCAAGTATCTGAAAAAATAAAACCGAATACGAAGATGATTGGGATTCAACGTTCCAAGGGCTATGACCCAAGACCTTCTTTTACAGTAGCTGAAATTGGCGAAATGATTAAGTATGTAAAAGAAATTAAGTCAGATGTCGTTGTATTTGTGGATAACTGCTACGGAGAATTTGTAGAAGAAATGGAGCCCTGTCATGTCGGTGCGGACTTAATGGCTGGCTCGCTGATTAAAAATCCTGGCGGCGGAATCGTGAAGACTGGCGGATATATCGTTGGGAAAAAAAAGTGGGTGGAAGCTTGTTCATATCGGATGACTTCACCTGGGATTGGGGCTGAAGCTGGTGCATCCCTCTATAGTCTTCAAGAAATGTATCAAGGCTTTTTCCTAGCTCCTCATGTGGTGGGCCAGGCCTTAAAAGGTGCTGTGTTCTCGGCGGCAATGCTGGAGAAATTAGGTATGAATTCCTCGCCAAAATGGAATGCTAACAGGACCGACTTAATTCAATCTGTACAGTTCGATGACCGTGATAAGATGATTGCTTTTTGTCAGGCCATTCAATTTGCGTCGCCCATTAATTCATACGTGACTCCCCATGCGAGCTATATGCCAGGGTACGAAGACGACGTGATTATGGCTGCAGGTACCTTTATCCAGGGAGCAAGTATTGAACTCACCGCAGACGGGCCGATAAGACCGCCATATGTTGCCTATGTACAAGGTGGTTTAACATATGCCCATGTAAAAATGGCTGTTTGCCTCGCGATTGATCATTTAACTGAAAAAGGATTAATAGACCTTATTTAGTCCATTTATTGGTTTGTACGATTTTTTAAGAAAATTTCATGGAAGAAAATCTAACATATCATTGACAACTTTTCTAACACGAAATATAATAGCATTATAAACAAACCCGAAGGGAGGAGTAATTAGGTGAGTGGAAAGGAAATTCGCCGTTCCATGCCGCTGTTCCCAATTGGAACGGTCATGCAGTTAACGGAACTTACAGCCAGGCAAATTCGCTACTACGAAGAACACCAATTGATTTCTCCAGCTCGAACCGAAGGGAATAGACGTCTATATTGCTTAAATGATATTGATAGGCTTCTAGAAATTAAGGATTTGATTGATCAAGGTGTGAACATGGCTGGTATTAAACAATTATTCCTAGTAAAAGAGCAACAACAATCTAACATAATCGAACAACAAGCAGAGAAAGCTAAACGCGAATTAACGGATGACCAACTTAGAAAACTACTACGCAACGAAATGATGCATTCTGGCCGAAACAACCGATCATCATTACGTCAAGGAGATATGTCAAGATTCTTCCATTAAATTGGCAGCATCTTTTCAAAAAATAGGGGGTAAGAAAATGGCAAAGTATTCAAGAGAAGATATTAAAAGATTAGCTGTTGAGGAAAACGTAAAATTTATTCGTTTACAATTTACAGACATCCTTGGAACTATTAAAAACGTGGAAATTCCAATTTCTCAATTAGAAAAAGCACTTGATAACAAAATGATGTTTGACGGATCATCAATCGAAGGTTTTGTACGAATTGAAGAGTCTGATATGCTGCTTTATCCTGACCTTAATACATGGGTGGTATTCCCATGGACAGCAGAAAAGGGGAAAGTTGCCCGCTTAATTTGTGATATTTATACTCCAGAAGGAAAACCATTTGAAGGGGATCCTAGAAATAACTTAAGAAGAGTATTAAAAGAAATGGAAGAGTTAGGATTTACTAACTTTAACTTAGGACCTGAGCCGGAATTCTTCTTATTTAAATTAGATGAAAAAGGCGAGCCAAGTTTAGAGCTAAATGACCAAGGCGGTTATTTTGATTTAGCACCAACAGATTTAGGTGAAAACTGCCGTCGTGATATCGTTCTTGAATTAGAAGAAATGGGCTTTGAAATTGAAGCTTCTCACCACGAAGTAGCACCAGGTCAGCACGAAATTGATTTTAAATATGCTGATGCATTAACTGCATGTGACCAAATCCAAACGTTTAAATTAGTTGTTAAAACCATCGCTCGTAAACATGGCTTGCACGCAACATTCATGCCAAAACCTTTATACGGAGTTAATGGATCTGGCATGCACATGAACCTTTCATTATTTAAAAATGGAGAAAATGCATTCTATCAGCCAAGCGGCGACTTAGAAATGAGCGATACAGCTCGTCAATTTATCGCCGGAATTCTAAAGCACGCTCCAGCCTTTACTGCGGTTACCAACCCAACAGTAAACTCTTATAAGCGTCTTGTTCCTGGCTATGAAGCTCCATGCTATGTAGCTTGGTCAGCTAGAAACCGTTCACCATTAATTCGTATTCCTGCTTCACGTGGATTAAGTACTCGTGTGGAAGTAAGAAGCGTTGATCCATCTGCTAATCCATACCTTGCAATGGCTGTTCTTCTAAAAGCCGGTTTAGACGGAATTAAAAACCAATTAACTCCTCCAGCACCAGTTGATAGAAACATCTATGTAATGAGCAAAGAAGAAAGAATCGAAGAAGGCATCATCGATCTTCCTGCTACATTAGCTCAAGCATTAGATCAATTAAAAGCTGATGAAGTAATCGTGGCTGGTCTAGGCGAGCACATTATGGAACACTTTGTTGAGGCAAAAGAAATCGAGTGGGATATGTTCCGCACAGTCGTTCACCAATGGGAACGCGATCAATATATGAGCATGTATTAATATCAGTAAACCCTGTCGCTTGTAGTGACAGGGTTTTTTTGTTGTGATTTATCAAGTTAGATTTGGAAGCAGTCCATTGATTGACGCCCCAAATTCCTTTTTCTATCAAACTACGGTCGCCAATAGCCCCGATTGACGATCTAAATTACTTATAACGTCTAAATTAGGTCGTCAATCCTCAACGATATCTATAATTTTCCTTTATTTCTTGAAAAATTCACAATTATCTTCCTTCTGCTACTCATATATATTATATGATTAACTTGAAAACATTTGGGAGGTGCTCTAATTGTATAAACTGCAAATTTGTAATGCTCAAACCCAAGAAATACTTCGTGAAAAGACGTATAAGAAACCGGACCTTATATTAAGTTTGCTAGAGTCAGGAGCCAAAGGTCAGGAATGTTTTCTATTTGATGAGGAACGTAGAACGTTAAAAGGAGATTATGTGAGCCATTCCGTATTTAAGGAAGCGGATACAGAAGTTTACAAAGCGTTTTTTAAGGTGAAATTATCTGAAATACAGGCACGGATAGCAAAATAATCAAATAAACAGTCTTCATTGGTAAAAGAAACGCCATAATACGAATAGTATCATGGCGTTTCTCTCGATTTATTCATTATTCTTTTCACTCTGATTAAGTAGCTTAATTTTAGAAAGAACGGCATCACCACCAATTCCTGCGATGATTGAAAAAAAGATAGTTTCCACCGTTGAATTTGGAGCTGTATATAGAACGAGGAGAAGCGCAGCAACCGCACCTAGGAGCAACTCTTCTAAAAAGCCGAGATAAATGAATCTTTTTGTTTTCCTTGGCATGATAATTTTTCCGTTCTTACGAACATGTCCAACAATGCCAACAGTTCCACCAATTACAATAGAGAAAATAATGTCGGCTAACACGGTTTCTCAACCTCCTTAAGCCTAATTTTTTGGACCTAAGGTAAATCTTGGTGTAGTTCAATTATATCAAACATTTACAACATGGACATGAGTAAAAATACTGAATTTTCACTATATAATATACATGATATGATAAAAATGAAAAATTTTCCCAATAATACGACATAAAAAAAGCATGCACAGTTGTGCAAGCTCCTTATTAATGAATATGCCGATAAACGCCAATAACTTTTCCTAGAATTGAAATATTCCTTAGAATAATAGGGTCCATTGTAGAATTTTCTGGCTGCAGGCGTATGTAATCTTTTTCTTTAAAAAATCTTTTACAGGTGGCTTCATCTTCCTCGGTCATTGCTACAACGATATCACCGTTATTCGCAGTTGGCTGCTGTTTCACAATGACGTAGTCCCCATCTAGTATCCCAGCTTCTATCATACTCTCACCCATGATTTCTAGCATGAAAACCTGTTCATCTGCAGGTGCAAGACTTTCTGGGAGCGGGAAAAACTCTTCGACATTTTCAATAGCTGTAATTGGTAATCCTGCAGTTACTTTACCTACTACGGGAACATTTACTACTGCATTTCTTGGTATATGTGCTGCAGCATCTGCTTCTAATATTTCAATTGCTCTTGGTTTGGTTGGATCCCGTCTAATCAGTCCCTTGCTTTCCAGCCTTGCTAAATGACCGTGAACAGTGGAGCTGGATGCAAGTCCAACTGCTTCTCCAATTTCTCTTACGGAAGGGGGATATCCTTTACTCTTAACCTCACTTTTAATGAAGTCTAATATATCCTGCTGCCGCTTTGATATTTTAGCCATGATAAAATCCACCTCGTCTGGTTTTTGTTGTCTTTATTATACCATGTTCGTGTTTTTTATACAAACATAAGTTCGAAAAATAGTTGACAACAAACAAACGTTCGTTTTATAATCATATTAATAAAACGAACGTATATTCTTAGTAGAGGTGTTTTTTATATGAAAAAATTATGGAACAAATACTCCTATGCTATTATTCTAATTATTTTAAGCTGTTCACTTTCCTTCATATTATCTTTTCAACATCATTCAAATGATCAAGATAAGTATTTAAAGATTACGATTTCAGAAGGAGATTCACTTTGGGAAATCTCTGACCAATATTCCGAACAACATTCTTTATCAAACCAGGAATTTGTTTCTTGGATAAAAAAGCATAATGAAATTGATGAAGACCTAATTTTTCCTGGTGAAGAAATTATTATTCCAGTGAGTAACGAAAAGGGTTTAACAACACAAGAATTAGCTAGTGCTGTGAGTGAATAGAAAGGAATAACAATGAAAGCAATCATATACTGCCGTGTTAGCACCAACAAAGAAACACAAGAAACATCATTAAAGCGCCAAGAAGAGGAATTAACACAACTTGCTCATTCCTATCAATTTGAAATTGATAGTGTAATTAAAGAAAAGGCAAGTGGCTACGAATTCGACCGGGAAGGGATCTTTCAATTATTAGAGCGTATTAAAGATGATCAAGTTCATGCGGTCTTAATCCAGGACGAAACCCGACTTGGTAGAGGTAACGCTAAAATAGCGATTTTGCACTGCATTTTAAAAGAAAATATTAAACTTTATAGTATCTCTCAAAGTGGAGAATTACAGCTGTCAGAATCAGATTCCATGGTTTTAAAAATTGTTGGTATGGTGGAGGAATATCAACGTAAACTTCATAATGCAAAAATTAAGCGCGGCATGAAGCGAGCTGTTCAGAATGGTTATAAACCTGAAAAAAACTTAAAAAATCTTGGTGAAGGTTCCGGACGTGAAAAAATTGAAGTACCGGTAGAAGAAATTGTCCGGCTAAGAAAGAATGGATTAATTTTTGCTGAAATTGCTGCCACTTTGAGAGGTTTTGGTTATAACATCTCAAAGGCAACCGTACATAGAAGATACCAAGAATATATCGAATCACAAGAAGAGTAAACCTTTTGCCTTGTCATTAGGTTTTTTTTTTAGTAAAATCAGGTGTCATGTAAACAGGTAGAAAGGAAGGTTTACTCCATGCTATCCAAAGAAAAAATGGCTAGAATTAACGAGTTGGCAAGAAAAGCTAAAGCAACGGGATTGACTGAAACAGAAGCCAAAGAACAATCAAAATTAAGAAGCGAATATTTGGCAGCATTTCGTTCTAATATGCTTGATACCCTTACCAACACTAAGTTTATTGATCCTAAGGGAAATGATGTCACACCAGAAAAAATCAAAGCTAGGAAAAAAAATACACTTCACTAAAAATTCAGGGATACAATTTTTGTATCCCTTTTTTACATAGAGCGGCATTTTCTGAGTCAAACTAAAAAATAAAGCGGATTTTGTTCTTTATTATTATGCTATTTGTTGAATAAACCACAGTATCAATATAAAATTGAAATGTACTTAGTACCTAGTCATTAGGAAAGGATGTAATTCATGTTTAATACTATTGATGATTTATCAGTTACCTCGATCCGAACTCTTTCGATTGATGCAATCGAGAAAGCAAACTCTGGACACCCAGGGATGCCAATGGGTGCAGCGCCAATGGCGTATACTTTATGGACTCGTTTCATGAACCAAAATCCGAAGAATCCACGTTGGTTTAACCGTGATCGTTTTGTTTTATCTGCTGGACATGGGTCAGCGTTGTTATACAGCATGCTTCACTTGTCTGGTTTCAATTTAAGCATGGATGACTTAAAACAATTCCGTCAATGGGGCTCAAAAACACCTGGTCACCCTGAATACGGCCACACTGAAGGTGTAGAAGCAACAACTGGTCCACTTGGACAAGGGATTGCAATGGCAGTGGGAATGGCAATGGCAGAACGCCATGTTGCAAGTGTTTATAATAAAGATAAGTATGAACTTGTGAACCATTTTACATACAGTATTTGTGGAGATGGAGATTTGATGGAAGGTGTTTCTGCAGAGGCAGCTTCACTCGCGGGGCACTTGAAACTAGGAAGATTAGTGGTCCTTTATGATTCAAATGATATCTCTCTAGATGGTGATTTAAATAAGTCTTTTTCAGAAAGTGTCAAAGATCGCTTCCTATCCTACGGCTGGCAATATCTTCGTGTGGAGGACGGAAACAATCTCGAGGAAATCGCAAAAGCGCTTGAAGAATCAAGAAATGATTTAGAACGACCAACAATGATTGAAGTAAGAACAGTAATCGGTTATGGTTCTCCAAATCGTGCGGGTACATCAGGTGTCCATGGTTCACCACTTGGTGCTGATGAATTAAAACTTACTAAAGAATCCTATAAATGGACTTTTGAAGAAGATTTCCATGTACCACAAGAAGTCTATGATAACTTCCAAAAGCTTATCGTTGAAAATGGTGAGAAAAAGGAAAAAGAGTGGAATGACCTTTTCGCTCAATATAAAAATGAATACCCTGAATTAGCAGCTCAGCTTGAGCAAGCATTAAATAATGAACTTCCAGAGGGTTGGGACAAGGATATCCCTGTTTATAGTGAAGGGAAAAGCCTTGCAAGCCGTGCCTCATCAGGTGAAGTAATTAATGGCATTGCTAAAAATCTACCTATTTTTATTGGGGGCTCAGCAGACCTTGCAGGCTCTAATAAAACGATGATCAAAGGTACGAAAGACTTTATGCCAGGATCTTATGAAGGCCGCAATATCTGGTTTGGTGTTCGTGAATTTGGAATGGGTGCTGCAATGAACGGGATCGCTCTTCATGGCGGAGTAAAAGTTTTTGGCGGAACATTCTTTGTTTTCTCTGATTACTTACGTCCAGCGATTCGACTAGCTGCGTTAATGGGATTACCTGTTACCTATGTATTTACGCATGATAGTATTGCTGTTGGGGAAGATGGACCAACGCACGAACCGGTAGAACAATTGGCGGCATTACGTGCAATGTCAGGAATTTCAGTCATTCGCCCAGCAGATGGAAACGAAACAGCGGCAGCATGGAAGCTTGCTGTTGAGTCAACAGACAAACCAACTGCACTTGTGTTAACTCGTCAGGATTTACCTACATTAAAAAATACTGATACCAATGCTTATGAGGGTGTTTCTAAGGGCGCCTATGTGGTATCTCCTTCTGAAAGAGAAACTCCAGATGCATTGCTTTTAGCAACTGGATCTGAAGTAAGTCTTGCAGTGGAAGCTCAAAAAGCACTTGCAGGAGAAGGGGTTCATGCTTCAGTCATAAGTATGCCTTCATGGGATCGCTTCGAGCAACAATCCCAAGAATACAAAGACTCTGTCTTACCAAGAGGTGTGAAAAAACGTCTTGGAATTGAAGTTGGCTCATCGTTTGGCTGGCACAAATATACAGGTGACGAAGGCGATGTATTAGCGATTGATCATTTTGGAGCTTCTGCACCAGGAGAAAAGATTATGGAAGAATTCGGATTTACCGTAGATAACGTTGTGGCACGTGTGAAGGCACTTTTACAAAAATAAAATCGTAATTTTAAGGAGAGCGGATTTATCCGTTCTCTTTTTTTGTTGGGGCAGATAATATTTGCACAAATATGCACAAAGATATTGCTGCAGGAAAATTCATAAAATCTACCGAAATATAAAAAAATAGCTTGCAATTCTTACAATCGACAAAAATAGTGGAAGTTTTTGGCGCCGTAAGACAAAAGTTTCGCTTGTCTTTTTTTATAATAGTAAAAAGGGTAACCAACGAAGGAGAGAACAGTGGTGAGAAAATATCAACTATATTTAATAGAAGATGAATTTGCGACCCATTACTTCGGAAGAGAGCGATTGTTTTTTCAGCTTTTTCAAGAGAATCATAAAGCAAACGGTGAATTTAAATTTATAACCCAAAAACAAATTTCCTATATAACCAGAAAAGTCGAGGCGCTAAAGATTCATCAGCTTATTCTAAAGCAACTTGGAAAAATCAAGGGTTTTAAAGCTGAAAATGGTGCATATTCGATGGAATTAAGCGGAAAACTAAGTACGGCAAAGTTAGAGGTATTCCAAGACTTAATTACTATTGATGCACAAGGAAGCTATGAAGCCGAGACTGCCTTTTTTGAAGTATTAAGAAAATGCGAGTCTTCTTTTTTAGCGCTTGACCTTGAACATCAAAGATATGGCTGGTTAAAACCGATAAAAGAAAGAAAATTTATCTGATTGCAGATATTGTCTAATCGTGTTTTATTTAGTACACTGTATGGTAGACAACACGAAGGAGGAAGTTGAATATGTATTACGTTCTAGTTGGTATACTGGCACTAGCAGCTGGTGTAGCACTAGGATTTTTCATTGCTCGTAAATATATGATGAGCTACTTAAAGAAAAATCCGCCTATCAATGAACAAATGCTGAAAATGATGATGATGCAAATGGGACAAAAACCATCACAAAAGAAGATCAACCAAATGATGGCTGCCATGAACAAGCAACAATCTAAATAAACGGACAAGCGAACACGATCCGATCAGACAATAATTAACCACCTTTCTGAATTTATTAAATTCCGACAGGTGGTTTTTATTTTCATAAAGGAAGATCATTATGTTTTTTCGACCTCGATAAGTATTCTTAATCTTTCTTATATTGATAATATTTGGTAAAATGAAACTCCAGTAAAATGATTATTTTACCTGACAACAATATATTTTTTTGTGTTTTGGGGGCGGTTGGATGAAAGTATTTTTAGACTTAGCATGGTATTTTAAAAAAGAGAAAAAAGCTTATATTTCAGGGATATTCATCTTAATGCTTGTAGCTGTCCTTCAGTTAGTGCCGCCAAAGGTCATTGGAATCATCGCTGACGAAATTAAGGATGGGACTATGACAAAGGGAATCCTCCTTCAGTGGATAGGGGCTCTTGTTGCAGTAGGCCTGGCTATGTATGTTCTCCGCTATTATTGGAGAGTGATGATTTTTGGGTCATCTGTAAAGCTCAGTAGACTGCTTCGGAATCGACTGTATCAGCATTTTACAAATATGTCTCCATCATTCTACCAAAAGCGTCGAATTGGCGATTTGATGGCCCATGCTACAAATGATCTGCAAGCAATTCAGCAAACAGCTGGTGTTGGCGTGTTAACGTTGGTTGATTCGCTGTCCACTGGTGGCTTTGTGATCTGTGCGATGGCATTTACAATCAGCTGGAAACTTACCTTAATTTGTTTGATTCCTATGCCTTTTATGGTCATCCTTACGAGTTGGTTTGGAACAATGCTTCATCGAACCTTTTATCAGGCACAAGAAGCTTTCTCGTCCTTAAATGATAAAACACAGGAAAGTATTACTGGGATTAAAGTGATTAAGACGTTTGGTCAGGAAAACGAAGATATCGAGGATTTTCGGAAGAAATCAGAAGATGTTGTCCAAAAAAATATTAGTGTTGCAAAGATTGATTCACTGTTTGATCCAACGATATCAATTATTGTGGGGATTTCTTTCTTTTTATCGATTGTATTTGGTTCTAGATATGTCCTTAATGGGGAACTAACGATTGGACAATTACTTTCGTTTACTACATATTTGGGGTTACTTATTTGGCCGATGCTTGCATTTGGCTGGTTGTTTAATATTGTTGAGCGAGGCAGGGCTTCCTATGACCGTGTCACCTTGCTCCTTCAGGAAAAAGTAGATATTACCGATCAGGAGGATGCTTTATACGTAGTGCCGGCAGGAACAATAAAATTCGACCTTGCGAAGTTTACCTACCCAAATGAAACGGAACCAGTTTTAAAGGATATTCACTTTTCTCTTCATGCCGGGGAAACTCTTGGTATTGTGGGTAAAACGGGAGCCGGGAAAACAACACTATTAAAGCTGCTTATTCGTGAGTTTGATAGTTATCAAGGGGAAATTACTTTTGGTGGGAAGAAACTTCAGGCCTACAAACTTGAAAAATTACGTGAGGCGATTGGTTATGTTCCGCAAGATCACTTTTTGTTTTCGGCTACAGTCGGTGAAAACATCGCCTTTACAAATCCTAACTCCACGACAGAGGAAGTAGAGAATGCCGCAAAGTTAGCGAATATCCATGATGATATCCTTCAATTTGCGGAAGGGTATCATACGGTTGTTGGGGAGAGGGGGGTGTCATTATCTGGCGGGCAGAAACAGAGGATTTCGATTGCCCGGGCTATTTTGATGAGTCCAGAAGTATTGGTCCTCGACGATTCTTTATCTGCAGTAGATGCAAAAACAGAAGAAGCCATTCTTTCTTCGTTAAGAGAAAACCGGGAAGGAAAAACAACCATTATTACATCCCATCGATTAAGTGCGATTCAACATGCCAATCTCATTCTCGTTCTTGAAGAAGGTAAGATTGTCGAAAGAGGCACCCATCAGGCATTAATGGAAATGGGCGGATGGTATAAGCAAATGTATATACGCCAGCAGCTAGAAGAGCTGGTCGAGCATGGAGGACATTAATATGGAAGAGAAAATACATCTTTCTGACCGTGAACAACGAAATATATTATTTCGGCTGCTGTCCTACACGAAACCACATAAAAAACTGATAGGAATGGCATTTATCTTTCTATTATTAACAACCATCGGTGATATTGTCCTTCCGATCCTTGTCAAAATTTTTATCGATGATTATTTAACACCCGGAAAGCTTGAATTTCAGCCTCTATTAATCCTTGGCTCCACATATATGGGGATTCAAATCATCAAAGCCATTCTAATGTTTTTTCAATTTGTAAAATTCCAAGAGCTAGCTTTAAAAATTATTCAACAGCTTCGAATAGATGTTTTTTCTAAAGTTCAGTCACTTGGGCTGAAATATTTTGATCAAACACCTGCCGGAAGTATTGTCTCTAGGGTAACGAATGATACCGAAGCGATTAAAGACATGTTTGTCACAGTCATTGCAACGTTTATCCAAGGTGGTTTTTTATTATCGGGGATTTTTATCGCGATGTTTATCTTGAATATCAAACTTGGATTATTATGCATTATTATCCTGCCAATGCTGGTATTTGTTATGAACCTCTATCGAAAGTTAAGTTCACGATTCTACCTTGATATGCGTGAACGACTGAGCCAGTTGAATGCCAAGTTAAGTGAATCTTTATCAGGAATGGGCATCATTCAAGTGTTTCGTCAGGAAAAAAGACTCCGAGCTGAGTTTGGAATAATAAATGACCAGCATTATGAGGCAGGAATAAAGAACCTTAAAATTGACGGCCTTCTGTTAAGACCAGCGATTGATTTGATTTACGTTATAGCATTAATTATTGTGTTATCGTATTTTGGGCTCACTTCTTTGAACCATGTGATTGAAATCGGAGTTTTATATGCCTTTATCAACTATCTGGATCGTTTTTTTGAACCGGTTAATCAAATGATGATGAGACTTTCCTTGTACCAGCAAGCAATTGTCGCTGGATCACGCGTCTTTAACTTATTAGATGAATCGGAGTTAGCACCTGCCCAAAAGGAAGAGAACATTCTAGCGATTGAGCAAGGAAAAATTGAATTTAAGGATTTGAGTTTTTCCTATAATGGGAAACAGGATGTGCTTAAATCTATTTCATTCACGGCTAAACCTGGCGAAACCGTCGCACTCGTTGGTCATACCGGCAGCGGGAAAAGCTCAATCATTAATTTGTTGATGAGGTTCTATGAATATGAACGGGGTGACATCTTCATTGATGGTCATTCTATCCGAAATTTCACCAAAAAAGAGCTCCGAGAGAAAATGGGCCTCGTTTTACAGGATCCATTTTTATTCTTCGGGACGGTTAAGGACAATATCCGCCTGCATGCCAATGACATGTTGGACGAACAAGTGGAAGAGGCGGCGAGGTTTGTCCAGGCCCATACCTTTATAGAAAAATTGGACGATGGATTTGACCATAAAGTAGTAGAGAGAGGGACCACTTTCTCTAGCGGTCAAAGGCAACTAATCGCCTTTGCTAGAACGATTGCGACCAATCCTAAAATATTGGTCCTTGATGAAGCAACAGCCAATATTGATACGGAAACAGAGGAAGCTATTCAAACGGCCCTCTCCAAAATGCGAAAAGGGCGAACCACCATTGCGATTGCTCATCGGCTGTCAACGGTTCAAGATGCTGATTTAATCTTAGTTTTGCACCGAGGAGAAATTGTTGAAAGGGGAACACATCAGGAACTGCTCGCTCTAGGTGGGTTATACCATAAAATGTTCCTTTTACAAAATGGAGTGGTAGAGAGTATGGATGTTGTGAATTAATGAAGAAAGCCTGGCAGCGCTGCCAGGCTTTTCGTATTTTTATAGGAGTTTTTTCTTAACAAGCTGATGATGGAACCTTTTTTATATATATACGATGATATTCATTTAAGAGGTGGTCAAGCTCCTGGCTGTAGCGAATCGCAACGGAGGATGTCAAGCCGTTGCTAGTAGCGACTTGAATTAATTCAGCTCGTTTTTTTTCAATTAATGTAACTAAATCATCCTTTGTCACGGCCGATTTCCTTTCCAGAGTAACCCCTAAATTTTGGTTAAAACAGAATACTAATATACCAAATTTCAATTGGTTTTACTAGTATAACCTATGTTGTAAATTTTTTCAAAGAGAATTGTAAATAAATACCCATCCAATTTATGCATATAAATAGTTAGGAGGAATATTGGAAAGGAGAAATAAAAAACGAGTGCGACACAAAATATTCAAGTTCAACATTATCATTTACAACAAACATTTGTTAGAATAGAAACGTATCGACTATAGTGGGAGTGTTAATATGTCAGATGTAAATATATTTTTAGCATTAGGGGCAGGATTTTTAAGTTTTATTTCACCCTGTTGTTTGCCGCTTTATCCTGCATTTCTCTCATATATCACAGGGATGTCTGTTGGGGAGTTAAAAAGTGAAAATGCCATGCTTCAAAGGCGGAGTTTACTCCACACCTTATTTTTTCTACTAGGCTTTTCAATTATTTTTATTGCAATTGGATTTGGAACTTCGTTTCTAGGAAGCTTTTTTTTACAGTATAAAGATCTAATTCGTCAACTCGGCGGAATTTTTATTGTTTTCTTTGGTTTAGTGATCGTTGGAATTTTAAATCCGAAGTTTATGATGAAGGATCGCCGTATTGAATTTAAAAATCGTCCTTCTGGCTATTTTGGTTCCGTTTTAATTGGGATGGCGTTTGCAGCTGGATGGACACCTTGTACCGGACCAATTCTTTCATTTGTTATCTCCTTAGCAGCGACTAATCCTGGTTCTGGGATGATGTATATGATTGCATACTCGCTAGGTTTTGCGATTCCTTTCTTTATTCTTTCATTTTTCCTTGGCCGCATGAATTGGATTAAGAAGAACAGCGGGAAAATCGTCAAAATTGGTGGTTACATAATGATTGTTATGGGGATTGTCTTATTCTTTGACTGGATGACAAAAATCATTTCGATTTTTTCAAATTTGTTTGGTGGCTTTACAGGGTTCTAATATATAAAAATATAAATATTGTATGTAAGGGAAAATTCCTGAGGAGGTTTTTCCCTTTTTGTATCGATAACAAGGTTGGTAAAAATGGGTTCTATTTTATTGAGATAATTTTTTTCAAATCCATTTATTTGAGTTATAATGGGGTAGTAAATAAATTAGATAAGGAATGAATCTAATGAACATAGTTCTTGCTTCTTCAATTGGAGCGGTGTTTATGGGTAGTCTGGCCTTAGTAGTCCGGATGAAAGCCGCAAAGAAACCCACCAATGCTCGTAAAATAATTCTACCGCCTCTGTTCATGTCGAGCGGGGCATTAATGTATATTGAACCGCAATTTAGATTAACTGGAGCAGAAATGTTCGAGGCAGCAATTGTGGGGATGCTATTCTCTATTTTACTTATTAAAACCTCGAAGTTTGAAATTCGTGATAACGATATTTATCTAAAACGCTCCAAAGCATTTTTCTTTATATTAGTTGGGCTATTAGTTGTACGTCTTGTCATGAAGTCGGTGCTAAGTGCAACCATTGATATTGGAGAACTAAGCGGTATGTTCTTCCTCCTGGCCTATTCAATGATTGTGCCTTGGCGGATCGCGATGTATTTGGACTATAAAAAACTGTTCAAACAGCTGCATGGTGGGAAACAGATATAGTAAAGAGAGAGACTGGTCCTTTATTGGATCAGTTTTTTGATTTAATTTTAGGTAAGTTTAGGAAACATTATAGAAAGTTGCGTTGTTATTATTGAGTGTTTGGGCCATTTACTGAGGCGTGTAAAAAAGAGGACTTACGGTAAATCCAAGTCTGTTTCATTTACCGTTGAGTGTAAAAAAAAAGGACTTGTGGTAAATCCAAGTTTGTTTCATTTACCGAGGCGTGTAAAAAAGAGGACTTACGGTAAATCCAAGTCTGTTTCATTTACCGTTGAGTGTAAAAAAAAAGGACTTGTGGTAAATCCAAGTTTGTTTCATTTACCGAGGCGTGTAAAAAAGAGGACCTGTGGTAAATTCAAGCCTGTTTCATTTACCGAGGCGTGTAAAAAAGAGGACTTGCGGTAAATCCAAGCCTGTTTCATTTACCGAAGAGTCTAAAAAATAAGACTAAAGGTAAATCAATCAAAGTCAAAAGTTAATAACTATACGATTATTAGTGGAAAATATAAAACCGTCCCTTGATGGACGGTTAAAATAGGTGCTCAAATGGAGCGACATCAATCCGATTTTCAAACAGCTTTTTGCGTAAGAATTTATGATCTCTCTTTGGTGTTGCTTGGATATAGCCGCGAATAACTAAATCTTGAGTAATTTTTGGAGCTTTTTCTTTTAAGGCGATTTCGCCAATTTTTCCTGCAATCTTATGTCTGGCCACATCACGGAAAAGTTCGGGAACAGGGCTCACTAAATCCTCAAGAAGCACTTTCTCCTCAGGCCCCCACAAATGACGGGATTCATTAACATAATGTTCTTCCCAATCCATAACTGACTTGCCATCTTCTTTCGGCATCTTTTTCAAAAACTTCCGGAACATAAAAAATCCACCGATGGCAAAAGAACCAACTAGGAAAACTACCCAGAACAGGATAAACCATAAAAACCAACCATGAAGCATTCTATTCACCTACATAAATAACTAATTTTCATCTTATTATAATCTTTTTTTATAAGGATAGACAAGTATTGGACGTAATTGTATAAATTTTACCTGATGTTCTTCTGCTGGTATAGTAATCTCCAATCAACTTAAGAATTCCTTTTTGACAATTGAAAAGCTTGTCGAAATAATGACAAATACGCGGTATGTATTGATTATCATCATTTTCCATTGTAATATGATAACAAATGATGAAATCTATTGGATAAGATAGCTTTTGTTGATATAGTTACAACTATATTGATATATTAAAATCATGGGGCTGAATGGGGTACTGGTGTCCTCCACAGTCTTCAAAACTGCTTGAGACCTGCGTGCCAGGTCTGGTGGGTTCGATTCCCACGCAGTCCCGCCAAACCAGTTATACCAAGTCTTTTAGCGATTATACATAGAGCAGGAGACCGAGTGCGATCGGTCTCTTTTTTTTAGTAGGTGCCCAAAAAGTGCCGAAACGTATTTTGTGCCACCCAATTTAGTCTAACATTTGATCTAACGATTCTACTGCTAATCCTTCAAGTGAATCTGTTAAGTGAGAATAAGTATCCAGTGTTATCCCAATCTTAGAGTGTCCTAATCGATCGCTTACAATCTTGGGATGGACATTTGCCGAAAGCAAAATACTTGCGTGTGAATGTCTTAAATCGTGAAATCTAATATCCGGAAGGCCAGCTGTCTTAAGTACTCTTTTTAATGCCCTAGTAATTTCGGAAGGTGCCATAATGTTTCCTCTAGAATTACAGAAAACCAAGTTATTAGGGTTATAGGTGTCACCAAAAACTTTTTTTTGATAGTCGTACTCAATTTTAAGTTCACTTAACAATTTAGCAAGTTGAGGTGTTATTTTTATATTTCTTGGTTTCTTGCCTTTTGGAATAGGATTGAAAAAGTATTTTCCATTTGCTTCGGTAATTGTTTGGCTAATATAAAGCTTAGGATTCGGAGATTTTAAATCTACGTTTTGCCAGGTTAGTCCAATTAATTCGCTCTTTCTCATTCCAGTTTGACCAGCCCCGTAAATAATAGGAAAATACGTTGGCGATTTTTCTTTTGCTGATTTGAATAATAGGTTAAGCTGATCAACATTAAGAGTTTTCATTTCTGTTTTTATAGGTTTAGGGGGTTTTGCCCCTTTAGCAACATTTTTATTTATAAACTCCCAATCAACAGCATCATTTAACGCTTTGGATAGTAGCCGGTGTTGATGTAAAACAGACTGGGCAGATAAGGTTTCCAATTTTCTTTTATAATATGCTTGAATTTGGATACTCTTTAATGTGTTTAGAAGTTCGTGGCCCATTGATGGTTTAAGATGATTTCTAATTATTTTCTCATACTCAACAAACGTCTTTGGTTTTGTGTTTGTTTTTGCGTAGTTATCTAACCAGTAATCTAGGTATTCACCTAACGACATATTACTTTCTTGTGGTGTAGTAGTATTAATGGCCAGTTCAGTTTCTAATTTAATCATTTCTGCATTTGCTTCTTTTTTGGTCTTAAATCCTGTTCTCTTTATTCTTCTTCGTTTTCCATTTGCCCCCTTACCAGCTTCTAATACAAAATAATATGTTCCTTTTTCTTTATCCTTTTTAAGTTTGCCAGCCATTATTAATTTCTCCTCTCAGGTAATAGCTGGACACCAAGCAGTTTTGCACCTATCTATATCATAATACAAATTTTAAACTTTAGGAAAAACTCTTGGTATCCCTTTATATTTGTAAAGCGTTATTCAGTAGTGATGCATTAATCCTACTTTTATTATCAATAATCAAGCGATCCCTTAACTTCAATTAACAACTGGACCATTGCTTTTCTTGCTTCAACTTTTGTTTTGAATCCACTTCTCCTTAATCTTTTCCGCTTGCCATTTGAGTCCTTACCGGCTTCAAGCACAAAATAATAGGTATTATTATTAGGATTTTTTTTAGGGTAATAATTGTTCATTTTATGTCTCCAACTTTCACAATTTATTTTAATGACCCTCAATAAGACTCTTCAGCTTAAATCTTCAAACTTATACGCTGGTTTAAACAGTTATTGTTTCTCCTTTAAACCAATTTTTAAATGAATCTTTGGGAATAAGTATTCTTCTACCCACAGTAACTACGTGGAAAGAATTTGACTTTACTAGTTGATAAGCTTGACTTCTTCCAATTCCTAAGAAGTCTTGTATATCTTTCACCTCGAGAACCTCTGGCAACTCCGCAAATTTTTTCATTATAGATATCCTCCTGATCACCTTGATGTATGGGTAAGAAATTTTTAAAAAGAAATTTAAAGTTGATAAGTACTATTTCTAAACTGTTCAAGCTTAATTTGATGAATGGTTTAACAGCCATTTAAGAAAGTCTGCTTTTAAGACCCTTTTACTCCTTCCAAATTTAATTAAAGGGAAGTGGTTGCTTTCCATTAATTCATATGCCGTTGGTTTTGAGATCCTTAAGATTTCTGCTAAGTCTGCGGCAGTTAAAATACTAGGGTAATCTTCAATATTCTTGTGCATTCTTATCCTCATTTCTTTATTTGTAAAGTTTTAAAGTAATTTATTTATTTAACTTATTTAATTCGTGCACATTATATTTTTTTAGATTTTGCTTTTTCAATGGTTTGATAAAAATTTTTTTAAAATTTTGTTGGTATTTTATTCCTGTTAAGTTTAGAAGTAAGAAATACATAATGCTGCCACCAAAAGAATTCTTATTGGTAGCGATTTATTAGGCTAAGTAAGTTTGGAAGAGTTACAGAAAAGACCTGCTAGGGAGGATTAAAATACTTTGGTAGGTGTAAAAGCTATCGTTAAAAGATTAAACAGGATGAAACCAGTCATCCAAAAAATCTTAAAAGAAAATCCGGTAAAAAAGGGTAGCTATTACAATTCAATTTTAATAAACTCACACTTGAAGCTGCTGTTATTGACTGAAAATCGTTTGATCTAAGAAATGAGAAAAGTTGAACTTTATTGGGAAAGTTATATATTGCTTGATTTAAAACAGAGATAAGGACAGTAAAATTGAGGAAGATTAGTTAGGAACCAAGGTAACTATTTAATTTATTTAATAATTAATAAAAGTGGGGGTATGTAAAGTGAAATTTATAGAATTTTTGATAAAGGAATATCATTTAGGGGAAGAATCAGCCAAGCAATATCAACATCGTTTAAACGGACTAATAGAAAGAGGGATTTATAAAGGGCAAACAAGTTTTCCCAGAGATTTATTTGCTAATTTAGAAAGAGAATATAAACCTAACTCAATAAAAAATTACAAACTAACTATTGAACGTTACATCGCTTTTAAACAAAGAGAGAGCGAATATTGAAATGAGAAATATTACTCCAGGTACTTTTTAGTAATTTTAGGATGTGCAGCGACAGTGTCGATTATTAATTTTTAAGGTAAGTTAAAATATAAAGTGAAATAAAAAGACATATATACATCCTGTAGCCAGCAGGGTGTTTTCTTGTTGTTCCTCTTGTTAATCAGTTTAGCCGGCCACTCTTTCATCTACTCCTATCTGACCACTCTCTACATAAAAGTATATTGAAAGGCTCCTATAATAGTTTCTACTAAAAACGGAACCTCGATATTTAGAAGAGTGCTCAAAAATCATATAATTTATTTCAAATTTTTCTCCGTATACGGTTTAAATGAAATTTTTCGGTTTATCCTGCTTATAATAGTTGCAGATAGTATTTCCGGGGAGTCTTAAAAAAATTTGTATCGCGTGTATTTCTATTAATAAATGAATCTTTTAACAGATCCTTTTATCCTTTTGAAGTGCCAGTAATTTATTAATTCACTTTTATTATCTAACCTCGTTTGTATATCCGACAGATGATAAAGCGAATACGTTTTCTGTTTTATACTTTACTTGGATAAATATTCTAGTTTACAATAAGAACTAGTGTTCTGTTATTTGAAGGGGGTGATTCTATGGATGATGAGGAAATAGAGATTGATTGGGATATTGAAAATGAAGTTTTCCATCTGGTGTTCGGAGAAGGAGGGTTAAAGGAGCAAAAACAAAATGGCGGTGTGTACGTATTGTGCTCGTCAATTTAAAGAAGATTTAAGACCGATGAAAAATGATGATAAGCCAAAGTTAAAAAGAAGATATTGCCCTAAACGTAAACAAGTAGTCGATTCTGTCATTTTTCCCTGGGAGAAAGTGAGAGGATTTTGGTGATTGAGAGGTTATTGGCCAAAATAGAAAATCCACCCCCGCCGACCAAGACAGAAGTGGATTTACCGGTGAAGTTACCAAAAGGGGTAACTCCAAAGCCAATTATAACCTCAAAGCACTTGTTTTTCTAATAAATTTGCACTTGAGGAGGCTTTTTTATGATGGAATCCGATAAAATGATAATGAAAAGTATGAAAGAGTTTTTATATCTTGAGATTGATGAACTAATGGAGCAATCCAGGCATCCAAATAAAATGAAAATAAATGTTCAATTCAGAGAAGTAATTGAAGGAATCGAAGACAGAAAACTTCTAGAAAGAGTAACCTTCTTCTTATATGATGTTACGGATCAAACAGAGAAAGATGGATGTGAGATCTTAGAGTCGTTTTTATCCCTTTACGGGGAAAAGGTTGGGAGTTAGTGGAAGATAATGTGAGATATATCGTGGTTTACGATGTCTTTAACGGTCAAGAGACCTATTATTGCAATACCAAGGATGAAGTTCGTAATATTATCGAACTGAATGAAGTGAGTAATGCTCGAATCTTTAAAGTCCAAAAAGAAATTTCGTTAGAGGATTTAAATAGTAACACTGGTGGCGTTTTCGATAAGTCTACTAAAGAAACGTTTGAAGATATGGCCAGGAAAAATAAATACAAGATGTACCGGCAAGCATTTGAAAGAGAATCTGAGAACTTAGATTCTGTTCTAGAGGTACTTAGCAAATACTATCCAATCACCGATGAAGAGTTTGATGGGCTCAAAAAATGGGCGAGTACTAAAAAGGTACAGTAGTAGGCGGTGTTGACCAGTATTCCCTTATGGAGATGGACGAAAAATGGACTACTAAAGAAGCAGAAGATATTCCTTTATAATATCCCGTTAGAAAGAAGGATGAAAAAAATGGACAACAAACATAATGTTGTTGAATTGGAAAAGAAGTTGGTCCAAATTATCCTTCGAGACATAATGAGCAGAAATGGATTAGATGCCGAATTTAAAAATATTAATCCAGCTGTTGCTGCCACTATGTACGAGGAGTGGAGACATTTACTCTCAAAAGAACTATGCAAACAAGGTATTGTCGAAAGTGTGTATAAGCCTATTAATGCTAAAGAAATTGGTTTCTGGGATGCTGTTACATTAAGAGATGGCTATTATATTGGAGATGATGTTGAATAATGAGTTTTGAAGAAAAAAAGTTAATCGGTGGAGTGGACCTGGATTATGTCATTGAACAATGCCGTAAATACTCTAGTGGTAATCCACATTTTACAGAAGAAGAAATAAGCCACATTACAGAATACTCCAGGAGGATAGCCAATCCGACTGAAGAAGAAAAGGCGAAAACTAAGGATCTCCGTTATCCCGGGCTGCCGAGACATATGAGAACTCAACCTTCTGCTTCTGCTACTGTTACCAAACCTAGACGATTTTTTGGAATTGGATGGTGGTATTAATGGACATTAGAAAAAAAGCGTTAGAGTACGCTTATGCCACTCTAGAGCCTTATAAAACTGGTACAGCATACAAAGACTATGAGACGATGAAAAACACTGAAGGACACCAGAATTACGTAAAAAAATTGCAGACACTGATGAATAATCTTTGTAGGTAATTCTCTCCTTTGGGTATAATAAAAATTAGAAATTCCATTGGTTTTAGCCACTTAATTACCTTCACCAGGAAAAGTGGCCGGTAAGCGTGGGAACTTCTTGTGCTGCTAACACAAGGGGTTCCAAATTTAAGCGAGAAGAACCACCCTTAGTTGGTACGCTGCGGGGTGGCTTTTTCTTGTTCTGGTGTTGTATGTTGTAATTGAATTGAGAAATGAATTTATCTTTAAATGTAAAGTACGACTGTTCTCCAATGAAACAACTTTTGTTAATGAAGAAAAAGTAAATAAGGAATAACATATTCGGTTGCAAAGGACTTTTTAGACTGTATACTATGTTCCTAAACAAATCAAGTGACATCTCTAAGTTCATAATATAAAATAAAATTAGGAGGGGGGGGATTTTTTTGGCAAATGTATTAAATGTTGCTAAATATTTTATAAGTAAAAGTGTACCCGGAACACCTCTGGCAATCACCCACTTAAAACTGCAAAAACTTGTTTATTATGCTCAAGGTTGGAATTTAGCCATAAATAGAAAGCCACTATTCCAGGAAGAAATAAGGGCTTGGGATCACGGACCCGTAGTTCCGGAACTATACTATGAATATAGAAGTTTTGGTTATTTTACAATACAAAATGATAAATTTAACAACAAACAAAATGGGAAAAATATTTTTTCTAAAGCGGAATTAAAGGTGCTTGATCAGGTTTGGGAAGAATATGGTAAATTTGATGGGAAGTTTTTGGAGGAATTAACTCATCAAGAAGATCCTTGGCTTTATACCAATAGAAATGGAAAAATTGAACAAAATAGTATGCAAAAATATTTTCAGAAGTTATTATAAATATAGAACTTGTATATCACTTGAGACGGATTTTATTCGTCTCTTTTATTATTGTTAAGTGAGGATTTATATGAAAAAATTAATAGATGGAATTGTTATTTTTATTAGACAGTGTCTTTTGTTTATTAAGCCTAGTATAAAAGGCATAAAAAAATATTATATAGTAATAGGAAATGTACTTATTGATACTCTTCTTGCCATTAAGTTAAATTTTTCAATCAAAGGTTTATTTATAAAAACTGCATTATTTTATATGTTTAATGTTTTTGTTTATTATTCTTTTATTAGAAGCACCCTTGCCTTAATAATAATAGTATTTTCTATATATCTGTATACGTTTTTTTATGGAGACCCCCCTGAAAAGTTAACCCTTAGTCCTAGTGTTGTAGATAAATTAACTGAAATTAAAGAGAACTTGGGCTTTAACGGCATAAATGATTATGTAATTAATAATGCTATTTCCGGTATTTCGGCCTCATTAGCAATTATAGTTTCTATTGTTTCAGCATTTTATGTATTTACCCATAGAGAGCAAAAAAGCATTTCACCATCAGCATCAATAAAGAATGGTAAAAATTATTTAGTGGCAATATTTATTATATCGTTTGTTCTAACATTATTATTTGGGCACACACTTTCTAGTAATTATGAATCCTTAATTGCAGATCTTCCTGCTAAAACTTTGGATATTACAAACTTACTTCATAAACGGGTTATATTATTTGTTACTTCGGTTTTATGTTCTATTTATCTTTTTGTTAAGTTAATACGCTATCTTTTAGCTAGTATGAGTATAAATGAAATGCTAATTGATTCAATTAATGAAACACAGAGAAATATAATTCTTATTACTAAATTTTACAAGAGCTCTAGATTTCAAAGACTTTTGAATGGTTTATATCAAGAAGCTCATTATAATATTGAAAGTGTTTATCAAAATCTAAAATATGTTTCTGAAAATAATATGAATCAGGAATTTGAGGATAGTATTTTAAAATTCGAAGAGGTAATAAAAGTATTCGGGTCTGATAATACTTCCCTAAAAAATGTTTCTCCATATCTTTTGAATCGAGATAATAATCAATATATAAATTTATATTCTTCCCTATTAAGAAATACACTTTCTTTAATAAATTATTTATATAAAAATCAGCATTATAATAAAGGGAGGCGAATTACACAACTTTATTTCTCTTTGTATACAAATGAGGAAGAGACCCTAAAAAAGTTCTTTATTATAAGCTTAAAGGAATTTCTTGATTCAATAGATATTAATAGTAATCGACAAATGGATGATTTTTTGTCTGGTTTAAATTCAATTCCATTACAAGAAGTTTTAATAATTTACAAAAAGCTTTTAATGATATTAATTTCAAATAATAATATTAAAAGTTTAACTAAGGTTGTATATATATTTAAGGATAGAATACAATCCTTTCGGACTTTACAAACACAAGGTAAAAAAGATGCTCTTGCCCCAAGAGTAGTTATAGACATTAAAAACTTTGTAGTAATTATTTTATTGCAATGCTTAATAAGAAGTATTGAAATCTCACACTACGGTTCGACAGGGTTCCTTATTAAATATCTAATTACAAACTTTGAAACAGGCCTTATAAACAAATGTTTTATTTCCTTGAAAAAAAATCCTAAGTTTTTCACTAAAATTTTTGATGCAAATACCAATGTAGTGGCTAGTTATTTGGATGAGATTGATACAAGAGAATCAAATGAAGAAACATTTGACTATTGTGGAAAGAAACTTTTAATTTTATTGTTTGGGCAACAACAGTTTGTTAAAAAAAATAAGCTTTGGTTTATAAAGGAAAATGTTGAATGTCAGGAAATCAGGCTTCGAGAGGAATTTGCAAATTGTACTTATCCAGCATATCTTTATAATAAGTTAATATCAGCATCCAAAAATTATGGTCTTTTATTTTTCGAAGATAAAGAGGTAATGGAAAGAATAAGGAATGAAATTGGCGTAAGTGAGAAAGAAGTACTAGTTTCTAAATAATTTATAACAACATTGTGCTAATATAAATTCACCTGTTAAAAAATTAATAGTATAAAGAAAATAGATCGTCTAAATTTGATTTAATTAGATGGTCTATTTTTATTGCTATAATGAATAAACTTTAATTTTTCATTATTAATAAATCTAGTACATTTTTAACCGAAATTTGCTATCTAAAATTTTTGCTCTGATACTTATCCACCACAATGTACGAGCTAAGAACTGATATTCTGCTATGGCCGAGGTGTAGGGATACACACATTTTTCTGTATTGTTCGTGTGTTAATCCACGTTTAGGCAAATTGTGTTTCTTTCTATAGTAATTGATTCGGTCTAGTTCTTTTCTCATTCGTTCAATTATTATTTCCTCATTTGAACCTTGAGCCCTTACATATTCTCCAATCATTTTTCTAATCTGATATGTGCTCATAAAACGTATGGAATCGTACAATTTTTGAGCGTAGTACTTTCTATTGGAGTGAGTGGTAAAACGGCGTTCTTCACGGGAGACTCCTGCCTTTTTAGCAGCGTTTTTTGTATATCTTTGAACCGTTTCTACCGCGTTCTCGAGGTTCATATCATTACCGTTTGAATGTTGGAGAGCAAATACAGGGGAGCCCGGTTTCTTTCCATCACAAGCATCTCTGAGGAGCTTCTCAGCTGCTACTGTCATTGGAATGGTCCGGGTGAAGTTGTTTTTATCATTTCGGAACGTAATCTTTTTTTTCTCGAAGTCGATATCGTTAACGAGTAATTTGAAAATGGATTTTATCCTACCTCCACATTCCTCTTGTAATTGGTTGATAACTAGCGATATTTTACCGTTCCTGGTAGATGTATTGAAATGAGCTTGAACAGCGTCAATATCACGTTTTGTGGGCTTAATAGCCGTTACTTCATCTTGACTTCTTAGAACGCCTCGTTCCTTTAGATAATCCAATCGTTCTTCTTTGTTTCCTACACGAATCGTGATATCTATTCCGAATAAATCTGTATCATTCACAGTTTTTCGGAACAACTCCAAGGCGTGTATACGCCTTTGTATCTGGCCGGCCGAAAGGCTGCCTTTATCGTAACGATCTATGAGATGTTCAAAATATTTGTCCCACATTTTCCCGTTCATATGAGTAGGGGAGAGTCGTTTATAATTCGGTCCTTCCATTTTTGAAATATCGGTTAACATTGTTGCCATCGATTTTTTGTATGAAATGTAAGTTTCTTTTCTTAGTTTTTTCTTTTTAATTCCTATCTCTTTCAATTCAGCCACTTGAAAGACCAGCTCCACTTTTTCAAGTGCTAATTCCAAAGCAGATTTGGTTCGTTCAATCTGCTTTTTTTCTCTCTCTTTTTTTCTGTTTCTTGTCCTTTTTCTCTTGCCCATTTTGCATCACCTCCTAATTTAAGAATGGGCGAAACCCAAAAATCGCGTCTGCTAACTCGCTGTAATGTTTGCCCGGAGGGAATGAAGCTTCGCATTTCATTCCTCCGTTTGGCAAACAAACAGCGAGTAAGCAAAGGAGATTTGGTGTCGATTAGTACCTAATTTGGGTGCAAAAAAGTAATGTATTTTTGTGCAGTTTCCCTCCAACCTTACGTTTCCGGAAATCTCATCGTTCCATCGTTTCACGATGTAACGCATTCGCTTTCCTCTAACGCTGGTCGGAGAGAAACTGCACACGCACGAAATGTATCTTCACTCAATTGTTGAACGCTCATTTCTGCATTCGCGGAAACTCGCAGTTCAACAATGATCGTTCCGATCATTTCGTTGGCTTAATCCTGACTCATTATGTAGTACTTTGACCCGAGAGACGTATCTTCTAAATGTAGTGACACTCTCCAATCAAATATAGCTCATCATCTATATCTCATTGGAACTTATCACCCATCTGCATCTCCCGTGTTGCGGACGCAGGTTATACCCACGCAAGTTGGTGCCTCCTTTACACCAACCCATCTCTCTTTTTTAGAAAGAGTTCGATCCCCCGTAGGTTCACTAGACCGCCTACCACTTCTCCCAATTGGGAACGCAGGTAGGAGCTTATCCACTGCCGGACTTAGCTCTCGAAAGCGGGCTTTTGGCCCAAGTTTAATTAATGGTTCGGTTAAACTTAATACTCACATAATGAATTGATTAAAAGCAAAATACATTTCTTTACAATATTAAACTAGGTAAAGCTAATTATTTTTGTTTACATCACACTCCAAAAGTTTTTTGTTCTACTTTTTCTTCGTGTCTCTTTACCACTTCTGGGATTACTCAGAGAACTTCATTCATACGGTCAAAAGTAGGGGACTTACATTTTGAGTTCCAGTAACCTTATCACTCTCCTAAAATAAAAATTGTTTTTCACTGTATCACACTCCTTAAAGATAAATTACCTCATAATTAGATTTCCTTTGGAAATAAAATTCTGGTTTATACGGAGAGTAAAAACCTCCCCTTACTCAGAGCTTGTTTGCCCTTTCTTCTCGTGGTTCTGCTCGAACTATACGAGATTTCTCTCAATACTCTGTCTTGAGTTCAGCGAGAGAAAAACCTTTAATTACAGTTGATAAAATTATAGGATGAAATTTTTAAAATAAACAAAAAAAGAAAAACAAACCCTTAAAATCATTGAAATTGAATGAGACGTATAACTCATATGACTTAAATTAAGTAGTAGGTAATAAAACGAAATTGTTGTCTTTTTGTATGGGATACATTTTAGTAATTTAATATAAAGACTACTCATTGTTTATTTCCAAAAGTATCCTATTTTGATGATTAATGTTATAATTTGTCATAAAAGTATGAAAGGGAAATGCTATCAGTGAAACCAATAAATTTATTATCATTAATTAACGCAAAAGATAAATTAACCCCTACAGTTTTTGACCTATACTTAAACAATTTTGAGACTAAAATAAAAAATAGTGAGATAGAGGATTTACGTTCTCTTTTGGATCAAATATTAGATATAGAACCAGAAGTGGATCTCTTGGATGGTTATTATATTGGTTATACAATTAATCAGATAGGAAAGGAGTTTGACCTTTTAAGGTTTGGGGAGAGTAATATTATTAATATTGAATTGAAAAGGGAAAATACAGGTGAAAGAATAAAGGAACAATTAATACGAAATAAATACTACCTCGGGTTTTTAGATAAAAGCGTGTTGAGCTTTACTTATGTTTCGCAAGAACAAAAATTATTTTATTTAGATGAGAGTGATGAATTAAAAGAAGTAGAAATGCTATTTTTAATATCTGAATTAAATGAGCAAAAAGTAATCGATATTGAAGATATACATAAATTGTTTGACCCCTCAAACTATCTAGTATCTCCTTTTAATTCAACTGAAAGTTTTATTCAAAACAAATATTTTTTAACAGAACATCAAGACTCAATAAAAAAGAGTATTTTAAAACTAAGTACGGATGATAGTCCTTGTTATATTTCGATTGAAGGATCAGCAGGTACAGGAAAAACTCTCTTAATCTATGATATTGCCAAAGAATATATAAATAGTTCCAAGTCAGTCCTTATTATTCATTGCGGAACATTAAATAGAGGTCATAATGCATTAAAGGTGGATTACTCTTGGGAAATTGCAGCAATTAGAAATTATAAATCATATAATTTCAGCAATTTTGACGTAATTATTTTTGATGAGACCCAGCGAATAGTTAAATCACAATTTGAAGAAATTTTAGAGGATATAAAAGAAACCAATGTTAAATGTATTTTCTCATATGATAAACAACAATGTTTGGGAGAATGGGAGATTAGGAATGACATACCTGGTTATATTCAGGATAACCTTAGACCAAAACATTTTCAATTAACAGAAAAAATCCGAACAAATAAAGAAATAGCTTCATTTATTAAAAATTTATTTGACTTGTCAAAAAGGAACCCGACTCAAGTTTATTCTAATATTGAAATTCGATACTTTTCGACTTCATCAGGTGCTAAACAATATATAGAAACTCTTGAAACCAAAGGGTGGAAGGCGATTAATTATACTCCTTCACAATATGCAACGTTGCCATATGAACGTTTTCAAAATAGGCATAGGGATTCTGCTCATAAAGTAATTGGACAAGAATTTGATAAAGTAATTGCTGTAATCGATAGATACTTCTATTATGATCAGAATGGATTACTTTCTATTAGAGGTTTTACTCCATATTACCATCTTACAAAAATGCTTTTCCAAATAGTCACTAGAGCAAGAAAAAAACTTACCATTGTGATTATTAATAATGAACAACTTTTAGAAAAATGCCTTGGTATAATTAAGTAACATCATACCTGTTCATTTCTGTATATATATACGCCAACATAAGGGCGGATCGGTAAGATAACCGATTTTGAAGTAAACTGTGATATTTAGTTTAAGTCTCCCCAGAAAAAGACCGAGATATTTCGGTCTTTTTTTAGCTGTTAATATTAGGATAATAATGTAAAATATTCATAGATACCTTTTACAAGGAGAATTCTATTTATGGAAAGAGACGATAAATATTTAGCAAGAATTATGTTTCAGAATAAAATATATTCGAGTGATGGTCAAAATTTTGAGGATCTATTTACAAAAATTATGGGGTATAGACATAAAGACTTCAGAGCGGTTAAGCCTCAAGGTAGACTAGGAGATATGAAGAATGATGGGTATATTTTAGATAATGGTCAATTTTACCAAGTTTATGGACCTGAAAATATATCAAATAGTATTGATAATGCAATATCTAAGCTTGAGGAAGACTTTGACGGCCTATTAAATAAGTGGTCCGATGAAGTTAAAATAAAGGAATTTCATTATGTGGTGAATGATAAGTATAAAGGTGCTTACGTTGAAGTACATAAAAAAATATTAAAGCTGCAAGATATCATAGACACACTTGGAGAGAGTAGAAAAATAAAAACAGGATTAATTGTTGCAAGGAATTTAGAAAATATTTTATTTGAATTAAATGAAGACGATATTATAGCTGTTGTAGGGTTAATTCCGAGAACTCATTCGATTTATAACGTGGATTATGATTGTTTAAATGACGTAATCCAACATATATTAAATCTTCCTTCAAAAAATTATGTAGAAGACGATTTGTTTGTTCCAGATTTTAATAAAAAAATTAATTTTAATAATTTAAGTAAAATCATTGAACGTAGATTAGATGCAGCAGCAATCAACTATGGTGATGTTGAAACATATTTTAAATATCAAGGAGACTTTCTGAGAGATGAAATAAAGAATAAATTCGTCGATTTATATAATGAGTCTAAAAAAATAATAAAGGAAGATGAGGAAAATTATTCGGACCGAAGGTATATGTATATATTAGATAAATGTATGCCTAAAAACAGTAATAATTCTATACAACAAGCAACTGAATGTTTAATGGCATTTTACTTTGAGAGTTGTGACATTTTTGAACAGCCCATCTTTGTGGAGGTTGAAAAATAGTGATTCTACCTCAAAAACACATAAAGTTATCAGAATCAATATTTGCTATGGGGGCTATAATCCTCAGTTTACTTGATAATCAAAAGTATATAGGTATAGATGAATTATGGGAAAAACTTAAGAGTAAAAATCAGATTGAGAAATTAATTGATGATTATTCGTTTGATAAGTTTATTATCTCATTAGATTATTTATTTACAATTGGTACTATAGATGCAAATGAGAATGGAGGCCTTATAAAATGTTTTTAAGAAAGTTGAGTGCAAATAAATCAGGCTTCCATACAATCATTTTTAAAGACGGTCTTAATTTTATTGTGGGGAAAAGAGAGAATCCAGAAGAAAAGGATTTGAAAAATACCTATAATGGAGTTGGAAAGTCGTTAGCTATTGAACTAATTCATTTTTGTTTGGGAAGTAAAAAAATAGATGTTTTTGAAGAAAACTTAGAGGGTTGGATTTTTACTTTAGAATTTGATCTTAATGGTGAAGAATATTTTGTTTCAAGAAATTGCTCAGATCAAAATAATGTAATATTAAATGGTAAAAAAATTACTGTTGGAAAATATACAGATCTCTTATTGGAAAAAGTATTTGGTTTTGAAAAAGATAATAAAATTAAGTATCTCACATTTAGAAGTTTAATTTCACGTTTTATAAGGCGAAATAAGTCGAGCTATACAAGATATGATAAGTATCAAGAAAAGGAAACAGACTATGCTAAGTTATTAAACAATGCCTTTTTATTAGGTATGGATGTTAAACTGATTGAAACTAAGATGTTATTAAAGAAGAGCATTGATGAATTGGATAAAAATAAAAAAATAGTAGAAAAAGACCCGATCTTAAAAGAGTATTTTATTGGAAATGATGATTTAGATTTTGAAATTATTGATTTAAAAGATGAAGTAATGGATTTAGAGAATAAAGTAAAAGAATTTAAGGTTGCAGAAAACTATCGGGACATTCAAGAGGAAGCGGATATTCTATCGTTTGAAATAAGGGAGTTAAGAAATAAAATTAGCCTTATCGACAATTCAATTAGAAAAATTGACAAGAGTATAAGTATAAAACCAGAAATTGAATTAAATAAGATACTCGATATGTACGGTGAAGCCAAATCACTATTTGAAGACAAAGTTAAAAAGACTCTCAATCAAGTTACTGAGTTTCATAATAAATTACTCTCAAGCAGAAAAGAGCGGTTAGAAAAACAAAGAGAATCGTTTCAGAAAGATAAAGAGGATTTACAAAAAGAAATAAATGCAAAAGGTATTGAATTGGATAAGAGAATGAAGTTTCTTGGAGGATATGGTGCTCTTGAAGAGTATGATGCACTATATGACAAATTAAATACCTTACGAAATAAATTAGAAAAAGTGATGGATTATAAGAATTTAATAGAAACTTATGATGAAAGATTTGCACAAGCTAATATCAATATAGAAGAACAAAAATTAGAAGCTAGTAAATATTTAAAGGAACATAAAGATATGCTTGACGATATTATGGCTACTTTTAGATCCTACTCAAAGGCTTTTTATAAGAATAAAGCGAGTGGGTTAGACATTAAAATAAACGATGGTCTTAATCAGATCAGATTTGATATTAATGCTAAAATTACTGGGGACTCATCTGATGGAATAAGTGAAGTGTGTATTTTTTGTTTTGATATGACTTTGCTTAAATTAAAAAACCATAAGGTGAATTTTCTCTTCCACGACAGTAGACTATTTTCAAATATGGATCCGAGGCAGAGATTATCTCTTTTAAAAATAGTTGAAGAGGAAACTAAAAATGAAGAAATTCAATATATCTCATCAATTAATGAAGATATGATCTCTACAATTAGAGATGTTACGACCGAAGAAGAATATCAACATTATAAGAAATTAATCGATCAGAGTACTATTTTGAAACTTACTGATAAATCAGATGAAGACAAGTTATTAGGTATGACAATAGATTTACCATACGACAAATAAAGAAGGTTCTTTGTTAAAAATTAGGCGTATTTCCATAGTTTGGGAGTACGTCTTTCTTTATGTGAAGGAATGTACTTTATTATTCTTGGTTTAGTTATAGGAGATAAAGAAAAAGACCGATATATCCGGTCTTTCTTTTAAACTATCAACAAGAGGATTTTATAACACTGCCTTATTTAAAAAACTTAATAAATTCTTTATATATGCTTGTTCGTTTTCTACACTAAAAAAATGATTAGTTAAAGAACGTCGTCTCTCGATTTCGGCTATATTTGGGAACACTTCCGAACGCTTACTATTAATTTTTATGTATCCTTTTTGAGGATCACTGGTTTCTAACCCACTTTCCGAACGTGCCTCTGTGAACTTAACAACTTCCTCTAGACACTTAACGCACCTATTTTTAATTATGCCAATATCAGAGTCGAGGTTGTTTGGAATATTGCTCCAAGTAATGGAAGTATCTAGGTTTTGAGCGATTAATGCATTTTCTAGTTTTTTTAGGTCTGATTCTAATTGCAGCATTTTTAGAGACAATCGATCAATTTCCTTTAAGTTATTTTTATGAATTTTTCCGCTATCATTAACAATAGCATTGTATTCCCTAACAGAAATTGTAGAAAAAATTAGTTTTATTTTCAGCCATTTACTTAGATGGGTACGAATAAATTCCAAATATCTATTCTGATAGTTTCGAATGTCTGTTATAGTTGGATCGATAGTAATGATATTGCCAGTCGGATCTAAAATAATTTTCGAATTTTTCATAACTGCTTTTTCTTGTATAGTTTCTATTTTATAATGCCATTTTGCATTGAATCGGTCCAACTGAAATATATCGAAAAGGTCGTGGTATTCTTCTGCGTATCCTTTAATTCGTTTTAAAGCTACCTCCAATATCGCTTCCCTCTCCATAAAAATTTTTACTTTAGTATCCTCAAATTCTAATTCACTTAACTTTTTTCCTTTACGTAGATCAAATTTAGCCTTTTCCACTTTATCTTCGGGAACCATTTTATATTGCTGCTTTTCGTAATCGTAATACCAATAATCACTGCACTTATAAGTGTTAAACGGTGCTAAGTATCTAGTATCCTTTTCCATTCTAGATAATTGAGCTCCCCAGAATTGGACTTCTACAAGTCCTAAAGGCTTAATGATAAGTTTAGCATTAGATTGAACGAACTTGCCTGTTTCCGGCAATCTAAAGGGCTTTTTCTTATAGTGTTCTCTTTTCTGTTCATCGTAAATCGGAACTAGGATTTCATATACTTTTTTTAATTCCCCAGGGGTGTCGGTATCTATTAATTCCTTATGGCCAAAGGTTATATCATTATTTATATCGGAGAACTGGGGAGTTAGTATGTTTTGAGCTAATTCGTGATTTTCTACTTTGGTTAAAATAAATTCCATCATTTCAGAAATTGAACAATAAAGCATCTCTATAAGATCTTGATTATTTTTTACATCATAAATATTTCCTAAAGATAACTCTTGAAAATCCAAAACTAAATCACTCCTTTCGCAAGTGGAGTTTACACAAAATATTTTAAATATCAATTTCAGATGAAAAAATCTGACCATTTTGATTGATTTGAATGATATAGGTTTTCGGCAATTAAGTGAAGTGAATTTTAACCTGAACTGGAGAGTTAAACAACGGATTGGATTTTTATGGTAAAATAATAAGACACAGTAATTATTTAATTAGACAGAGGATAAACTTGGTAGGGAGTGGTTTTTATGTTTGGTTCAATATTTAATTCTTTGTTTGATATAGATAAACACAGGAATAAAAGACATTACTCTGGAACTATAATAAAGGATTTAGATTTAGAATTAAAAAAGGAAATTAAAAAGATTAACGAAGATCCTGATAAATCCATTCTAGATGTTTTACATAAAGATGGGGAACGTATCATTGTTTATCGTACTATTTTTGACCAAGATGAAAAATATGGACCATTTTTTATAGAACTTAAAGTCATTCATAAAAAAGGTATCGTACTGAACCGAATTCGTTTAAGTGCCAATTACACCAGTGAAAAGATGGTTGAAATTGGTGATATAGAAGTTTTTGGAGAGAATGAAGGAAGGGGATACGGATCAACATTACTCAATTCATTAATTAATTTTGCTAAAGACAACTCTATAAATACAATTTCAGGTTGGATTTCCTATGCAGATAAAAATCACTTTGATAAACTTGATTATTTCTATAAAAAATACGGTTTCAAGGTGATTTGGGGTAGTGAAAGTAACATTACAAATAAAGCCGCAGACATAATATGGACTAATTCTTGTAACTTAAACAATGCGGAATCGAGGATAAATGAGTTCGAAAAGAGATCGTTCCAATGAAGAAAAGCTTATATCAATGGTGTGTAGAAAATGGCACTGACTATTTGTTAGCCGAGTGGGATTACGAAAAAAATGAAAACTTTAAGGTTAAAGATATTGGATACGGTAGTCAAAAAAAAGTATGGTGGATTGGCAAGTGTAATCATCAATGGTTATCTACTATTAAGAATAGAACAAGTGGCACAGGCTGCCCTACTTGTCTTGAAGAAAAAACCGGTAGGAAATTGGGGCAAAGGCGAAGTTTTAAAAAAGGTGTTAATGATCTAGCCACGGAGCATCCAGATTTAGTGAACGAATGGGACTACAATAAAAATGGTGACTTACATCCATCTAAGTGTATGAGTGGCAGTCGAAAGAAGGTATGGTGGATTTGTCATAAGTGCAATGAAAGTTATCAAAGTGGCATAGCTGACAGAATAAGAGGCAGAGAATGTCCAAATGGAGTATGTCGAAAAACGAAACAAGCAGAAAATATAAAGAGGGCTCTTGTTGAAAGAAGAGGTTCACTTTTAGAACATAATCCTGAATTAGCAAACGAGTGGCATCCGTTTAAGAATGGAAAACTTACACCTGATAATATAAGTCCAGCAAGTGATGTGAAGGTATGGTGGTTGGGTTTTTGCAATCACGAATGGCAGGCTACGCCAAGTAACAGGGTGCGAATGAAAAGTGGATGCCCTATTTGTAATAACAAGATTGTTTTAATTGGATTCAACGATTTAGCTACTACTCATAAAGAATTATGTAAAGAATGGGATTATAAAAAGAATAGTGATTTGTCGCCAACTACAGTTGTAGCCGGAACTCATAAACAAGTTTGGTGGCTTTGTAAAAAAGGACATAGTTTTAAGGCATCAATTAGCAACAGAGCAAAAAAGAATGGTACAGGTTGTCCTGAATGTGATATAGAAAGAAAATCATCCTTCAATGAAAAAGTAATTTTTTATTACATAAAATTATTATTTAATGATGTTCAGGAAAATTTTCGCCCTGATTTTCTCAACAGAAAAGAATTGGATATATTTATTCCAAGTTTATCCCTTGCAATTGAGTATGACGGCGAATTTTATCACAAAAATGCTTTAAGAGATATAAAAAAGAATAAACTTTGTGAGGAAAAAGAAATAGATGTAATTCGTATTAGGGAGCCAAATTGCCCGGTACTTCCTAAAACAATTAATTGTTTTGTGAGAAAAACATTAAATGAAAATGAATTAAAAGATTGCGTTGAATTTGTCATTGCTTATATAAATGAAAAATATAAGATGAATTTAATGGCAGACATCGATATACCTCGTGATCGACCAAAAATAATGGAACTGTATTTAATATCTGAAAAGGCCAAGTCACTTGCATTTATGAGTTCTGATTTAGCAAAAGAATGGCATCCAACAAAAAATGGAGTTTTAACACCTGAAAAAATTTCTTTTAGTTCAAATAAAACAGTCTGGTGGTTAGGTCTATGTGGCCACGAATGGGAAGCTAAGGTTAACAACAGGTTTAACGGAAATGGATGCCCTAGATGTTATGAAAATACCACTGGTAGAAGGATTGTTCATAGACGTAGGTTGATTATGGGAGAGAATGATCTAGCTACGGAAAATCCTGAATTAGCAAGACAATGGCACCCCACTAGAAACCAAAATTTACTCCCGTCCCAGTTTTTAAGTGGGAGTCATTCAAAAGTATGGTGGCTTGGTAAATGTGGCCACGAATGGGAAGCTGAAATAGGTAGTAGAAATAGTGGTGTTGGCTGTCCTTATTGTTCTAATAAAAAAGTTCTAGCAGGTTTTAATGATTTGGAATCTCAAAATTCTCAATTGACAAAAGAATGGCATCCTGTGAAAAACCAGGAATCGAAACCATCTGATGTAATTATAAATAGCGATAAGAAAGCGTGGTGGCTTGGTAAATGTGGCCACGAATGGGAAGCAAGAATAAATAGCAGAAACAGGGGTACCGGTTGTCCTTATTGTGCCAATCAAAAAGTGTTAAAAGGATTTAATGATTTCGAAACTAAACATCCTGAACTAGCAAAAGAATGGCACCCCACTCAAAATGGTGATTTAAAACCCTCCAAGGTAATTGCCAATGGAGATAAGAAGATCTGGTGGATCGGTAAATGTGGACACGAATGGAAAGCCGGTATTTATAAGAGAACTCAAGATGATAGATGCCCAATATGTTCAAAAAATAAAAGTTAAAATAAGGAGCTGTTTATTACTACTTTGCATCAAATGTAATTACACAAAATAATAAGGTACACCATTTCTTATTTGTAGTGTTGGTGTCCTAAAAAGAGTGAGTTAATAAAAATATAATAAAATAAAGGGTTTTAAAAAATTTATAATCGGGAGAACCTTGTTAATAAAAACCCTTCTCTTAATATAATTAGTATATAAGAGAAAAGGAGGGATAAAGGTGATCTATCATTATCCAGAAGAGATTTTCACACTAATGAAAGATGAAGTGAATGTTAGGAAAGCGGAAAAGGTTTATCGTTTAATTGTTAATTCTTATCCTGATACTGAAATAGTTTCCCTTAGAAGCTGCATTTCTTTGGCACGTAAAGGAGATAATTACCGCAAGTATGCAACGATTACCAGGGAAGGGGGAAATGCATTGCTTTTACATTTTCCTTTAGAAATCAGAGATAAAATTAACAGTAATAAAGTAAAATTTGAAAAAGCAAAACGCTACCACAATCAAATCAATATAAGGCTGGAAGACATTACTGATGTTGAAAACCTATTAGATTTAATAGAGCTTGCTTATAATAATCCAAGAAAAATAAGATTCACTAAATAGCACCCCGTTGGGGGTGTTTTTTTTATCTGATTTTTTTGGCCCTCTTCTATTGAATTACCGTAAGCCCGAATTATAAAAAAGACGTACCTTCCGGTACGCATTTCAAATAGCCGTAAATTCCGATTTTTTTAATCGAATTACGGCTTATTTCATATTTATTCTGCATTCTGCCTTAATCATTTTTGA